>NZ_JBCMFH010000005.1:0-368391 GCF_043848115.1 Salmonella sp. 2020_1395 | reverse complement strand
CGTGAAAGGTGAAACGGGAGGCTTAAGCTACATCGGAAGCTCAGAGTCTTCAGGCCGGATACAAGCTTCTCCCGTTTCAGATAGCTGACAGCTAATCAGCTATCTGTTCAGGATACAAGGCCGGATAAGACGCTCGCGTCGCCATCCGGCACAACGAACAGCAATCAAATGCTGAAGGAAGAGCCACACCCGCAGGTACTTTTCGCATTCGGGTTGGTTACAATGAAGCGGGAACCTTCCAGGCCTTCGGTATAATCGACCGAACCACCCACCAGATACTGCAAACTCATCGGGTCAACCACCAGGCCAACGCCCTGTTTTTCGATGGTCATATCCCCTTCGTTAACCTGATCGTCAAAGGTAAAACCATACTGGAAGCCGCTGCAACCACCGCCGGTGATATACACGCGCAATTTCAGATTCGGGTTATCTTCGTCAGCGATAAGACTTTTTACTTTATTCGCTGCTGCGTCGGTAAACTGCAGCGGCAGCGCTACGTCATCACTCATATTTTGCTCCAAACGACATCGGTAATTGGATAAATTTTCACCCAATATTGGCAGTCATTATCTAATACCCTGGTAATTCGTTCAAGTATTCTCGCCCGCAGGCGCATTCTGGTTTTTCGCCGCCTGTTCCGCATCCTGCTTCGCCAGAGTGCGCGCCAGGATGGTTGAGTATAACGGTTTCCCGCCCAAAAACTGCGCTAATAGTGTCGCGCCAAGACAGGTGATAATCATTGGCAAAATGAGCTGGTAGTTATCGGTCATCTCCAGCACCAGCACAATCCCCGTCAGCGGGGCGCGCACCGACGCCGCCATCAGCGCCCCCATCCCGGCAATCGCAAAGGTACCGGCCTCCAGGTGATACTGCGGGAAAAGCACTGCCGCCGCCATACCGAAGGCCGTACCAAGCAGCGTTCCCAGCGCCAGCATCGGGGCGAAAATGCCCCCCGGCGCGCCGGAAGAAAAGCAAAGCAGCGTCGTGACCACCCGGGCAATAAAGATGAACAGCAGTAGCCCGACGCTAAAATTACCTGCCGCGGCGATAGGAATAAGGTTAAATCCGCCGCCTGCCGCTTCCGGCTCAATCAACCCCAGAATACCGCACAGGCCGCCGATCGCGCCGCCCATAAGCACCCATTTTTTAATTTCGCCGCCATGAAAGCGCTGAAACATATCCTGGGTACGCAGCACCAGCGAATTAAATACCGGCCCGACGCAGCCAAAAATAATGCCGAGGATAAGGTATAACCACAGTGTGTTAACCGGCGCATCAGACAGTTTGCCGACTTCAATAATCGGCGCTTCGCCGTTAAATATGCGGAACACAATGCTCGACATGATGACGCCGGTAAACACCGCTTTAATCGAAATCAGGTTGTAGCGAAACTGCGGGCGCATCTCTTCAATAATAAACAGGATACCCGCCAGCGGCGCGTTAAACGCCGCAGAGAGCCCCGCCGCCGCGCCAGTCGCCAGCAACGTATGCCGCGCTTCGGCGCTGCGCATACGAAAAACATCCAGCACCATGCGCCCCAGGTTGCCCCCGATTTGCACCGTTGGCCCTTCGCGCCCTAATACCATTCCTGCGCCCAACGTTCCCATCCCGCCGATAAACTTCACCGGCAACACGCGCCACCAGCGCACCGGACGTAACTCCTCAAGCGCGCCTTCAATTTCCGGGATACCCGAGCCGCCGGCTTCCGGCGCAAATTTTCGCACCAAAAAGTAGCCGACCATCGCCAGTAACGCCGAAAGGATAAAGGCCAGCGGCCAAAGCAAAAACGCATGGTCCGCGACCTGAACCAGCGCGCCAATGCGCATGTTTTGTACCCAGGAAACCGCCTTTTCAAAGGCGACGCCAACCAGTCCGGTAAGCGTGCCGACAACGGCCGCCATGAACAGAATGGCCAGCGGCGTTTTATCCCGCTGCATCAACCGGCGAATCTGATCTCTGCGCCGTAAACGCACAATTTGTTGAGCTAAAAAGGTGGAAGTGTCTGTTTTCATCAGAAGATCATTAATTGGTAATACAAATCTAAAGTCGGCATTCTACTCGCCAACGCCGCGAAAATCCCCTGCAAATCGTATTGTTTCAAATGCGTAAAACTTTCATAACCTTCTCTGAATAACTTAGAATAGCGGGTATTCACTTTTTCTACGAACCAGGAATCTTTCCATGAGTAAGTCTGAAAATCTCTATAGCGCGGCCCGCGAGCTGATCCCCGGCGGCGTGAACTCCCCTGTTCGCGCCTTCACTGGCGTGGGCGGCACCCCGCTGTTTATCGAAAAAGCGGACGGCGCTTATCTTTATGATGTCGATGGCAAAGCGTATATCGACTATGTCGGTTCCTGGGGGCCAATGGTACTGGGGCATAACCATCCGGCTATCCGCAATGCGGTGATTGAAGCTGCGGAGCGCGGTTTAAGCTTCGGCGCGCCAACCGAAATGGAAGTGAAAATGGCGGAACTGGTCACCAACCTGGTGCCGACCATGGACATGGTGCGCATGGTGAACTCCGGCACCGAAGCGACCATGAGCGCTATTCGCCTGGCGCGTGGTTTTACTGGCCGCGATAAGATTATCAAATTCGAAGGCTGCTACCATGGCCATGCCGACTGCCTGCTGGTCAAAGCCGGTTCTGGCGCGCTGACGCTTGGTCAGCCGAACTCGCCGGGCGTGCCGGCAGATTTCGCGAAACATACGCTGACCTGCACTTATAACAATCTGGCGTCAGTACGCGCGGCGTTTGAACAATATCCGCAGGAAATCGCCTGTATCATCGTCGAACCCGTGGCGGGCAATATGAACTGCGTCCCGCCGCTGCCGGAATTCCTGCCGGGCCTGCGCGCCTTGTGCGATGAGTTCGGCGCGCTGCTGATTATCGACGAAGTGATGACCGGTTTTCGCGTAGCGCTGGCCGGAGCCCAGGATTACTACGGCGTCGTGCCTGACCTGACCTGTCTGGGTAAAATCATCGGCGGCGGGATGCCGGTAGGCGCGTTTGGCGGTCGTCGCGATGTAATGGATGCGCTGGCGCCGACGGGCCCGGTTTACCAGGCGGGCACCCTTTCCGGCAACCCGATTGCGATGGCGGCCGGTTTCGCCTGCCTGAATGAAGTCGCCCAACCCGGCATTCATGAAACGCTGGATGAGCTCACCACCCGTCTGGCGGAAGGTTTGCTGGAAGCTGCCGAAGAAGCGAATATTCCGCTGGTGGTTAACCATGTCGGCGGCATGTTCGGGATTTTCTTCACCGACGCTGAGAGCGTAACCTGCTATCAGGACGTGATGGCGTGCGACGTGGAACGCTTTAAGCGTTTCTTCCACCTGATGCTGGAGGAAGGCGTGTATCTGGCGCCATCGGCGTTTGAGGCGGGCTTTATGTCGGTCGCACACAGCATGGACGACATTAATAATACTATTGACGCCGCGCGTCGGGTGTTTGCGACGCTGTAAAAGAGAACGTCCAGAAACAACGTAGGCCGGGTAAGGCGAAGCCGCCACCCGGCTTTTTATTGGTTCATCGCAGGTTAGCCTGAACCGCACCAGACACCCTAAAGCTCATCAATAATATACTGGAAGCTACAGGTCGACGTGAACTGCCCGGAGCCAATGTTGCGGGTGTTCACCGCCACATTAATGTCATGAAGCTCAACATCGGTTATCGGATGATCAACGGCGCTGGTCGTGACGCTCGACTGGTCGCAGCCCAGCACATTGAGCGTAATACCCGATGAGACAAAACGGCAATAAGCGCCACGGTCGTCAAATTTGCTGCCATCGCAAAGTTTCCCCCCCTCCATCAAATAGGTATGTAACGTGCGATTCACCGTGCCACCGGTGGCATCAAGCATGAGGGTTGTTTTCTGTTTCGAAACGTTCGCATCCCAGGAGATATCAAAAGTATCAACGGGAACTTTCGGGCAAACTGAACTGCGCGTATCCGGCGGGGAATACGTTTCGCCAGAGATACCATCAGCAGCAGTGACACGACTCGTTGCCAGCCAGGGGCAACCATAGTCATCGCTTTGTACCGTAATATCCACGGTAAAAGAGCCACAATCGTGCCAACTCGCTGGCATATTCTGGCAACTGGAGCGCGCAACGCTGTTATCGAAATCGCGTAACACAACCGTCGGCGCGGGCTCTGGCCCCGACCAGGATTGTAAGGGTACCGGACGATTTTTAAAAACCCCTCCTAGCTGCCAGGTGCCATAGTATACTCCGTCATGCGTATCCACCATCACATTCAGCAGAATCGAGCGATCGAAGGTACTCGGACCTATGCCGTAATAGAGCGTGGTACTTGAAAACGTCGCTTTCAGCATGGGTTTAGCCACTACCGAACTGCCATAAACGGCAATCAGCAGCAAAAATAAAGTCCGTATTATTTTCATCATAAATACTCAAATGTAACTAGTGCGCTTGCGAAGAACGTTCCCGGAACCAGATCTTCGCCAGGAAGACGTTGTACCCAGGCATTCAGGCTTAGCGCGTTATTCCCCGTCACCAGCGTGAATATCGCCCCCTCTTCATCGTTCATGCCCACGGGAACGCCGGATAGCGTTTCAATACCAATCCCGATCCCGGAAGCGCCTGAATGGCTATCGATGGCCAGGATACCGCGCATTCCGGTCGCTTCGGTTCCAGTGAAAGTCACCTGCACCCCGTTACTCAGCGCCGAATCGCAATCCGTGAGCTCAAACACCAGAGGCTTACGAGCAGACTGGCCGTCGGGAGTGAAATCAGAACTGTCAAGCGACGAAAAATCGACTTCGGCAATCCCCGTCCCCTGCATCGTGAGCGTGCAAGGACTGGCCACCAGGCTACCGGAAAAATGCAGATTATCTGCCGCTGAGACCGGCAATATCAGCGCCCCACAGAGGATGCAGGCCGCGCCGTGTAATAACGCCTGTCTTTTAGCCATTACTGATAATCCACCTGTAATGTTGCCGTCGCATCGAAGCCGCCTTCTTTCAGCGAAGCACCGCTCTTTTTAACCGGTATGGCTTTCAGAACAGGTATCGACTGTTCATTCACCGTAATGGTGGACCCCAACGTAAAGGGTTGGTCGTTCTGCCTGAGTTCAATCCCCAGCCCCGCCACGCTGGTGTTTACCGCCGCCGGATTAAAATCACTCACGGAACCGCTTAGCGTCAGGGTCATCGCCATCGTCTCATCGCGTACCGTTGAATCACAGGTGATCTCATACGGAACATTCTGCGCATAACGCGTACCATCTATTTTATTAATCAGCAGGTTACCGAACTCAACGTCGATCGTCTGATCATTGTTAATCGTACAATTCGGCGGTGAAATTAATGTGCCGTGAAACTTAAGGTTCTCAGCCGACTGCGCGGCAAAACTGCTGCTTATTAACACTATCAAAGCCATTTTTTTCATTGGTAATCCACCACCAACGTGGCGCCTGCGTTAAACGCGCCACCTGTTAACGTTACGCCATTATTTTTGACGGGAATTGCCTCAATGGCCGGACCGCTGCCGCCGCTGTATTGAAATGACAACCATTGCGTATTGCCGGGTGAAATCAGCGCGCCATCCGTGGCGGTTTGCAGTCGGATACCCAATCCATCGACATCGGTTTGCAATACCGACTCGCCATTGATAGTCACCGCATTCCCCTGAATCTGTAACTTCAGGTAATCGCTCACTCTGCCGTTACAGCTCAGGCGATAGCCCACCGCCTGCCGGTAATTCACTCCGTCCACTTTCGTCGTCAACACATTGCCAAATTCCACCTCACCGCCGGTCACAGTACAGGGCGGCGCGGCATTAACGACTATCGTCAGCGTCATGTTGACCGTCTTACTTCCTGCTGCCAGCGGCATACTGACCGCACTCAGCATGGCCGCACACGTTACCGTGCCCAGCCGTAACCGCCATTGCCTCATCTTGCGTCTCCTTGTCGGTTACGACTTTCTGCTTTTTGCTTCATCTACCGCACAACTGTTGTCAGTACAGTTAAAAATCAGCGGTAACCGCGCGCCATAATCGTTGACGTAAGTCAGCACAGGCGAGTGACCTAATTCACTGGCGTCCCCTCCCAGCGTCACGTTGCTTTTTGGTGCAATCACTAATGGGCTAAAGCCTCTGGCCGGTGTGCCGTCCATGCGGTTGCTGGCGTTGCTTAACACCACGTAGTAACCGGTCGGATTGCTCACCTGATAGCCATTGCCCTGACGCTGAAGGGTGATCTTGTATTGCCATGGATGCTGCATATCGATTTTCGATAGCGCCTGCGGACGGTAAAAAACTTTGATGCGCGTTTGCAGGGCGATTTGCAGCGTATTGGGCTTGTCGCTTTGCGGCGGAATTTCGCGCACGTTGTAATAAAAAAGGGTTTCCCGATCCTGGGGGAGCGACGCCAGCGCCGGCATCCCCTGAATTTTGACCTGTCCGATTGCCGACGGCTCAATGCGCTGGACCGGTGGGACGACGATTAAAGGTGAGGTGATTTTGACGCCCTTCTCATCTTCCACCCAGGACTGCGCCAGATAGGGCAGTTTGCTGTTGGCGTTTTTCAGATCGACGCTTATCGATTTATCTTCGCCGCGAAACACCAGGCGGGTGCGATCGGGCGCGATGGCGGCCTGAGCGCTACCGTAGCCGCCCAGCAAAAGCAGCAAAACAGCGGCCAGGTTATAACGTTTTAATGGCATCATGAATGCGATTTCCTGAATCAATGTGTTGGATAACGAGAAGAGAGCGCTTCGGGTTGCGTTGAAGACGTCAGCCGCTGCGTATGAAGCTGGAGTAATGGTTTCTCTGCGGGCTGCGTTGCCTCAGGTGATGAAGCGTCGCCGATGCACGGCAGCAGCAGGCCGCTAAACAGATCGCCCGGCAGCGGGTCGGGCAACGCCGCTTCACACTGCGTTTTACCTTCCCATGTCACCTGCAACCGCTCGCCGGGGTTAATGCCGATCAGATAAACGCTGCCGTCTTCACCTACGATCCCTAACTGTTGCTGGCGACTGTTGTAAACCTCCGCGCCGAAGGGCGGCGTGCCGCCATCGCGCAGGCGGATACTGGCCATGGCTTTTTTACCGCTGAGCACCTCCAGGCGGCGATAACCGATCGCCCCTTCCGTCAGGGTCGCCTGAGCGATGGAGAGGGTTGCTTCCGCGTCTTCCGGCAACTGGGTAATGTCGATTTTCACCTGGTTGCGGTAGTAGTCGTTGACGTCAACAATGACGGCTTTACCAAACGCGTTGGTATATACCGGCGTGCTGTAGCCGGAGATGGGTACGTTCGCTTCATCGCCGACATCCACCAGCAGCCGCGAGCCGCCGTTGACGCTGGTACGGTGCAGCGCCCCGCCTTTAGCAGTCAGCGTCGCGCCGCCCTGGATGTTCAGCCCGCCGGAGGTATAGTCGCCTTCCTGATAGTTCGCACTGACGTCAATGTCGGCATAGCTCGCTTGATGACGGTAATAGCCGTCGAGAGTCGCGCCGTTATCCGCGCGGCCAGCGTTGATCTGGTAGTTATTGCGATCGTCAATGCGCTCGTAATAGCCGACCTGATTGCTGTTGTTGTCATCGCTAAAGGAGCCGTTGTAGCTCAGCGTGCGGTTGTTGCCCCACGGAATACTGAGCGAGACGTACACGCCGTCATCGCGTTCATTGTCATATTCGTTGCGAAAACCGTTCACCGACAGACTGATCCCGCGCACCTCGCCGACATCGAAATAGTGCGACAGCGTCAGGTTATAGCTGTCCTGGTTGGGTTGGTTCCAGTAGGTGCGATGGGTGTAGTTGATATAGGCGTTGACGTTTATTGCCGAAAAGTTCTGGCTGTACGTCAGGGTATACATCTCTTTATCGTGGCCGGTGCGCTGACGATCGTTATCGTCATTATGCGTATCGATAAACTCGTCCATCGTCATGTAGTTTTCTTCGGAAAAGCGATAACCAGCAAACGTCAGACGGCTGTCTATATCATCAAAATCTTTAGCGTAGCTGGCACGGAACGAGTTACCCTGAATGGTGCCGTCGCCGTAGGCGCTACCCTCTGGCAGCGTCGCACGGGAATGGGTGACATCGACGGAAAACGCGCCCAGCAGCGCCAGATCGCGCCCCAGTCCTAACGCCAGCGCCTGATAATCCTGCTCGCCGATGGCGCCGCCGTACAGCGACCAGCCGTTAGCGATCCCCCAGGAGGCTTCGGCTGAAGTGAAAAAGCCGCCTTCCATATTGTGATCCCAGTCCTGCGGTCGCCCGGCGGCCAACTTGTAGCGCACCTGGCCGGGACGGGTCAGAAACGGAATGGAGGCGGTGCTGACGTCATATTCCTGCACCTGACCGCTTTGTTCTTCAATTTTGACGTGTAGATCGCCGGATACCGTTTCATTAATATCCTGAATGCGAAACGGCCCTGCCGGGACCTGCGACTCATAAATCACCCGCCCGCGCTGGGTCACGGTGACTTTGGCGTTGGTGCGCGCCACGCCTGATATATCCGGGGCGTAGCCGCGCAGATTAGGCGGTAACATCTGATCGTCGGTAATAAGGCTGCCGCCAACATAGTTAAAGCCGTCGAAAATATCGGATTCCAGCGATCCTTCGCCCAGCGTTAGCTGTGCCCGGAGCTGCGGGATCGCCCGCCAGGCGTAATAGCGGTTCCAGTCCCAGTTCTGTTCGGAACTGGAGCCAAAGTTGTCTTTATCTTCGCTGTCATTTTCGTGACGATAGTTAGCCTGCCAGTCCGCGCGCAAACGCCACGCGCCGAGGTTGGCACCCACCGTGCCGTTGCCGCTGATGTCATATTCATCGCCGTCATCATGTTCAGCATGTCGCCACTGGCTGTTAACGTTGTAGTCAAATAACACGCCGGGAATCCCTTCATCCCAGCGGGAAGGTGGATCCCACTCTTCATCGCTGTATTCCAGATAGGCCTGCGGAATAATCACCGTCAGCGTTGACTGGCTTAAATCCGTTTGGGTTTCCATCCCTTCCAGTTGTTCTGGTTGCAGACACTGACCGGCATTTATCCAGATCATTTTATCTGCTATTTCAGGTTTTAACCCCAGCAGCGATACCAGTTCAGGCGATAAACAGGGATATGTATTATCAGGATCGTTATTATCAACGGAATACGTAATAATATTATCCTGGGCAATTTGACTCTGATTGACCAGCACCTGGAGATGATAGCTCCCCGGCATAATGTAGCCTTTACGGGAAAAACGGGAGAGATCCAGGCTGGCATCATCTTTAACATCAAGAAATCGGGTATTAAATTGAATGGGCGCTTCCGCGTAGCTATTTTCCGGACCGACAGCCAGAACAATACCCACCACGGCCGCAAGCGTGCTCAGACGAAATTTTTTATAGTGAGCCATCAGACAATCTATCCCTGAAATATATAATCTATTTTTTTACTTTGAGCATTATCCTGCGGCAGACTGCCGCAGGATGATATTTCACTTACAGATAGCTGATCGTGAAGTTTACGGTGCTGCTGAATTCGCCGGTATCGATAGTGGTGGCAGCGGAATCGCCTTTCACCCAGGCTTTGAAGTTAAGAGTCTGTTTCGCCGCCGCAACGCTGCCGTTCATCGTCAGGTTTTCGCTGTAAGCGTCGCCCAATTTGATCGCGGAACCCAGGTGGTTGCCGATGACAATGCTGGAACCCGCCATTTCGCCGCCGCCGATACGCATCAGCGCAACGCTGCCCGGATTAGCGCTGGATTCGTTACCGATGGCAGAGAAAACGGTAGACGCTTCTTTCTCAGTGGTGAATGCGCAGTTTTCCAGACCGATATGGAAATCGACTTTTGAAGATTCTTTACCGCCCATCAGAGAACCGGTACCGATATGGCCCAGGTTAACGGTCTGGTGTTCGTCGCCAACCACGATTGAACACGGTGAATCTTCAATAGTACCGGTAAAAGTCACCGTACCAGTATTACTGCCCGCAGCATTGGCAAAGCTGGAAACACCCATAACCAGTGCGGCAGCAACCGCAGCTTTTACTGCTGTATTCATTTTTCATCCTTATTAAAAGTTGGTGAGTATTTTTACGCTATTCACACGGAGCTATACTCAATACCCCATGTTTATATGGGTAGATATATATTATATGACGAGTTATGAAATTCCCGATGCAACATTCAAAAGAAGCAAACAACACGTTAATAAATAACATCCCTTAGGCGCGGCAAAGTATTTTCCATTAAAAACCCAAAGACAAGTGTTTTTTATTTAAAGGATCATCAGCATTAAATAATAAATATTTTTTATCGTTCAAAAAACAAACAAAACAAGCAAGACGGGAGAGCCAAAAAAACAATAAACATGTCAAAATGAATAAAAAAAGATCAGAATTACAGTACTGAGTATATAGCAATGATGCATAAGATTTATTTTTTGTATAAATTCCATTAAAAAAATCAAAAAATGCTAAGTTACATTTTTTTTGTTTACTCGTGGCAATTAATTTATTTTAATAGAGTTGTTTTTATTACTTCGATAAAAAAACAATATTTTATTATCGAGGTTTTATAATGAAAACTTATTATTAAATTAAAATTAATTTACGAGATGCATTAAAGATGCGGCATCCACATCTTAATATTTAAAAAGGCTTTAATACCGAAACCGGTAATTCTTATTATTGGATAGATCATGCCGCAATTTATCATCAACGTTTCGGGCCTGGATATGTTGAAATTAGTCACCCTGTTCAGGAGACAGCGGCGCGCCACTGAAATAGCACATGACTTATCGATACAGAAATAACCCCTGCTTCTTGCTGAACATAAAAGCAGAGTTCCCTCGATAAAACGTGACAGGACAGCTTTCGCACGCTGATAGCGTTCAGCTATTTTTAGGTCTACAAAATATTGCCACAACATATTGATATTGTGTAATTTGTAGGTCGGGTTGAGCATGGCCGCCACCCGACATAAATGTGGCACAGCTTTTTTTACCGGCTCTGTTTACGTAGCAAATAGATAAAGTACGGCGCGCCAATAAAGCTTGAAAGCAGTCCCGCCGGGATCTGATACGGAAATAGCGCCATCCTGCCGCACCAGTCGGCAAAGACCAGTAGAACGCCCCCTGCCAGCGCCGAGATGACCATATGCGGCATCGTCCGGCGAAAACCAAGCATCCGCGCAATATGCGGCGCCATCAGTCCAACGAAACTCAGCGGCCCAATGGTCATCGTCGCGGTTGCCGTCAAACAAGCCGCCAGCGCCAGCAGCGCGATACGCGACGGCGTAAGCGCCATGCCCACCGCACGCGCGGCATCGCCGCCCAGAGGCAAAATCGTTAACCAGCGGCGACACAACGGCACAATGGCCAGCAAAATCACCATTACGATCGCGGTTCGCGTAACCTGCCCGCCAGTGGCGTTATAGGTAGAGCCTGCGATCCAGGTCAATACTTCCGCCATCCGCGGGTCGCCGCTCGCCTGGAGCATCATTAGCAGCATGGTAAACGCGGTGCTGAGCGCCATCCCCGCCAGCAACATCCGTTGCGGTGAGAAACCGCCGCGCCCGGCGGCTATCATAATAATCAGCAGTGTCGCCGCCGCGCCCAGGCTTCCGGCAGGCAGTAGCCAACCGAAAGCATTCCCCGGCACCAAAAACAGCATCAACACCACGCCAAACGCGGCTCCGGAACTGATCCCCAGCACTTCCGGGCTGGCCATTGGATTACCGGTCAGACGCTGAATAATGCAGCCCGCCACCGCCAGCATGACGCCCGCTATTAACGCCGCCAGTATCCGCGGCCAGCGCCACGGCATCAGTTCTTCAAGCAGCGTTCCGCTCGCCCACGTCCAGCCGTGCGCGTCGCGACCAAAAGAGAGCGCGCCCCATGTTGCCAGCAGCAAGAGCACGCCACCGGCAACGGCAAAAGCGAGGACATGCCGACGCTCCGCCGCCACACGATCGCTGGCGTTCATATCCGGCGCGCTCATGCTTTTAAGCCGCGGCAGCAGCCACAGGAGCAGCGGCGCGCCGATTAACGCCGTCACTGACCCGGTGGAGACCTCCATCCATACGCGGGTGAGCCAAAGGATAATCTGATCGGATAGCCATAAAATAAGCGCCCCAATGAGCGGCGCCAGCATCAGGCGCGCCAGCAGACGTCTTGCGCCAAGCATTTTCGCCAGCAGCGGCGCAAACAGGCCGATAAAACCGATAATGCCCACCGCGTTGACCAGCAGCGCGCTCAACACAATCGCCAGCGACAGCGCCGCCAGACGCGCTAACGACAGCGCCAGACCCAGATTACGCGCAACGCCGTCATCCAGCCCCATCAGCGTCATCGGACGTAGCAACAATAATGTGAGCATCACACCGCCCAGCAACTGCGGCCACAGACGCTGCACGCCGCTCCAGTCGGTTTGCGTTAGCGTTCCGGTGCTCCATAAAAACATGCTTTGCAACTGATCGTGGTGGAAAATCACCAGTAACTGGTTGATTGCGCCACAATAGAGGCTGACCACCAGCCCGGCGAGGATTAGGGTTACCGGCGACAGACGTTTGCCCCACGCCACGCCGAACACCAGCGCGCCGACAATGCAGGCTCCCGTCAGGGCGGCAAACTGTGTGGTCAGCGCGCCGGGAATCGCCCATAGCGTAGTCACCGTGATCCCCAATTGCGCGCCGGTCGCCACGCCCAGCGTGGTCGGTTCCGCCAGCGGGTTACGCAATACTTGCTGGAACAGGACGCCTACCAGCCCAAGCCCCGCGCCCACCAGCAGCGAAATCGCCAGTCTTGGCAGCAGGCTGTAATGAAAAATCATCTGCTCAATGATGTCGATATCCGGTGACCAGATAGCCTGTTGCCACTGGCTGCGCGGTAGCGCAACGGAGAAGTTAACCCATGTCAGCCAGCAGGCGGCAACAAACAGCGCCAATAACAGCAACGCCGGATGGCGGCTTCGCCTTATCCGGCCTACAAAGCGCCCGAACCGTAGGTCGGATAAGGCATTTTTCGCGCCGCCATCCGGCATTTCACGTTTTCTGCTCACGCTTTGCCTCCCAACACGTTATTCAGGATGCGGACAAAATGCATCGTGGAGAGGGTCGCGCCATAGAACCAAACGGCGGGCACCCGGTGAAAGCGCCCGGCGCGGACAAACGGCATGGCCTGCCACAGCGGCGTTGCCATCAGCGCGTTCATATCGGTGCTATTCCCGTGATCGAAGCAGATCACATCCGCTTCTTTATACATCGCCAGCCGATCGAGGCTGACCGCCGTACTGCCCCAAAAGTTGGTTTCACCCTGCCAGGCATTGACAATGCCATACTCGTCCAGCACCTCCTGGAACAAGCAATTCGGGCCGAGCACCAGCATATGCCGCGGATCGATAAGCGTCGTCATCAGTAACGGACGCCCCCCGCGGCGGATAAAATGCGGCTTCTGGCTGGCGATGAAGCGATCGTATTGCGCCAGATGTTTTTCTGCCGCAGCTTCCAGATTCAGCGTCTGCGCCAGTTCAACCAGCGAACGTCGGGCCACCGCCAGCGGCTTTTTGCCGTCGCTAAAATCGAACCCGCGCCCCGGCGCGATCCGCGCCAGTTTCTCCGGCGAGGGTCCGTAACCTGCCGACCAGACCATAAACGACGGCTTCATCTCCGTCAGCAGTTCGAGATTGGGTTCAGTGCGAAGACCCACATCAATCACCGAATCCGGCAACGGCGGTTCGCTAACCCACAGCTTATAATTTGGCACATCCGCCACGCCATACGGCGTAATACCGAGCGCCAGCAGCAGCTCAACCGGCAGCCACTCCAGCGCCACAATCCGGCGGGGATCGATAGCGGCAGCCTGCGCCGTATTCATTTGCCACAGCAGCGGCGAGAGCGCCATCGCCGTTAATAAACGGCGGCGAGTCAGAGGATATAAATCACGCATTAATACACAAAACTCACAGGTGCCGCGCCCGCCGGATGCGGAAGGATACCCATCGGGATACCGTAAATCCGTTCCAGCGTGTCACTGCGCATCAGTTCCGCAGGCGTTCCTTGCGCAATCATTTCACCGCCGCGTAGCGCGACTAAATAATCACAGTAGCGGGCCGCCATGTTGATATCGTGCAGCACCGCAACCACCGTCAGCCCGCGCTGCTGGCTTAAACGATGCACCAGCGCCAGCACGTCCACCTGATGGGCGATATCCAGCGCTGACGTCGGCTCATCCAGCAGCAGACAACGGCTATCCTGCGCGACCAGCATGGCAATCCACGCGCGCTGGCGTTCACCGCCGGAAAGGCTGTCTACCAGACGATGCGCCAGCGGTTTTAAGCCGACCAGCGTAATCGCCTCGTCTACTTTTTCCCGGTCCGCGACGCCAAAGCGTCCCAACGCGCCGTGCCACGGATAGCGGCCAATCGCTACCAGTTCGCGCACCGTCATTCCTTCCGCCTGCGGCAATTGTTGAGGCAGATAGGCAACTTTGCGGGCAAACGCCTTGCTGCTCCAGCTCGCCAGCGGCTGATTGTCGAGCAGAATATCCCCTTCGGAAGGCGGCTGATGGCGGCCCAGCATTTTTAACAGCGTGGATTTACCGGAACCATTATGGCCAATAAGTCCGGTGACTCGACCTGCGGGAAACGTTAACGAGAGGGGGTGTAAAAGCGTGCGGCCCGGCACACGAAAGGCGACGCTTCGCAGCGCAAAGGTGGTATCGGAATGAATGTGGTTTTCCTGCATCGCAGCCAACTTGTAAAACGGGCACGGCAAGCCGTGCCCAAAGAGAAATTAGAAACGGAAGGTTGCCGTTGCAACGACCTGACGTTCTGCGCCCCAGAAACAGCCGTAGGTCTGGAAGCAGCTGGCGACGTATTCGCGATCAAACAGATTATTGACATGAAGGGCAACGTTGGAGCCTGCCATGCCTACGCGCGCAAGGTCATAACGTACCAATGCATCGACAACCGTATAACTCCCTACTTTAAAGGAGTTTGCCGGATCGCCATAGCTTGACCCCGTGAAACGCCCGCCAGTCCCCAGCGTTAAACCGGACAATGGACCATCAAAGAAAGTGTAATCGCCCCACAACGACGCCATATGCTTTGGTACCTGTGCAGGAGTATTACCTTTATAAGTCGTATCCGTCGTGTATTCGGCGTCAGTATAGGTGTAAGAACCCACGACGTTGATGCTTGCAGAAAGCGCCGCTTTCGCTTCTAGTTCCACGCCGCGGGCGCGAATTTCACCGCCTTCAACCGAGAAGAAAGACCCCGCCGGATCAGCCATCAGGTTGTTGGTTTTGGTCAACTGATAGACCGCACCGGTAATGACTATCGGCCGATCATTCGGTACATATTTAACCCCCGCTTCATACTGCTTACCTTTCGAAGGTGCAAATATTTTCCCGTTCTCTCCCGTCTGTGAAGCCGGCTCAAACGACTCACTATAACTGAAGTAAGGCGTTATTCCATTATCAAACAGATAGTTAACACCACCACGCCAGGTAAACTGCTTATCATCACGTTTAGATGTGATGCCAGTAGTGCGATTCAGAGACTCTTGATCGGCCCAGTCATAACGCCCACCCAATGTTACCAGGACTTTATCCCACTGTGCCTGGTCCTGGACGTACAGACCCGTTTGCTTTTGCTTATTCAAAATCTGGTACGGGCCGGATGTTGCTGGATCTCGCGAAGCAAAGTCGAAATCAGTGTACACCGGGTTATAGAGGTCAAGCAGAGGTACGGAGTCGTCGTAGCCAAACCAGGCATTGATATCATTACGCATACGCATAAAGTCGACGCCGGTCAGCAGCGTGTGATCTACCTCACCGGTGGCAAATTTACTTTGCAACTGAGTATCAACGGAGAAGTTTTGCAGTTTCTCGTCGTCAACAACATATTTACGAGCCAGATAATGACCTTTGTCCGCTGGCGCTAATGCCGCGCACTGCTTGCTGTCACGGTTTGCCGGATCGGAACAAACGCCGTAACCATAGACGCTATTTTGCGAGACTTTATTCTCGGCATAGCGCAAATTCTGGCGCACGGTAAAGGTGTCGTTGAATTCATGATCGAAGCTGTACCCTACCATCTTCTCATTACGAGAATAGGTATTGTTTTTCGCTCCTTCGTTGAAATCTGTTGGCAGACGTTTACCGTTTGGCAGCGGCTCAACCGTTCCCTCTTTCGGCAGCCAGCCGTAGTAACCCGTCTCTGGTTCATTCTGGAAGTAAGAGAGAAACGTAAAGTTCGTCTTGTCATCCGGACGCCAGGTGAACGCTGGCGCAATCGCATAGCGCTGCTCTTCCGCGCGATCCTGCTGCGCATTGGCGGAACGCGCCAGACCGGTCAAACGATAAGAATATACGCCCTCTTCATCCAGCGCGTCGCTGAAGTCAAAACCAGTCTGGAACAGGCTGTCAGTACCCATCTTGAACTGAATTTCTTTCAGCGGCTCCGTCGTCGGACGCTTGCTAACCATATTCAGCAAACCGCCAGGGCTACTTTTCCCGTACAGAACGGAAACCGGACCACGCATCACTTCCGCGCGTTCCAGCATATACGGGTCTATCACCGCATCATTATAGAAGTTGCCCTGCATTTTCAGGCCATTCAGATAGTTATTCTGGCTTTGGCCATCAGCGGCGAAACCGCGAATGATCAGGTAGTCGTAAGTATTGGACGCGCCACGAGTGCCCACGGCAACGCCAGGGGTATAACTCAACGCTTCTTTAACCGACTTTGGCTGATGCAACGCCATCTCTTCGGCGGTAACAACAGAAATAGACTGCGGCACCTTTTGAATCGGCGTGTCCGTTTTGGTTGCCGTGGCGGATTGTCTTGCAGCGATGGTTGCCGCCGGTCCCCAGGCACTTTCCTGCGCGGCAGGCGCTGCGGTTACGGTAATGGTTTCTTCTTTCGGTTGAACCGCCGCCTGTGCATAGACAGACATGCCGCTAACCGCTGTGGCTACTACAACTGCGATTTTACGCAGTGAAGAGTTTGGCTGAGCAGTTTTAAGACGCGCCATTGGTATATCTCTGATGAAAGTGAATGATAACGTAAACGATAATTATTATTATAACCGCAGCATGATAGGCGAAATATCGTCGCAATGGCAAGCGATACGCGGCCCTACGAAAACTAAGGGGTTAAGAAACAACCAGATGAAAAGGAAGGGTTAATAAATTAGACTGAAATGTTATTTATGGAGGATTTGCCGGATGGCGACGTAAGCGTCTTATTCGGCCTACGTCGCACATAATGGAGTCGTAACGGTGTAGACCGGGTAAGCACAGCGCCACCCGGCACTATTACCGTGATTAATTGCCGCCGAACATCTCCTTAATCCAGCCAGCAACGCCGTCGCTCTTCTCTTCTTTCGGCGGCTGTTGCTGCGCAGGCTGCTGCGGCTGAGACGACTGATCGAACGGATTGCCTGACGGCTGCTGTTGCTGCTGCATCATCTCGCCCTGCTGGCACAGCGTATTTGGATCGTCCGTCCAGACCGGCAGAGTGCGCATACCGCCGCTACAGACAAAATTACCGTCGTAATCAACGCCCATATCCACCACATCTTCCGGCGGCGTCAGAACTAAAGGCGTCGGCGTCTGGTTCGCCAGATAGCGCTGGTAAATCGCCATCGCGCCGCTGGCGCCGTACAATTTCGTCGGCTGGTTGTTATCACGGCCTACCCAGGTGATAGTCACCTGGCTGCCGTCGATACCGGCAAACCAGGTATCGACATTGTTGTTTGTCGTCCCGGTTTTACCCGCCAGATGCAGACCCGGATATTTCGCGCCAAGCTGACGCCCCGTACCACGCTGGACGACCTGCTGCATTGTCCAGAGCGTCAGGTAAGCCGCCTGTGCCGGTACGGCGCGTTCAGCTTGCGGATAACTTTGGTACAGCACCTTACCATCTTCCGCAATAACCGAACGCAGCGCTGATAACGGCGCGCGATTTCCGCCGCTGGCGATAGTCTGGAACGCTTGCGCCACTTCGATCGGCGTCAGGTTCAGCGCCCCTAACAGCATAGCCGGAACCGGATTGAGCTGATCTTTCGGCACGCCGAGCTTCGTCCAGGTATCGGTTACCGCCGGTAAACCTAACGCCATCCCCAGATTGACCGTCGGTACGTTCATTGAGCGAGTTAACGCATCCACCAGCATCACTTTCCCGCTTTCGCTGTAGCGACGATCGTCGTTCTGCGGCGACCAGACCTGACCATTCGGCTGGCGCAGCGAAATCGGCGCATCGGCAATCCAGGTGTTCAGACGGTATAAGTTCGGCTGACTTAACGCGGTCAGATAGGTCGCCGGTTTCGCCAGCGACCCGATGGAACGGCGCGCCTGCATGGCACGGTTATAGCCGGCATACTGCGGCTCCGCCCCGCCAACCATCGCGCGCACCTCGCCGCTAAAGCGATCCACTACCACCATCGCGGTTTCCAGATCGCTCAATTTACGCTGCTTCTTCAACGCCGGAATGCCTTCGACAACGGCTTTTTCTGCGGCATCCTGCGCCACGGAGTCAAAGGTGGTGAAGATCTTCACGCCGGAGAGATCTTTAATTTTATCCCCCAGCTTCGCCTGCAGTTCCTGACGAACCATCTGCATAAACGCTGGCTGCGGTGAAATAACGCCGCCGCGCGGCTGTACGCCAAGCGGACGCGCGCTCAGCATGTCATAGAGTTCCTGATCGATGATTTTCTGCTGCTGTAACAGGCGTAGCACCAGGTTACGACGCTCCAGCGCCAGTTTCGGGTTGCGCCACGGGTTATAAATCGACGCCCCTTTTACCATCCCCACCAGTAACGCCTGCTGATCGAGGCTCAGTTCCTCTACCGGACGACCAAAGTAATACAGGCTCGCCAGAGGAAAACCGCGAATTTCATTATCCCCGCTTTGACCGAGGTAGACCTCGTTCATGTACAGCTCAAGAATACGATCTTTACTGTAACGGGCATCCATGATCAGCGCCATGTAGGCTTCATTCGCTTTACGCCAGTATGATCTTTCGCTGGAGAGGAACAGGTTCTTCACCAGCTGCTGGGTCAGCGTACTGGCCCCCTGCACCGTGCGTCCCGCCGTCAGGTTGGCCAGCACCGCACGCCCGATAGAGTAAAGACTAATGCCATCATGCTCATAGAAATGACGGTCTTCCGTCGCCAACAGCGTATCGACCAGCAGATCCGGGAAACCGCTGCGCGGGACGAATAAACGCTGCTCGCCATTTGGCGAAGAAAGCATAGTGATAAGCCGCGGATCGAGGCGGAAGAAGCCAAACTGGCGGTTGTTATCCAGATTGACGATGGTTTCCAGACGCCCGTCACTGAACGTCAGCCGTGCGCGCACCTGCCCTTCTTTGCTGTCCGGGAAGTCAAACGGACGACGGATCATCTCAATGCTATTGGCCTGCACGGTAAATTCGCCGGGACGGGTCATCTTCGTCACCAGACGATACTGCGTCGCTTCCAGCAATTTCACCATCTCGTTTTTGCTGACAGGCATGTCTGGCTCAAGGTTCACCATCCGACCATATACCGCCGCCGGAAGCTGCCAGACCTTGCCATCAATACGGCTGCGGATTTTTTGATCCAGATAGACGCCGTAAATGGCGAACAGCACCACAAAAACGATAAACAGTTTTAGCAATAGCCACAGCCAGCCGCGCTTGCCACGAGGCTTACGCCCTTTGCCCTTACCTTTACGCGGCATCGGTTCTTCATCCTCATAGTCATCATCATAATCGTCGTCATGCTGCCGACGACGGCTCACCTTTTGTTTCACAGGACGTGACGGTTTCCCCTTACGTCCAATCGGCTCGCGGTCATTCCCCGCCATGCTTTTTCTCCGCAACATACAGGCGCAAAGGCCCGATTCTGTATTCTTCCGCCAGACGACAGAAGAAGAAATCTCTCAATTTACCCTTTTGCCGGATGGCGATTAACGCCTTATCCGGCCTGGAGGCAACGTATAACACGTCACGAATACTTCTTCGTGCGCCGCGTTGGGGCCGTATTCGCCGGATCGTCCGGCCAGACATGTTTGGGGTAACGGCCCTTCATCTCTTTTTGCACTTCGCGATACGCCCCCTGCCAGAAAGCGCTTAAATCGCGCGTAATCTGTAGCGGTCGCTGCGCAGGCGAAAGCAGTTCCAGCACCAGCGACACGCGGCCCTGAGCGATGGTTGGGGTCTTCGCTTCGCCAAACATTTCCTGCATTCTGACCGCCAGTGCGGGCGGGTTATCTTCATGATAACGAATCGTTATTCGGCTTCCCGTCGGCACAGTGTAATGCCCAGGCAGTTCACTATCCAGACGTTGCAGCATGGCATAGTCAAGCAGTCCCCGTAACGCCTGAGTCACATTCAGAGATTTCAGACTCCGTAACGACTGTACGCCTGTCATGTGCGGCAGCAACCAGTTTTCCAGAGTCGCCAGCAGCGACGCCTCATCCACGGCAGGCCAGTCATATTCCGGCAACCATTTCGCCGCACAGTGCAGACGCAGACGGAACTGCTCCGCTTCCGGCGTCCAGTTAAGGACGGCCAGACCTCTATCGCGGATGCCGTTCAGCATCGCCTGATGAAGCTCCTCTTCAGACGGTTTCGCCAGTGGCTGAACGCTAACCGTCAACTGTCCAATACGCATTCTGCGCCACGCTTTCAACGTTCCCTGCGCTTCGTCCCATTCAACCGTGTCAGACTGGCGCAGTAAATCAGGACACGCCTGAATCAGCGAGGCAATATCCAGCGGCTGCGCCAACAATATTCGGGCGTCCGGCGAGGCGCTACCTTGCAGCAACAGCGGCGCGATCAGCCATTCATGACGTCCCAACGCGTCATCCGCATCTAACATCGTGCCCATACCATTGGCTAACTGATAGCGCCCTTCCTGACCACGACGCCGCGCGATGCGGTCGCTAAACGCTCTGGCCAACAGCGGCATAATAAGCGCGCTATCCGGCTCGCCATTACGCACCTGCAGCCGTTTTAAAAGCTGCTGGCTACGCTGCTGCCAGCCCGGCTGTCGCCGCGAAAATAGCACGCTTAAATCCGTACCGCCGCCGCGCGGCGGGTCCTCAAGGATGGCCGCGAGCATGGCGGCGGTGGCGGCGCTGTCGCCCTCGTCGGCGTTGACTAACATCGCCGCCAGGCGCGGATCGTTACCCATTGCCGCCATTTTCCGCCCCCGCGCGCTTAACCGCTCGCCCTCCAGCGCGCCTAACATCAATAATAAACGGCGGGCGGCCTGAAGATTCACCTCCGGCGGTCTGTCCAGCCAGAAAAGCGATGCCGGATCGTGACATCCCCACTGCAACACCTCCATCAACAAACCGGAAAGGTCACTGTGTAAGATTTCCGGATCGCTTTGCGCCGCCGCCCGCTCCGCCTGTTCTTTGGCCAGCAGATGTAAACAGATACCCGGCGCCAGTCGTCCGGCGCGCCCCGCGCGCTGCGTCATTGACGCCTGACTGATACGCTGCATAACCAGCCGCGTCAGTCCCGTTCGCGCGTCGAATCGCGCCACGCGCTCCTGAGCGCTATCGACGACCAGACGAATCCCTTCAATCGTCAAACTGGTTTCGGCAATGTTAGTCGCCAACACCACTTTACGCATCCCGGCGGGGGCGGGAACAATCGCTTTGCGTTGCGCTTCCAGAGACAATGCGCCATACAGCGGACAAAGCAGGACATCGCTCCCTACCCGCGACGCCAGATGTTCATGAACGCGCTGTATTTCGCCTACGCCGGGTAAAAATAGCAGCAGCGAACCGTTTTCATTGCGCAGCAGTTCCGCTGTCGCCATCGCGACGGCTTCATCAAAACGCAAATGCGCCGCAAGCGGCTGATAACGTCGCTCCACCGGGAACGCGCGCCCCTCCGAGACGATCGTCGGCGCATCAGGCAGTCGCTGACAAAGCCTATCGTTATCCAGCGTCGCAGACATGATTAACAGCCTGAGATCGTCACGGAGCCCTTGCTGGATATCCAGCAACAGCGCCAACGCTAAATCCGCCTGTAAACTGCGCTCATGAAATTCATCCAGTATCACCAGCCCCACGCCGCGTAATTCGGGATCGCGCTGAATCATTCTGGTCAATACGCCTTCGGTCACCACTTCCAGCCGGGTACGCGGCCCCACGCAGCTTTGCGCGCGCATCCGGTAACCTACCGTTTCGCCAGGCTTTTCATTCAACGCTTCCGCCAGACGCTGGGCGACATTACGCGCCGCCAGACGACGCGGTTCAAGCAGGAGGATTTTTCCAGCAACCGGACCTTGTTGCAGGAGTTGCAACGGCAGCCAGGTGGATTTCCCCGCCCCGGTAGGCGCGGACAACAAAACCTGCGGCGCGGTTTTTAGGGCTGTCAACAATTCAGGCAATACGGCGGCAACGGGCAATGACGTCACAAACGGCTCCACGGGGTTAACTTTCTTTGCGCCGCATTGTAGCATCGTGTTAATCCATAACCGAGTATCCCTATGTCTGAGCCAAAACGGCTGTTTTTTGCGATTGACTTACCCGACGACGCACGCGCGCAAATTATCGCCTGGCGCGCCGCCCATTTTGCGTCTGAAGACGGACGCCCCGTGGCAGCGGCGAACCTGCACCTGACGCTGGCCTTTTTAGGCGACGTCAGTAGCGATAAGCAGCGCGCGCTTGCGCAACTGGCCGGACGAATTCGCCAGCCGGGCTTTACGCTACATCTGGATGACGCCGGTCAGTGGCTGCGTTCGCGCGTGGTGTGGCTGGGGATGCGCCAGCCGCCGCGCGGGTTGTTGCAGTTGGCTAATATGCTGCGCGCGCAGGCCGCCCGCAGCGGTTGTTACCAAAGCCCGCAGCCTTTTCACCCGCATATTACGCTGCTGCGCGATGCCAGCCATACGGTGGCTATCCCGCCGCCGGGCTTTTGCTGGTCATTTCCGGTCACGTCGTTTGCGCTTTACGCCTCTTCGTATGGGCAAGGCCGTACCCGCTATGCCGAGCTGCAGCGCTGGACGCTGGGCGAATAATAATGAAGGAATGTCGATGCTATTCTCCCCCCCTTTACAACGCGCTACGCTGATTCAGCGCTATAAACGTTTTTTAGCCGATGTGATCACCCCTGACGGTACGACGCTTACGCTGCACTGTCCTAATACCGGCGCGATGACCGGCTGCGCCACGCCTGGCGATACCGTCTGGTATTCGACATCAGAAAATACTAAACGCAAATATCCGCATACCTGGGAATTGACTGAAACGCAATTCGGCGCATTCATTTGCGTGAATACGCTGCGGGCGAACCAGCTAACGAAAGAAGCGATTCAGGAGAATCGCCTGCCGGCGCTGGAGGGGTACAATATTCTGAAAAGTGAAGTCAAATATGGCGCCGAGCGCAGCCGTATAGATTTTATGTTACAGGCAGATTTCCGCCCGGACTGCTATATTGAAGTGAAATCGGTCACGTTAGCGGAAAAAGAAAACGGTTATTTTCCCGACGCCATCACCGAACGAGGGCAAAAACATCTTCGGGAGTTGATGGGCGTTGCGGCGGCAGGTCATCGCGCGGTGGTGGTGTTCGCGGTGCTGCACTCCGCCATTACACGTTTTTCACCCGCACGTCATATCGATATAAAATACGCGCAGCTATTGAGCGAGGCTCAGAATAAAGGCGTGGAAGTTTTAGCTTATAAAGCAGAACTTTCAGCCCAAAAAATGGAACTGAACGAACCAGTACCCATAACGTTGTAGTGGAATAACAGCCTGATTATTAAGTATTCTGGCCGCGTGCGTAAATACGCTTTTCCTCACAGGGTTGTCAAGTGTTACGTTTAGATAATTGCTATCCGGAAAAGCATCTGCTATTTATAGCGACCTGATTTTCCCCCGAACATGGGGATCGATAGTGCGTGTTAAGGAGAAGCAACATGCAAGAAGGGCAAAACCGTAAAACATCGTCCCTGAGTATTCTCGCCATCGCTGGGGTGGAGCCGTACCAGGAGAAACCGGGCGAAGAGTATATGAACGAAGCCCAGCTATCGCACTTCAAGCGTATTCTTGAAGCATGGCGTAATCAACTCCGGGATGAAGTCGATCGCACTGTGACGCACATGCAGGACGAAGCCGCCAACTTCCCCGATCCGGTCGATCGCGCCGCGCAGGAAGAGGAGTTTAGCCTGGAGTTACGTAATCGTGACCGTGAGCGCAAACTGATCAAAAAGATCGAGAAGACGCTGAAGAAAGTGGAAGATGAAGACTTCGGTTATTGCGAGTCCTGCGGGGTGGAGATTGGTATCCGCCGCCTGGAAGCGCGTCCAACAGCCGATCTGTGCATCGACTGCAAAACGCTGGCTGAAATTCGCGAAAAACAGATGGCGGGTTAATCCCGTTCGTTTCTACCCTATTTATGACAGGCGGGAGTTTTCCCGCCTTATTCTTTATTGCCCGCAGCATGACTGACTCACACTATATTGGCCGTTTCGCGCCGTCGCCATCCGGCGAACTGCATTTCGGCTCGTTAATCGCCGCCCTCGGCAGCTATCTACAAGCCCGTGCGCAACGCGGAATTTGGCGCGTTCGCATAGAGGATATCGACCCCCCACGTGAAGTTCCCGGTGCCGCAGCGACCATTCTGCGCCAGCTGGAACATTACGGCCTGCACTGGGATGGCGAGGTCTTATGGCAATCACAGCGTCATGAGGCTTATCGCGAGGCGCTGGCCTGGCTTCACGAGCAGGGACTGAGCTACTACTGCACTTGCCCCCGCTCGCGCATTCAACGTCTGGGCGGTATTTACGACGGCCATTGCCGGACGTTATGCCACGGGCCGGAGAATGCCGCCGTCAGAATTAAACAGCAGCATCCGGTGATGCGTTTCCATGATGCCTTGCGCGGCGACATCCAGGCTGACCCACAGCTGGCGAGCGAAGATTTTATTATCCACCGCCGCGACGGACTGTTTGCTTATAATCTGGCCGTGGTGGTCGACGATCATTTTCAGGGGGTGACGGAGATCGTCCGCGGCGCAGATTTAATCGAACCCACTGTCCGACAACTTTCTCTGTATAAACAGTTTGGCTGGCGTGCGCCTGGTTACGTGCACCTTCCGCTGGCGCTCAACGAACAAGGCGCTAAACTTTCCAAGCAAAATCATGCCCCTGCGCTTGCGACAGGCGATCCGCGCCCGGTACTGGTCCAGGCATTGCGCTTTTTAGGCCAACGCGACGTCGTAGCGTGGCAGGAGATGTCTGTTGAGGAGTTGCTGCGCTTTGCGGTGACGCACTGGAGGCTTACAGCCGTACCCACATCGGCTAATGTAAATCCGGCATTCTCAAATGCGTCTCGCTGAGCTATGATTAGCCGCTATTTTTGCTCATCGTCTTTCGCATTGCTGCGGCGTTAATGATGCTTACAGCCCAGGTCGCGTTGCTCTCTTACGCCCGTCTGCCGTAATGCGAAAGACATAGAGTAAGTTGATCTTATTAATGTATGACACTACCGAGGTGCGCTATTTTTACCCGAGTCGCTAATTTTTGCCGTAAGGTGTTAAGCCGCGAGGAGAGCGAGGCAGAACAAGCCGTCGCCCGTCCACATATGACGATTATCCCGCGTGAACAGCACGCTATCTCCCGCAAAGATATCAGTGAAAATGCCCTCAAGGTACTGTACAGGCTGAACAAAGCGGGCTATGAAGCCTACCTGGTCGGCGGCGGCGTCCGCGATCTCCTGCTCGGCAAAAAGCCGAAGGATTTCGACGTGACCACCAACGCAACACCGGATCAGGTACGGAAATTATTCCGCAATTGCCGTCTGGTGGGGCGTCGTTTCCGCCTGGCTCACGTGATGTTTGGCCCGGAAATTATCGAAGTGGCAACGTTTCGTGGTCATCATGAAGGCAGTGAAAGCGACCGTACGACCTCCCAGCGTGGGCAAAACGGTATGCTGCTGCGCGATAATATCTTCGGCTCTATCGAAGAAGATGCCCAGCGCCGCGATTTCACCATCAACAGCCTTTACTACAGCGTAGCGGATTTTACCGTGCGCGATTACGTCGGCGGAATGCAGGATCTGCAAGAAGGCGTGATTCGCCTGATCGGCAATCCGGAAACGCGCTACCGCGAAGATCCGGTTCGAATGCTGCGCGCCGTGCGTTTCGCTGCGAAGCTCAATATGCGTATCAGCCCTGAAACGGCTGAGCCAATCCCGCGTCTGGCAACCTTGCTAAACGACATTCCTCCCGCGCGCCTGTTCGAAGAGTCGCTGAAGCTGTTGCAGGCGGGGAACGGTTACGAAACCTATCAACAACTGCGGGAATACCACCTCTTCCAGCCGTTGTTTCCTACCATTACGCGTTATTTCACCGAAAACGGCGACAGCGCAATGGAACGCATCATTGCGCAGGTGTTGAAGAATACGGATAACCGCATCCGTAACGAGATGCGCGTTAACCCGGCATTTTTGTTTGCCGCCATGTTCTGGTATCCGCTGCTGGAGATGGCGCAAAAAATCGCTCAGGAGAGCGGCCTTGCCTATTACGATGCTTTCGCGCTGGCCATGAATGACGTGCTGGATGAAGCCTGCCGTTCACTGGCGATCCCGAAACGCCTGACCACACTTACCCGTGATATTTGGCAGCTTCAGTTACGGATGTCGCGACGCCAGGGCAAACGCGCCTGGAAACTGATGGAACATCCCAAATTCCGCGCCGCGTTTGATTTACTGGAGCTGCGCGCTCAGGTGGAAAATAATACTGAACTGCAACGTCTGGCGCAGTGGTGGGCCGAGTTTCAGGCTTCCGCGCCGCCGGAACAAAAAGGGATGCTCAACGAGCTGGACGACGATCCTGCTCCACGCCGCCGCCGTTCACGTCCGCGCAAACGCGCGCCGCGCCGCGAGGGCACCGTATGACGATCGCGTATATCGCGCTTGGCAGTAATCTGGCCTCTCCGCTGGAGCAGGTCAATGCCGCCCTGAAGGCTATCGCCGACATTCCCGATAGCCGTATCGTCACGGTGTCTTCGTTTTACCGCACGCCGCCGCTTGGCCCACAGGATCAGCCCGATTACCTGAACGCCGCGGTGGCGCTGGATACCGCCCTCGCCCCCGAAGAATTGCTTAACCATACCCAGCGCATTGAGCTGCAACAGGGCCGGGTGCGCAAAGCCGAACGCTGGGGGCCGCGCACGCTGGACCTCGACATTATGCTGTTTGGCGATGAAGTCATTAACACCGACCGTCTGACCGTACCGCACTACGACATGAAAAACCGCGGTTTTATGCTGTGGCCGTTATTCGAAATCGCTCCTGAGCTGATCTTTCCGGATGGTATCAGCCTGCATCAGCATCTCACCCATCTTGGTGCTGCAAAACCCGCCCACTGGTAAAATATCGCCTCCCCTTTAGCGTTTACTGCTTTAGCGCCAAACGATTGCTTAAATCAATTGCCCCCCTGAATATGACTGTTAGAATGCCGGGAAATATAACTTTTACCATCAGGAAACGTTATGAAACCCACCACTATTTCACTGCTGCAGAAATGCAAGCAAGAGAAAAAACGCTTCGCGACAATTACCGCCTACGACTACAGCTTCGCTAAGTTATTTGCCGACGAAGGTATCAATGTGATGCTGGTTGGCGACTCGCTGGGCATGACGATTCAGGGGCATGACTCCACTCTGCCTGTCACCGTGGAAGATATCGCTTACCACACTCGTGCCGTGCGACGTGGCGCGCCCAACTGTCTATTGCTCTCCGACCTGCCGTTTATGGCTTACGCCACCCCGGAACAGGCATGTGAAAACGCGGCTATCGTGATGCGTGCGGGGGCCAATATGGTCAAAATTGAAGGCGGCGCCTGGCTGGTTGATACGGTGAAAATGCTCACCGAACGCGCCGTACCGGTTTGTGGTCATCTGGGGCTAACGCCCCAGTCGGTGAATATCTTCGGCGGCTATAAAATTCAGGGCCGCGGCGACGCCGGACAAATGCTGCTGGATGACGCGCTGGCTTTAGAAGCGGCTGGCGCTCAACTGCTGGTGCTGGAGTGCGTGCCGGTTGAGCTGGCGAAGCGCGTCACGGAAGCGCTGTCGATTCCGGTGATCGGCATCGGCGCGGGCAACGTCACCGACGGTCAGATCCTGGTGATGCACGATGCGTTTGGCATCACCGGCGGCCATATTCCCAAATTCGCGAAAAATTTCCTTGCCGAGGCGGGCGACATGCGCGCCGCCGTACGGCAGTATATGGCTGAAGTGGAGTCCGGCGTTTATCCGGGCGAAGAACACAGCTTTCACTAATTTTTCTGACCGTGCCGGATGACGACGCGACGCGTTTTATCCAGCCTACCGATCCTCAACGGATGTAGGCCTGATAAGCGCAGCGCCATCGGGCAGGATCATCAAGCAACTCAAGGAGTTTTGTTGTGCTAATCATTGAAACCCTGCCGCTGCTGCGCCAGCATATTCGTCGTCTGCGTCAGGAAGGTAAACGCGTCGCACTGGTTCCCACCATGGGCAACCTGCACGACGGCCATATGAAGCTGGTCGATGAGGCAAAAGCCCGGGCTGATGTGGTGATCGTCAGCATTTTCGTCAACCCGATGCAGTTTGACCGGCCGGACGATCTGGTGCGTTATCCGCGCACGCTGCAGGAAGATTGTGAAAAGCTGAACAAACGCAAAGTCGATTATGTCTTTGCGCCAGCCGTTGAGGAAATCTACCCACAGGGGCTGGAAGGCCAGACGTACGTTGATGTTCCCGGCCTCTCTACCATGCTGGAAGGCGCCAGCCGTCCGGGTCATTTCCGCGGCGTCTCGACCATCGTCAGCAAGCTGTTCAACCTGATCCAGCCGGATATCGCCTGCTTTGGCGAGAAGGATTTCCAGCAACTGGCGCTGATCCGCAAAATGGTGGCGGATATGAGTTATGACATTGAGATCGTCGGCGTGCCGATTATTCGCGCCAAAGACGGTCTGGCGCTCAGCTCACGTAACGGCTATCTGACCGCAGAGCAGCGCAAAATTGCGCCGGGTCTACACAACGTGATGAATAGCATCGCTGAAAAACTGATTGCGGGTAACCGTGAGCTGCAAGAGATTATTGCCATTGCCGAACAGGAACTGAATGAAAAAGGCTTCCGTGCCGACGACATTCAAATCCGTGATGCCGACACGCTGCAGGAGCTGACGGAAACCAGCAAACGCGCAGTGATTCTGGCCGCCGCCTGGCTGGGTCAGGCGCGTCTGATCGATAATCAAAGCGTTACATTAGCCCAGTAGACAGGGGTTAAAAATCGGGCAATACTGCCTGAGAATTTCCAAAGCAGGCCACAAGCGCCTGCTTAGCCAAGGTAAACGACAGGGTAAAGAAGTTATGATTCGCACCATGCTGCAAGGCAAGCTCCACCGCGTAAAAGTCACGCAGGCGGACCTGCACTACGAAGGTTCCTGTGCCATTGACCAGGATTTCCTTGATGCCTCCGGTATTCTGGAAAACGAAGCGATTGATATCTGGAACGTGACCAATGGGAAACGTTTCTCAACCTATGCGATTGCGGCTGAACGCGGCTCCAGAATCATCTCGGTGAACGGTGCGGCGGCGCACTGCGCTGAAGTTGGCGACATTGTGATTATCGCCAGCTTCGTCACCATGTCTGATGAAGAAGCGCGTACATGGCGTCCGAAAGTGGCCTATTTTGAAGGCGACAACGAGATGAAGCGCACCGCGAAAGCTATTCCGGTACAGGTTGCCTGATAGTCCTTATCCTTGCGGCTGGTTGCTGATCAGCCGCGACATGGTTTCCAGAGAATCCGTGCGCAGAATATACAGCCTTTTGAGCAGCATCGGATTATCTCCCGGCTTCACCTTCCCTCTCACCGTGGTGACCGCCAGATGGAAACCGGCGTCTTTTGCTGCTTTGATCGCGGTCGCGTTATAACCGCCAAAGGGATAAGAAAGATAAAATACGTGCGGAGTAAACTGTGCGAGCGCCCGCCGCGAGCGTTCAAAATCAAACAGAATATTATGGTAGCTGCGGCTATATAAAATCGGGCGACGATGCCCGTCTACCCGATGTAAAAAGTGGGTATGCGACTGAAAATCAAAAACGTCGCTTATCTTGCGCAATTCGGACACGCTCATAAATTGCAGCGATCTGGGATTCCATGTTTGCGGATGGCGCTTAATACGCGATGAGATAATAAATGCCGTCGCTTTCATACCGTACTGCTTTAATACCGGATACGCATAGCGACTCACCGATTTAAGGCCATCGTCAAAGGTGATAACCACCGCGCGCGCCGGGAAATTCGCGCGGTTATGGATGTAATCCTCCAGTTGGTACATCGTCAACGTGGCATAGCCGCGATCGCGAAGCCAGGTCATTTGGTTGCTGAATGCCCGAACCGAAGTCGTGGTGGACGTATGGCGAAAACGAGTATTCTCTTCATCACGTAAGATGTGATGATAGGTCAAAATCGGAATGCCGTTGTCTTCCTGCGCATCCATGGCGCTGACATAAGCCAGCCTGTCGCCAATACGGATCTGATACCAGGTTTGGTGTAGCCGGCCTTGCAGCTTGCTAATAATGGGGTAACGCAAATTATCCACCAATACGCCAAACGGGGCGCTACTGATGTCCGGCGCGTTATACACCGGCGTGTCCTTCCAGGTCACCAGATTCTGATTGCTGAGCGGCTTGTTAAGATCGCCCAGGCCATCTTCCACTTTTTGTTTTCCCTGCACGGATTCCAGATGGCCTTTATCGATAAACCCCACACCGAAGCCGAATTTAAAGGCATAATAATCAGCCGCAACAGGCGTTACGGAAAGAATTTGTCCGGCGCGGATATTCCCTACGGTCACCATTTTGTCGCCAATCTGCGACCAGATGGCGGCATCTTTCGTCGTTTGCATATAACGAGCGGGCAAGGCAGCCAACACATTACCGGCGAAAAAAAACAGCAAGATAAGAACAACGCGCATAACCATATATCATAACCGAGGCGAAAAAACGCCGTCATTGTAGCAAAAGCGTCGTCAATGGTATTGATCAAAACTCATACGAATCATGCAGCAATACAAAAGGCGGATTTTTCTGCTGCTGATGCCAGAGACTGGTGACATCCGGCGCGCCAAGCGCGACAATCTGGTCGCGAAATGCTGAACTGCTCATTGACTCTCGCCAGGGAATCATTTCCTCCATCAATGAATAACTGACACCGGAAATAACTTCACATTGAGAATGTTTATGGCTCATCAGCGACGCGACACGATAAGGCGCCGCGCCGGAAATGTCGGTTAAAAATATCACGCCTTCACCGGAGTCGGTGGCATGGAGGGCGTCACACATCATGCGGCTGAGCATATTTACGCTTAACCCACGCCAGAAATTGACCGCCCGACACTGCGCCAACGGCCCATATTTCTTTTCAAGACCTTCGAGCATTTCCTGCGCCCGATCGTCATGACAGGAAATGACCCATCCCAGCATAACTTCTCCTCCATTGAGCTCCAATCCTGCATGATGTCAGCATGTTTTTTTGGCCGACAATACACTATGACCACGATCATTTTTTATTCAAAAAAATTTGCATTATTTTTAAAATTGTTAACAGCCTTCATAGAATCTGGCCCATTAAAGGGTAATCACGGCGATTCAATTAAACAAACACTCACCAAAATAATTGATTAAATATATATTATAAATATTTCATATTTATGTATTCTGAATTTTTCTTCGCGCCGCAAAAATCATCGGACATTATATTTACTCATTCGGCAATAAAAAGAACAATAACTTCCCACACTATAGATATTGTTACTATGTCAATATTTATAATAACTTAAAGGATCAAAGATAATGAAACTCACCTTAAAAACACTCACTGTGGCACTGGCTGCCATCACCCTCTCCCCCGCCGCGCTGGCCGACACCGCCAAAGACGGCACCGTACATATCACCGGCCTCATTAAGCAAAACGCCTGTACGGTAAAAACGGATTCAGTAGAGGTGACATTACAGGACGAATTTGCCTCTCTTTTTACTGCCGCAGGGCAGACGGCAGGGGATAAAGACTTCACCATCGAACTCGAAAACTGCGACGCAAACGTCTACAGCAGTGTACAGGCGCGCTTTGAAGGCACACTCGACGGAACCGATGCGACCATCCTGAAAAATGAGGATGATGCTGAGAATATTGGCGTGCAAATTCTTGATAAATCTAGCACCCCTATGACCTTTAACGATCTTCAGGCATGGTCTGCCGCAGTCGCGCTCACAGAGGGGGTGACGGAACTCTCAATGCCTTTCACCGCCCGCTATATCTCCACCGCGGTTCCCGTTAAGTCGGGAACGGTCGATGCAACCGCAACATTCTATCTGCAATATAACTGATCCTGGCGGCCAGCGTCGGCTGGCCCCTTTGTTTATTGAGGTCATCAATGAATTCATTGGCTAAAGCAGGGTTGCTTTGTTGCCTGTTGTGCGGTTCGCTGGCGCATGCCGCAGGGATAAACATCGGCACAACGCGGGTTATTTTTCACGGCGATGCCAAAGATGCGTCCATATCGATAAGCAATAACGACAACGTTCCCTATTTAATTCAGTCCTGGGCGCAATCGATCAGCGAAACAGGGGCGAGCGGCGATGCGCCGTTTATGGTCACCCCGCCGCTTTTTCGCCTTAATGGCGGGCAAAAGAACGTACTACGAATTATCCGTACCGGCGGCAATTTGCCGGAAGATCGCGAGTCGCTGTACTGGCTGGATATTAAATCGATTCCCAGCAGCAATCCGGACAATAAACACAACACACTCATGCTGGCCGTTAAAGCGGAATTTAAGCTGATTTACCGGCCAAAAGCGTTAACCCAAAAACCAGAAGAGGTTGCCGATCGGTTAACGTGGTCGCGTCAGGGTCGCACGCTCACCGTGAAGAACCCCACGCCCTATTATATGAACTTCGCCACCCTTTCCGTTGGCAGTCAAAAAGTGAAAGCCCCGCGCTATGTGGCGCCTTTCGGCAACGCGCAGTATACGCTGCCTGCCGCCGCCAGCGGCCCGATTGTCTGGTCTATCATCAACGATTTTGGCGGTATTGGCCCCGAACATAAACAAACGCCTTGAGAAGAGTGACAGGGATGAGAGTGCCGATGCGCAAAAGGCAACACCGGGTATTTTATTTATCGCGCTGCGCTGTGTGTATCGCGCTGGGCAGCACGTTCGCACACGTTGCATGGGCGCGCGACTATTTCAATCCGGCATTTATTGAAAACCATGGGCAGGCGAGTCGCACAAGCGTCGATCTGTCGACATTTGATAACGACAAAAGCCAGCTGCCTGGCACCTATTACGTCACTATCAATATCAATAAAACAGAAATCGGCGCGCGAAACGTTGATTTTCAACTCACGACGCTCAGTGACGGTCAACAGGCATTACAGGGCTGTTTACGGCTCCAGGAACTAAAAGATAACAGCGTCAAAACCGACCTTTTTCCAACCCTGGAGAGTGAAAAAGGCTGCGTCGATCTCAGCGTTATCCCCGGCGCCAGCCAGCGGTTTGATTTTCAGCAACAGACATTATCAGTAAGCATCCCGCAACTCTACATCGCCAACAACGCGCGCGGCTACGTGCCGCCGGAAAAGTGGCAGGAGGGGATTACCGCGCTAATGCTGAACTACAGTTTCAGCGGCTATAAAGAGTACGGTTCCAGCGAGGATTCCGACGATGCGGAATCGAAGTATCTCGCTCTCCAGCCGGGTTTTAACCTCGGGCCGTGGCGTTTTCGCAACTACAGTAACTGGAGTTCAAATAACGGCGAGAGCGGTAGCTGGAACAGCGTTTATAACTATTTACAGCGCGACATTATCGCGCTGAAAAGCCAGTTCACCGCCGGAGACAGCAATACGCCATCCGACGTGTTCGACAGCGTACCTTTTCGCGGCCTCCAGCTTACCTCTGACGATCAAATGCAGCCCAACAGCCAGCGTGGTTACGCCCCGACGATTCGCGGCATCGCCCGCTCAAACGCGCAGGTTATCGTGCGGCAAAACGGCTATATCGCCTATCAAACCGCCGTTTCGCCGGGCGAATTTGAAATCAACGATATGTTTCCCACCGGCAGCAACGGCGACTATGACGTAACGGTAAAAGAAGCCGACGGCAGCGAACAGCATTTTATCGTGCCCTACTCTTCGCTGCCGATTCTGCAGCGCACCGGACGGGCAAAATACAGCGTGACCGTGGGTAAATACCGCGATTATAACAACCACACGCTGGACGACTTCGGCCAGGCAACCCTGCTGTACGGCCTGCCGTGGGGCATCACCCTGTACGGCGGCAGCCAGATTGCCGGCGATAAATACCAGTCCGTCGCCTTCGGCGTCGGGCAAAATATGCAGATGCTGGGGGCCATTTCCCTGGACGGCATCTGGTCGCACGCCAAATTTGACGATGGCCGCAAAGAAATCGGGCAATCCTGGCGCGTCCGCTACAGCAAGGGCGTCGTCAGTACGGGCACCACGTTTTCGCTGGCCGGCTATCGTTACGCCAGCGAAAACTACAATTCGCTGAGCGAGGTGATCAACCCGGACGACGATTTTTATGATAACTACGGCAAGCGCCATAATCGTTTCGAAGCCTCGGTCAACCAGCAAATTAGCGATACGCTCGGTTCCTTAACGCTAAGTTGGGTCAAAGAAGATTACTGGCACAGCGCGCAGCAGATGGAGTCTCTGAGCGCCAGTTACAACAATAGCTGGGGTCCGGTGAGCTATTCGCTGAGCTACAGCTATAACAAAAACACCTACCAGTACCGATCGGACAATGACGATGATGACAACGACGACGATCGTTATAACCAGAACGATCGGCTGTTCACGTTGTCGCTGCACGTTCCGTTTACGGTGTTCGATTCCAGGCTATACGCCAGCTATATGCTGAACACGCGTAAGCACGATGCCACGGTGAACAGCACCACCCTTAGCGGCACCGCGCTGCGTGACAGAAACCTGAACTGGTCGTTACAGCAAAGCCACAGCACACAAGACGGTGATTCCGGCGGGGTAAACGCCAGCTATAAAGGCACTTATGCCAACCTCAACGCCGGTTACAATCAGTCGCCAGATAGCCAACAGGTCAGCTACGGCATCAGCGGCGGCATTCTGGCGCACGAAAACGGTATTACCCTGAGCCAGCCGATTACCGGCGCGGCGATTTTAATTAAAGCGCCCGGCGCCAGCGGCGTTTCGGTTGAAAACCAGACCGGCGTCGCCACCGACTTCCGGGGTTATACGGTGATCCCCAACGTCACGCCGTATTATCGCTACGATATCTCGCTCGACAGCAGCACGTTTGCTGACAACGTGGATATTCCGCTCAACAACCAGACCGTCTATCCGACGCGTAATGCGGTGGTGCGCGCGTCGTATGACACGCATAAGGGCTATCGCGTGCTGTTAACGCTGACGCGCAGCAATGGCGAGCCCGTGCCCTTTGGCGCGACGGCAAGCGTCGATGGGCAGGATGCGAACCTGGCCAGTATCGTCGGCGATAAAGGCCAGGTCTTCCTCAGCGGCCTGCCGGAAGAGGGCCTGCTGCTGGTGAACTGGGGAAGCGCCTCTTGCCGCGCGGATTACCGCCTTGATATCAGCAAAAATATGAACGGCATCGTGATGGCGAACGCCGTCTGCCAGTGAGGAACACAATGAAGAATTTATGGATGCTGCTGGCGCTGGCGCTATTTTCAGGCCATGCGCTGGCAGAAGGAACGATGGGCAACGGAAGCGGCTGGTGTCAACCCACCAACGGCACGCATAATTTTCCTTTTAGTTTTAATCAAACCATTACCGATACGGATGGGAACCAGACGGGAACCATCGTTGAAGAGCACTGGTCAGCTGGCGGAGAATATTCGGCTAAATGCGACTGCGATAACAGTGATTATCGCGGGTACAACTATTTCACCGCGACCACCGGCGATCTGACGCAGAAAGGCACGCACAGCGAGACGCGATACTACGGACATATGGATTACTATGTCCTCGTGGCAGGCAAACTGGAAATTGGCACCGAAGCGTATGTAGCCGGGAAGTTGAACCAGAATATTCCTGTCCCGTTTTCCTCAATCAGCAATGAGGATAGTTCCGCAGGCGGCTGTGGCGATGCAGAAATGAAATCAATGACGGCGGGCAATAAAGGCACGGTAAGGATTTATATTACTCATCCTTTGGTCGGTGAAATCTCGATCCCGCAAACAACGATCATGAATCTCTATTTATCAAAAATGCCGGGCAGCAGCGGAGATAATATTCCCCCCGCCGTTCCCCCTGTCGCGCACGTCACCATGTCCGGAACTATTACCGTGCCGCAGTCCTGTTCCATCAACGCCGGGCAGGTTATCGAGGTCAGGCTGCCGGATATTGAGGGCAAAGATATTCGTAATCTCGGCGACAGTCCGCAGAACTCGCACGTCACCACTCAGGTAAACTTTACCTGTAGCAACGTGGCGGACGGCACCAACCTGTCAATGTCATTGAACGGAGAAACCGATCCGCACAACCCGGAATACCTGAAAACCGACAATGAGAATTTAGGGATACGGATTTCCGATAAATACGATAAGACCATCGTTCCCGGCGGTAGCGCCGAATTGCCGATTGAAGATTACACAGACGGTAAAGGCAGCACCGAGTTCACCGCCGCGCCGGTCAATACCACCGGACATGTTCCCCACACCGGAGAATACCAGGCTACCGCCACGCTGGAGATTCAGATTCGCTGAGAGAAGCGTTGGGTTTCAGCAAGCCTCACCTACCGACCCGTAACCCATTGATATTACGGGCCCGTAGGTGGGATGAAGCGAGGTGCAACCCAACGCCCCTGTCAACGCTTAACTGCGCAACCCGCGCCCACGCTGGATCAGCGACCAACACAGCAGGTAGAAAGCGGCGATAAAGATCACCAGTACGCCAAACGTCGTCACCAGCGGTACATCATGGATACCCAGGAAGCCGTAGCGGAAGCCGCTGATCATGTAGACGATCGGGTTCAGGTGCGACAGCCCTTGCCAGAACGGCGGCAGCAGCGTCAGCGAGTAAAATACCCCGCCGAGGTAGGTCAGCGGCGTCAGCACAAAGGTCGGGATCAGGCTGATATCGTCAAAGGTTTTCGCAAACACGGCGTTCAGCAGTCCGGCCAGCGAGAACAGAATCGCGGTCAGAATCAGCGTTAGCGCAACAAATACCCAGGAATGCACCTGGAAAGGCACGAAAAAGAGCGAAATCGCCGTCACCAGAATCCCCACGCACAGCCCGCGCGCTACGCCGCCGCCGACAAATCCGGCGATGATCACATGCGTTGGTACCGGCGCGACCAGCAGTTCCTCAATATTGCGCTGAAACTTGGCGCTAAAAAATGACGACGCGACATTCGCGTAGGAGTTAGTAATGACCGCCATCATAATCAGGCCCGGCACAATAAATTGCATATAGCTAAAACCATGCATTTCGCCGATGCGCGAACCAATCAGGTTGCCGAAAATAATAAAATAGAGCGTCATGGTGATGACGGGCGGCACCAGCGTTTGCACCCAGATCCGCATAAAGCGGTGGATCTCTTTCGCCCAGATGCTTTTAAGGGCAACCCAGTAAAGCTGCATCATGCGCGATCTCCTTGTTTTTCATGCACCAGCGACACAAACAGTTCTTCCAGACGGTTGGCTTTATTACGCATACTTAATACCTGAACCCCCTGCTCGCTCAGTTGGCTAAAGACGCTGTTAACCCCCTGCTCGCGTAACACTTCCACCTCCAGAGTCGAGGTATCCACCAGACGATATTGATAACCCGTAAGCTTAGGTAGCGGGCTTTTTGGCGCTAAATCCAGAATAAACGTCTCCGATTTCAGCTTTGAAAGCAGATTTTTCATGGAGGTATTTTCCACCAGCTCGCCGTGCTGAATAATACCGATATTGCGGCACAGCATTTCCGCCTCTTCCAGATAGTGGGTGGTGAGAATAATGGTGGTGCCTTTGGCGTTTAAGTCTTTCAGGAATCCCCACATCGAGCGACGCAATTCGATATCGACGCCCGCCGTCGGCTCGTCGAGAATCAATAGCTTAGGTTCATGCATCAATGCGCGGGCGATCATCAGGCGGCGTTTCATCCCACCAGAGAGCATCCGCGCGCGTTCACTACGTTTTTCCCACAGATCGAGCTGTTTTAAATACTTTTCGCTACGTAAAACCGCCTCTTTATGCTCCACGCCGTAATAACCGGCCTGATTCACTACGATCTGTTGCACCGTTTCAAACGGGTTAAAGTTAAACTCCTGTGGCACCAGTCCAAGCTGTCGCTTGGCGTTAACCACGTCTTTTTCCAGGTCGTAACCAAAAACGTTAACGCGCCCGGACGTTTTATTAACCAATGAGCTGATAATACCGATGGTGGTCGATTTCCCTGCTCCATTTGGCCCCAGAAGCGCGTAAAAATCCCCCGCTTCGACCTGCAAATCTATGCCGCGCAGCGCCTGAACGCCGCCGGGATAGGTTTTTTTAAGTTGTTGAAGTTCCAGCGCAATGGTCATAAATTCTCACTTACTTTACGTTCTTACACTTTATATATGGTTTAAATAACTACGGAGTTGCCCTATATTAGCCCAACGCACTTATTTGGTTACAGGTCGTTAACTTCCATGAAAGACATAGATACACTCATCAGCAACAATGCACTATGGTCAAAAATGCTGGTGGAAGAGGACCCCGGATTTTTTGAGAAACTGGCGCAAGCGCAAAAACCGCGCTTTCTATGGATTGGATGTTCCGACAGCCGCGTTCCCGCAGAGCGTTTAACCGGGCTTGAACCGGGCGAATTGTTTGTTCACCGTAATGTGGCTAACCTGGTTATTCACACCGATCTGAACTGTCTCTCCGTGGTTCAGTATGCGGTAGATGTTCTGGAAGTTGAGCATATTATCATTTGCGGCCACTCCGGTTGCGGCGGTATCAAGGCTGCGGTAGAAAACCCTGAGCTGGGCTTGATTAATAACTGGCTGCTGCATATCCGCGACATCTGGCTTAAACATAGCTCGCTGTTGGGAAAAATGCCCGAAGAGCAACGTCTGGACGCGCTCTATGAATTGAACGTCATGGAACAGGTCTATAACCTGGGGCATTCCACCATTATGCAGTCAGCGTGGAAACGCGGTCAGAATGTGACCATTCACGGCTGGGCGTACAGTATCAATGATGGCCTGCTGCGCGATCTTGACGTCACCGCCACCAACAGAGAAACGCTGGAGAACGGCTATCATAAGGGTATTTCCGCCCTAAGTCTGAAATACATTCCCCACCAATAAGCCATTAGCTATAGGCCGGATAAGTCGCTTTAGCGACGCCATCCGGCATTTCTGCGCTTACTCGTCCAGCAGCACCACTTTACCAACATACGGTAGATGGCGATAACGCTGAGCGTAGTCGATACCGTAACCGACTACAAATTCGTCCGGAATCGAAAAGCCAACGAACTCAACCGGCACGTCCACTTCGCGACGAGACGGTTTATCCAGCAGCGTACAAATCGCCAGCGATTTCGGCTCGCGCAGGCCCAGGATTTCACGGACCTTCGACAGCGTATTACCGGAATCAATAATGTCTTCGACAATCAGCACGTCTTTACCACGGATATCCTCATCCAGATCTTTGAGGATTTTCACGTCGCGGGTGGTGGACATACCGCTACCATAACTGGAGGCGGTCATAAAATCGACTTCATGAGGAACCTGAACTTCACGGCACAGGTCCGCCATAAACATAAATGAGCCACGCAACAGACCTACCAGCACCATTTCACTGCCGCTGTCTTTATAACGTTCGGTAATCTGACGACCCAGCTCGGCAATACGTGCTTTGATCTCCGCTTCGGGGATCATGACTTCAACAGTATGTTTCATATTTATAACCATATGATTTAAAAACAAATCACTCAATGCCGGTGACTAATAACGCCGCATTGACGCGCAAGGCACGCAGTATAACAGCAAACGTATTCATTCGCGGCATTTGATAAGAAAGCTCATTTTGTGATTACGATCACACATGTTAATTCCTATACTTAATTGCTACTAAAAAATTAACAATTTGGGATGGTGTCTTTTTATGGCAGAAAATAACGCACGATCGCCACGATTACTCGTGACGCTGACGGCCCTCTTTGCAGCACTTTGTGGGCTGTATCTTCTTATCGGAGGTGTCTGGCTGGTTGCTATTGGCGGTTCCTGGTACTACCCCATCGCAGGCCTCGTGATGCTGGTTGTCGCCGGATTGCTATGGCGCAGTAAACGTGCCGCGCTGTGGCTGTATGCCGCCCTGCTGCTGGCGACAATGATTTGGGGCGTGTGGGAAGTCGGGTTCGACTTCTGGGCGCTCACGCCGCGTAGCGATATTCTGGTGTTTTTCGGCATCTGGCTAATATTACCGTTTGTCTGGCATCGGCTGGTGGTTCCTTCCAGCGGCGCAGTGGCAGCGCTGGTCGTGGCGCTGCTGATTAGCGGCGGCATTCTGACCTGGGCTGGCTTCAACGACCCGCAGGAGATCAACGGTACGCTTCGCGCCGACGCCACGCCCGCCGCAACAAGCTCGTCGATCGCCGACGAAGACTGGCCGGCCTATGGACGTAATCAGGAAGGCCAACGCTATTCGCCGCTGAAACAGATCACTGCGGATAACGTTCACCAACTGAAAGAAGCGTGGGTCTTCCGCACCGGCGATCTGAAACAACCCAACGATCCGGGCGAAATCACCAACGAAGTGACCCCGATTAAGGTCGGCGATACGCTTTATCTGTGTACAGCTCACCAGCGTCTGTTCGCGCTGGACGCCGCCAGCGGTAAAGAGAAGTGGCATTTTGATCCTCAGTTGAAGACCGATTCGTCTTTCCAGCATGTGACCTGCCGCGGCGTCTCTTATCATGAGGCCAAAGCGGATACCGCCTCGTCGGAGGTCATCGCCGACTGTCCGCGCCGCATTATCCTTCCGGTCAATGACGGTCGCCTTTTCGCGGTGAATGCCGAAACCGGCAAGCTGTGTGAAACCTTCGCCAACAAAGGCGTCCTGAATCTGCAAACCAATATGCCGGACACCACGCCGGGACTGTATGAACCGACGTCGCCGCCGATTATCACCGATAAAACGATTGTCATTGCCGGTTCGGTCACGGATAACTTCTCTACCCGCGAAACGTCCGGCGTTATCCGTGGTTTTGACGTTAATACCGGTAAACTACTGTGGGCCTTCGATCCGGGGGCGAAAGATCCGAACGCGATTCCAGCCGATGAGCACGCTTTTACCTTTAACTCGCCGAACTCCTGGGCGCCTGCCGCCTATGATGCGAAACTGGATCTGGTCTATCTGCCGATGGGCGTGACCACGCCGGATATCTGGGGCGGTAACCGCACGCCGGAGCAGGAACGTTATGCCAGCTCCATCCTGGCGCTGAATGCCACCACCGGGAAACTGGCCTGGAGTTATCAGACCGTCCATCACGATCTGTGGGATATGGACCTGCCGGCACAGCCGACGCTGGCAGATATTACCGTTGACGGTACTACCGTTCCGGTTATCTATGCGCCAGCGAAAACCGGTAATATCTTTGTGCTCGACAGACGTAATGGCGAGCTGGTCGTGCCCGCTCCGGAAAAACCGGTCCCACAGGGCGCGGCAAAAGGCGATTACGTCGCCAAAACTCAGCCGTTCTCTGATTTAACCTTCCGCCCGAAAAAAGATCTCTCCGGCGCGGATATGTGGGGCGCGACCATGTTCGACCAACTGGTGTGCCGCGTTATGTTCCACCAGTTGCGCTATGAAGGTATCTTCACCCCGCCGTCCGAGCAGGGGACATTGGTATTCCCTGGCAACCTGGGGATGTTTGAATGGGGCGGTATTTCCGTCGATCCAGACCGTCAGGTCGCTATCGCTAACCCGATGGCGCTGCCGTTTGTCTCGAAACTGATCCCACGCGGCCCTGGCAATCCAATGGAACCGCCGAAAGACGCGAAAGGTACCGGAACAGAAGCGGGTATTCAGCCACAGTACGGCGTACCGTTCGGCGTCACGCTGAATCCGTTCCTTTCGCCGTTTGGCCTGCCGTGTAAACAACCGGCCTGGGGCTATATTTCCGCGTTGGATCTGAAGACCAATGAAATCGTGTGGAAGAAACGTATAGGGACGCCGCGCGACAGTATGCCGTTCCCGATGCCGGTTCCGGTGCCGTTCAACATGGGGATGCCCATGCTCGGCGGGCCAATCTCAACCGCCGGTAACGTGCTGTTTATCGCCGCGACCGCCGACAACTACCTGCGCGCTTATAACATGAGCAACGGGGAAAAACTGTGGCAGGGACGTTTACCCGCCGGAGGCCAGGCAACGCCGATGACCTATGAGGTAAACGGTAAGCAGTACGTGGTCGTTTCTGCCGGAGGCCACGGTTCGTTTGGTACGAAGATGGGCGACTATATCGTGGCCTATGCTTTGCCTGACGACGCGAAATAACCATTAATGCCCGGCGTATGCCGGGCATTATGCCGGGTGGCGGCTTCGCCTTACCCGGCCTGCGTCACAGACATCGGTCAGACCGTAAATCCTAACATCATTCCCGTATCTTCATGTTCTAACAGATGACAGTGCGCCATATAGGCATGTTCCTTCGGCGCGTCGTGATCGAACTTGACCAGCACTTCACTGATACCGCCCTCAACGCGTACCGTATCCTTCCAGCCCGTTCTGTGCGCCGCTGGCGCTTTGCCGTTCTCTGACAGAATACGGAACTGCGTGCCGTGAATATGGAAAGGATGCAGCATCATGTCGCCCACGCCGGAAATCACCCAACGTTCATGTCGGCCTTTTTGCGCCGCGAACATCGGTTTGTTCATATCGAAGACCTGGCCGTTGATAAAGTTAGCGTTATGGAAGTCGAATTTTCCGCCGTGATTCATATTGCCCATCGCGCCATGATTCATTCCGCTGTGATCCATGTTGCCATGATCCATCTCGCCATGCCCCATATTGCCGCCCTGCATATGCGCGTTCATGCTGTCATGATCCATGCCGCTCATCGCCTGAGCGCCATATTTCTTCATCAGCATTTGCATCCCCATCATATCAAGGCGTGGGTCCATCGACAGTTTCAGGTTGCGCACCGTCAGCCCTTCCAGCGACGGCAGCGCCGGCATCGTCGTCAACGTATCCGGCAGCGTACCGGAGGCGGTAATCCGCAGCGGCTGGATACGCATCACCGGATGCGGTTTATCAAACGGAGCGATCGCCATTCCCATCTGGCTGACCGGCAGGGTCACCAAGTCAAAGGCTTTCCCGTCGCTGATATCCACCAGCACTTCAAAACGCTCGCCCATTAATAACGGCAGTTCGGTGACTTTCACCGGCTCCGCCAGCAGGCCGCCGTCGCTGGCGATCACATAAAGCGGGCGATTATCGCTGGCGGCGATATTCAGCGAGCGCGCATTACAGCCATTCAACAAGCGCAGACGTAGCCAGCCTTTCGGCGCGGAATGCTGCGGATAGATAGCGCCATTGGTCAGCAGCGTATCGCCAAACCAGCCGACGGCGGCGGTCATAATATCCAGTTGATAATCAATCTGGCCATCGGCGGAGAAGCGTTTGTCCTGAATGATCACCGGCACATCGTCGATGCCCCACTGTTTCGGCAGGCGCAATTTGCGAATCTCGTCATCTTCAATCAGCACCAGTCCGGCAAGGCCCATCGCCACCTGGCGCCCGGTTTTGCCGTGTTTGTGCGGATGAATCCAGCAGGTCGCGGCGCGTTGCTGCGGCGTAAACGTCACCGTGCGGGTTCCGCCTGCGGGAATAATCCCCTGCGGACCGCCGTCGACGATGCCCGGAATCTCCAGACCATGCCAGTGAAGCGTCGTGTCTTCGGCCAGTTGGTTATGGATATCAACGGTCACGCTTTTTCCCTTGTGAAGCTGTACCGCTGGCCCCAGCAAATTACCGTTGTAGCCCCAGGTTGTCGCGTTCTTACCAGCGAATGTCGACTGTCCGGCTTTAACAATTAACTGCATACGGTTGCTCGCATCTGCCGTTAACAGGTCAGGAATAGGCAACGCGGGACGTTCGGCGGCAAAAGCGGCGCGGCTCCACAGCGGCAGCGCTGATGCAACCCCCAGCGCCACTGAATATTTTAAGAAATCACGGCGTAACATAATCATTTCCTTATAATGAACAGGCGGGTGTCTAAGCTTAGACCCTGCCCTAACGGGAAGGTCAAGCCAGCAACACGTCTTTACCATTCCTGACAGCAATACAATAAGAATGAAAACGCCGCGACCAATCCTGATAATAAAAGTCGTCGCTACGTTCTCAGTATGCTAACGTTGACTTTCCCTGATGCCGTGGTAGAAGCAATGAAGACGTTTTTCAGACCCGTGTTGTTTGGCAGCCTGATGGCCTTATGCGCAAATAGCTATGCGCTTACTGAATCCGAAGCTGAAGATATGGCCGATTTAACGGCGGTTTTCGTTTTTCTGAAAAATGACTGTGGTTACCAAAATTTACCCAACAGTCAGATTCGCCGTGCGCTGGTCTTTTTTGCCCAGCAAAATCAGTGGGACCTGAGTAACTACGACACCTTCGATATGAAATCGTTGGGCGAAGACAGCTACCGCGATCTTAGCGGCATCGGTATTCCGGTCGCTAAAAAATGCAAAGCTCTGGCCCGCGATTCTCTGAGCCTGTTAGCCTACGTTAAATAATCCTCCGCGATCCTATTGCTGAAATAATGACCGTGCATCCACGGTCATTGTTAGCTATGATGTTGCGCCCTTTTTTTACGGGTGTTAACAATGGAGGTATCAGCCAATGGCCGAAAATACGATGTGGCATGAAACGCTACACGACCAGTTTGGTCAGTACTTTGCCGTAGACAACGTTCTGTATCATGAAAAAACCGATCACCAGGATTTAATCATCTTTGAAAACGCCGCTTTTGGCCGCGTGATGGCGCTGGACGGCGTGGTACAGACCACCGAACGCGACGAGTTTATTTATCATGAAATGATGACCCACGTCCCGCTGCTGGCGCACGGTCATGCGAAACACGTTCTGATTATCGGCGGCGGCGACGGCGCAATGCTACGTGAAGTTACCCGGCATAAAAATGTCGAAACCATCACCATGGTGGAGATCGACGCTGGCGTAGTCTCGTTTTGCCGCCAGTATTTACCCAACCACAATGCCGGCAGCTACGACGATCCGCGCTTTACGTTGGTAATCGACGACGGCGTGAATTTCGTCAATCAGACCCATCAGACCTTTGATGTGATCATTTCCGACTGTACCGATCCGATAGGCCCCGGCGAAAGCCTGTTTACCTCCGCCTTTTATGAAGGCTGTAAGCGTTGCCTGAATCCGGGCGGCATTTTTGTCGCCCAGAACGGCGTGTGCTTCCTGCAACAGGATGAAGCGCTCGACAGCCACCGCAAGCTGAGTCATTACTTCAGCGATGTCGGCTTCTACCAGGCGGCGATTCCGACCTATTACGGCGGCATTATGACCTTCGCCTGGGCGACGGACAACGACGCTCTTCGTCACCTGTCGAGCGAAATTATTCAGGCGCGTTTTCATGCCGCCGGCCTCAAATGTCGCTATTACAACCCGGCTATTCATGCCGCTGCATTTGCGCTACCGCAATATCTACATGACGCACTGTCCGCACAGTGACGTTAAGGAGGTGATAAAAATTGAAAAAGCTGAAACTGCATGGCTTTAACAATCTGACGAAAAGCCTGAGTTTTTGTATTTACGATATCTGCTACGCCAAAACCGCAGAAGAGCGCGATGGCTATATCGCCTATATCGATGAACTCTATAACGCCAACCGACTGACCGAGATCCTGTCGGAGACATGCTCCATTATCGGCGCGAACATCCTGAACATCGCCCGTCAGGATTATGAACCCCAGGGCGCCAGCGTCACGATTCTGGTGAGCGAAGAACCGATCGACCCGAAACTTATCGATCAAACCGAACATCCCGGCCCGCTGCCGGAAACCGTGGTGGCGCACCTCGATAAGAGCCATATCTGCGTGCATACCTATCCGGAAAGCCATCCGGAAGGCGGGCTATGCACCTTTCGCGCCGACATCGAAGTGTCAACCTGCGGGGTGATTTCACCGCTAAAAGCGCTCAATTACCTGATCCACCAGCTAGAGTCCGATATTGTCACCATCGATTACCGCGTGCGCGGCTTTACGCGCGACGTCAACGGTATGAAGCACTTTATCGATCATGAGATTAATTCTATTCAGAATTTTATGTCGGAAGATATGAAGTCGCTGTATGACATGGTGGATGTAAACGTGTATCAGGAAAATATTTTCCATACCAAGATGCTGCTTAAAGAGTTCGATCTTAAGCACTACATGTTTCACACCAAACCGGAAGATCTCACTGAAACCGAACGCCAGGAGATCACTGCCGCGCTGTGGAAAGAGATGCGCGAGATTTACTACGGCCGCAATATTTCTGCGGTCTGATTCACCACTGGCAGCGCCTGACGGCGCTGTCACTCCGGCTGCACCAGCGTTAGTGCAAAAGCGCGCCCTTTCAGTTCAACCTGCGCTGACGGCGGCAGATTGACGTCGGTAATCACGTCATTAAAGCGCTCAAGCGGCACCACATTAAAGAGCGAATGCGCGCCATACTTACTGCTGTCCGCCAGCAACACTTTGCGCTGCGCATTAGCAATAATCTCCTGTTTAAGCCCGGCCTTATCTTCCGTTGGGGTCGTCACGCCCGTTTTTACCCCCCATGAATTACAGCTCATAAACGCGATGTTCGGATAAACGCTGCGCAACAGCTTACGCCCATGCTCACCGATACAGGACTGACTGCTGTCATCGATACGACCGCCGACAATCGTCACTTCAATTTGCCGGAACTCAGCTAAAAACAGCGCAATATGCAGATCGACGGTGATGACCCGCAGCGGAAGATGGGTTAAGCATTTCGCCAGTTCCATCATTGTCGTACCGGCATCCAGCACGACGGCATCGCCAGCATTGACCAGCGATGCGGCAACGCGTGCGATCGCCCGTTTTTCAGCGGGCGATCGCAGTTGTTTTTCATTGGTGGTGGGCTGGGCGGGTTCAAAACGCCGCAGCGCCACGCCGCCATGACTACGGCTGATCACGCCCTGCTCATCCAGCTTGATCAAATCGCGACGGATAGTGGCTGGCGATGCGTCAACCGCCTCAACCAGCTGTTCTACCGTAACCAGCGTATGGTTTTTCAGATACGCCACAATGAGATCCAGACGGTGTTGTCCTTTCATAACAGGGAATTATGCCAGTTGCATTGCCAGTTTGATCGATACGGCCATGCTCTCAGATTTTGCTTTTCCCGTCCAGGCGATATCAAATGCGGTGCCATGATCGGCAGAGGTCCGAATAAACGGCAGCCCCGCGGTGATATTCACGCCATCATAAAAGCCAAGCAATTTCAACGGGATATGTCCCTGGTCATGATACATCGCCACCACCATATCATACTGCCCCTCATAAGCCTGGAGAAATACAGTATCCGGCGGGCACGGCCCATAAACGTCCATACCTTTTGCACGGGCATCGGTAATGGCTGGCGTCAGGATACGCGTCTCTTCATCGCCAAACAGGCCATTCTCGCCCGCATGAGGATTCACGCCTGCCACGGCGATACGCGGTTTAACGTAACCCACACGCTTGAGGAAAGTATCAGCAATGCCAATCACCGTTTCGACACGCGTGGTACTTAACGTATCAAGGAATTTACGCAGCGCGATATGCGTTGAAACGTGAATCACTTTTAGTTTATCGGTGTAAAGTACCATCGCGTAATCGCGGCTATGGGTCAGGGTCGCGAGCAGCTCGGTATGGCCCGGATAGTTGTGCCCCGCCAGGTGCAGCGCCTCTTTATTCAGCGGCGCGGTAGCGATAGCCTGTACGTCGCCCCGTAACGCTAACTCGGTGGCGCGCTTCACGCAGCGATACGCTAAATCCCCCGCCTGCGCCTGAACTTTCCCGGCCTCCAGCGCCTCCGGCTGCGCCAGCGGCTCATCAATCACATGAATGGTGCCGGGCGCAAAACGCGCTTCGGCGACCCGTTCAATGGCCCGTAACTCGACGTTCGGCGTGATGCCCTTCGCCTGTAAACGTTTCAACGTTGCGAGGCATCCAATAACCACCAGCGGCGCGCCGTTGAGACCGTCTTCGCTTAGCGCTTTAACAATAATTTCCGGCCCAATGCCCGCTGGATCGCCCATGGTAATGGCAACGGTTTTAGTCTCCACAATACATCTCCTCAATATAATAAAGCGCGTCACACAACGTACTGTCTGAACCGAATCCGCCCGCTTTGGTAATGACCGGCAGATCGTCAATTTCGCTGTTTACAAACGTTCCACAGGGAATACAGGGCGCCACCTCACTTTGAATGCGATAACCTTCAGCGCCAAGCGCGCCGGCGACGGCGGTAGCGATATCGCCGCCGGTCAGAAACAGCCCGCCAATCCGCGCCTGCTCGATAATGTTTAACGTGACGACGCCAAGCCGCTGGCTCAGTCGCTCGCCCAATTGCTGACGGCTCATCGCGAATTTTTCGCACAGCGCGTCGATTAACTGTCGATCTTCTGCGCGACGGCTGGTGCGTAATATCGTATGTCGATGCTGACTTAACAGCGCGCAGGCCTGCTCTACGACAGACGCGATTTCCTGTTCCGCGCTATCCGACACCATGCGCGCGGCATCAATATCCACGACCTCCGCACGTCCCCGGCACAGCGCATTATCCACCTGACGTCGCGTGGCTTCGCTCATCGAACCGGCCACCACCAGCACCGGCAGCCGCTGCCGGTCTTGCATAAAAAGTTCAACCGGCAACGCATTCGCCAGACCAGCTGCGCCGACGAGCAGCGGCATCGACGGTTGTTCGCACGCCGCTTGCGCAATCAACGTCAGATCCCGCTCTTCCACCGCATCCACGACGATAATCCCTTCGCCCTCAGCCGCATAAGCCGTAAGTAAGGCGCTTAACCCACCGCGTCGGACATCCTGCAAAAAGACTTCATACACAGGGATCTCACTTTGCAACGCCACTATCTCGGCAATGCGGGAAGAGACAATGGGCGTTTTCGGATCGCTGGCAAATTCTGTTTCCAGTAGCGGGACGCCATTAACCAGACATTTTCCTTCAAGCGTCGTGCGTCCGGCCGCAGGGATCGCGGCGGCGATAACGGCCAGTTTTCGCTGACTGGCGCGCATGGCCGCCGTCACTTCGGCGCCGATATTGCCGCGAAATGTGGAGTCGATTTTTTTGTACACCAGCGGCGCTGGCGATGTCTCACACCACGGGGAAAGCGCGGCATAAACGGCAGATGCCGCCTGATCTGCGGGCATCGCCCGGCTTTCGGTGTTAATGACTAACACATCGGCGCGGCGGGACGGTTTTTGCGACGCGCTCAACATGACTTCCGTTCTCGCCCCCTTCTTCGCCAACTGGACGCCGGTATCATTCGATCCGGTAAAATCATCGGCGATAACCATCATTTTCATGCGTTTTTCTCCAAAGAAGCCTGACGCGCCTGTTTTTTCGCAACCCAGGAGGTCAACACTGGCGTCAGGATTGCCGTGGTGATCACCGAGGCGGCAATCAGCGGAGCTGCAGCAGCGGCCACCTCGGCGAGCGAAGGGTCGGCCTGCGCAATAGCCAGCGGCGTCGCAACGGCATTACCCGCGGTACTGGAGGCCGCCGCCCCGGCAATGCCAGTTCCGCCAACCAGACGATCTGCGCGAATATTAAAGAAACCGCCAACGAACGTTGTCAGCACGCCGAGCAGAATTCCGGCAAGTCCGCCTTGCAGTAACATTTCCAGGTTGATGCCCGCCCCCAGCGCAAAAGCAAAGAAAGGAATGAGCAGCGGGCCGCCTTTGGTCAAAAAATCGCGCATATGAGGATCAAGATTGCCGAGGATCATGCCGACAACTAGCGGAACCAGCACCGCCACCAGCGCCATAATGGGAATGTTCGCCATCCCTGCCGCGCCCAGCGCAATCATCGTAAAGAAAGGGCCATCATTAAGAGACAAAATAGAGATAGCGCCGACGTCGCGCTCATTGCCGAATTCGCCTACCAGCGCAGCATAAAGTCCGCCATTCGAATTGCTCATCGCCGCGATAATCGCCACGCCGCTCAGGCCAAAAATACCCTCCGCGCCGAAAAGATGCTCCACGCCCAGGCCAATGCCGATGGCGACAAGCAACTTAGTGAGCGTAATCGTCCCGCCCTGCAATAACGCCTGGGGCGCGGCTTTCACACTGATACCGGCTCCCATACACAGCAGAAAAGCGCCAATCAGCGGCGCCGCGCCGTTTTTAAATAAGGCGGTGGTAAAACCGCCAATCTCAAGCGCCTGCGGGGCGAAGGTGTTAATGACTGCGCCAATAACGAGCGGTACGACCATCATGCCGCCGGGTACGCGCTCTATTGCTTTTTTGATGTTCATGGTCTTACCGCCTGTTGCTTGTTGTGATTGAATAAAATCATAACGATTATATTCAATCAAATTAAGATCACAAACGCGTCAGATCACAGTTTTAAAATGATTAATAAAAATCAAAAAATCATTCTGCAATAAAAAAGCCGGGATACTCCCGGCTGGAATGTGTGGTGATTTCGTTTCCACTACCGCCCCCAACTGTCCATCGACTGGCGTTGCGGGACAATAACGAAGAGAGGGTCAGGCTTTACTGACGAATTCCCGATACGCGGCGACGACCCGCAGAAAATCCTCCATGCCGCACAGGGATAAACTCTCTTCATCGTAATAACTCATCCCCTCTTCCATCTCATCGCCGGAAAAATCCAGCTGATTGGCGCGAATCATCACCTCTTCGCCGTCCATCCAGATCGTGTATTCATGCCCTGCTCGTTGCCAGGAGCGTTCGCTGCCTTTGACCGTACGCGCGGCTTGTTCTACTTCATCCAGTAGCGAGAGATTGTCTTTAACCTCTTCATTAAACCAGTGACCGACCACCTCGTGGCCCATCGACATTCGTACTTTTACCCCTCCGGTAACGTCGCGCAGAAATTCGTAATCCATAATTGTTTTCCTCTGCCCTGGCAATGCGCCAATACCGCATTGCGCCTTGAGGTAATTATCGCAGCACGGTGAAAGAAAAACAGCGGGGCGCACAAAAGATAAAATAAAAATGCCAAAACGGTTTATTATTCATACAGAAAGTCACTCTAGCGCTTCAATATATCTACACGCGCTCCGACAAAGTGCTACGTGCCGCACCGTGGGGTATTGAGTCTCCACGGCTCACAAACTCGCCGTTAGCGAAGCGCGATCTGGAAGAGTATTTATTTAATGAATGTGCTTTTCATATGCAGCCGTAATCAATGGCGCAGCCCCACGGCGGAGCAGGTGTTCCGCCGCTATCCCGGCCTTAGCGTCCGTTCCGCCGGCACCAGCCGCAACGCCAAAAAAAGCGTGTCGTGCGGGTTACTTCAGTGGGCTGACGTTATCTGCGTTATGGAGCAGAAACATAAAGATCGGTTGATGGCTGAATATCGTCGTATTATTGAAAATAAGCCCCTGCACGTACTCGATATCCCCGATGACTACCGCTATATGGACCCTGAACTGGTCAGGCAACTGGAAGAGCTGGTGCCGGAAGTGCTGGGGATATAGGCGTTGCCGCAAGGAAATGTCCATCATCCATCACGCTTACATTCACTTAATCTTCGTTAAGCGAAAACTCGACGACAAATTTCACATCAGGCAGCGCGCCGTTTAGATGAACTTTTATTATGTGCCGGAAGAGCGCAGGCATTAAAAATGGCTGCCCCTCATCCAGTTATAGCATTACCAGCCCGGTGTCCCTCTGGCGTTTTTTCAGAAATCATCAATACCCTGCCCACGCCGACGCCTGCTAGTCTTTCAGACGCTTCCTTATCATCCGGGTCGTTGTCATGAAATTGTTGGCTACTTGATAAGCGCTTTTCAACTGAGCTCCAGCAATGGGCGATATCAGCAGAGAAGCCGTAGTGAGTTGTATTTTTTGTCAGACGGTTGAAGGAAAATTCAGGAAGGATACATTATGTCTGTATTTCGACGAATAATTTATCATAGCGGTTGGTTTATTCTGTTTGGGCCGTTAATAGGCGCAGCCATCGCGATAGGTATCATAAACTTTTTACCCGCCATTATTGGCGGACCAGACTCATTTTTGTTCTATTTCTGCAGAACAATACCAGAATTAGTGATTATTACCGGCTGGATATACAGTCTCCTCCCCGCATGGTTAACCGGTGTCGCCTGCGCGCTGATACCCCTGAAATTATATCAAAAAATAATTAACAGGATGATCCTTTGCGCCATTGCAGGTGGTCTGATCACGACGTTGTTTAATTTTGCGCGATATGGTTTTGACATAAGCATACTGCCATTAATATATGGTGAAGTATTGATTATGCTTATTCCAGCGATTGTAGCCGGGGCAATAATGGGCGGGGTAATTACGTATTTGCCGGGGCTACGGGAAGTGAAGCGTAATAATAAATAAGAAGCGCCATTCGGGCCCGGAAATCCGGGCCCGTCTCTGTTACACCGCAGTCTGGAAAATCACCCCATCTGCTTTCTCAGTGTACTGAGAGAGCTGGTCGAAGTTCAGGTAACGGTAGGTATCCACCGCCGCCAGCTCCGCAGAAGCCGGAAAACGATCTGTCGATGACCTTTTATTATGCGCCGGAATAACGCAGTCATTAAAAATGGGGAGTCTCACATCACCAGCCCGGCCCCTCCATCACGGGCATGAGTTCCACAATATTCTCCAGTACCAGTGGCGTGTGGTGATCTGAACTTAATGCCAGTAAAACATCACCTGTGACAACAATTTCTTGGTTTAACAAATCGTCGCCGTACTGTACTTTAACTCTTTCTATGATCTCATCGCTCAACAAGAGTTGCACTTGCCCATTCCAGTCGGCTGTCCGCATGTCGGCATCCTGGACGCAGGTTAACGGTTCTTCGAGTTTAACCACCCAATAACGCTGCGCGCCGCTTTTTTGCTCTGCCAGTATTCCGCGCAATGACACGGTATCGCCTTCCCGCACGCAGCGCTGTTGCCGTTTTTTCGCCATTTCTTCAACCGTTTTGACTGGCAAAATGTCGGTGCTGTGGTTACACCAGGCCAGTGAGCTTTGGCGACTAATGCCCTGAAATTGAGGAACGGGCAACCACCATGTGTTATTAGCGTCTTTCTGCAATACCACATCCAGCTTTTTACTATCCTGACTATACCAATCAGCATCGGCATTGGCAGGTTCGCCACAAAAATAGGCATATTTTTGCGCCGCGCATAGCTGCGTCACCACGAAGGATGGCACAGGCGTATTATTCAGCGTTGTTTTACGATTAAGATCGCCAACGTAGTTTTCACGTACCGCGTCAAGCAGTTGCGTGCGCAACGGATCGCCTTTTTCTACCGGCAGGCAAGCTGCGATGCGCCCGTACTGTTTCACCAGCGCGCATAATTCCTGTGACTTCAGGTCAACATTCCCGGCAAAGTGGCACTTTGCTTGCTCCGGCGCGCTAAACTCTTCATCCAGGTAAACCGTACTCACCCACCCTTCGGTACCGCTGTCCAGCAGAATACGATCGAAGAGATAATATTTATCATCTTCATCTTTAATATACTGACCGTCAGTATCTTTTAGCAGGCCGCAAAAATAGGCCAGTTCGCGCGTCTCGTTGATTTCAATCCGCTTGATATCGAAGCGGGCGTTTAATAGCCCAACCTCCTCGCGTAGCGTTAATGCAATAGCGCCGCGTGGATTTTCATCAGGCTTCAGCGGGAACATATCTGATGCATATAAATTGCAACAAATCATCATCAACACCAATAAAAAATAACGCATGAACGTGACCGTCGAAAAATTGCATTGAGGGTGCCATAATAGCGCTTTGCGTTATTATCAGTAATCATTTGCTCATGAAAAAGATCGCGTTCGGTTTCCCGTTATTGCTGGCAGTATTGCCTTATCCGGCGCAAGCCAATGAGGCCGTGGCGAATAGTTCATTGCATTTACTGGCACAGAGCGATATTCAACTAGCGAAAGAGCGTCTGTTAATTGAACGCGAGCGGATTAATGCTGATTATTTGTTTGTGAATCCGACCGCGCAGGATATTACCGTTCCTGTCGTTTTCCCCATGCCGCCGCTGTCATTTAGCGACGTTGACGAAGCCGGTGAAGATTACATCCCCGGCATCCGCAACATTAAAATCCGCGTCGATGGTCAGATCGTGACCCCGCAACCACGCTGGACCGTAGTACTGAATGCTCCGCAGGAAGAGATCACCGATAAACTTCAGCAGGCTGGCTGGACGGTGGAGCAACTGATCGCCGCGCTAAGCGATGGTGAATTTTCGCCTCCGGCGGATCTCCCGGCGCTGCCGCCGGAATGGTTTAAGGATAATCAGCCGCAGTTTACTATCCAGCGCAACTTCATCTGGCAACAGACCTTTCCGGCGGGGAAAGCGGTGACGATCCACCAGGTTTACACCCCGAGCGTGTCACTCAGCGCGCTAATGTCAACGGATGAGCTGGACAATAACAACACCTGCCCGACAGCGGAAAACCGCCAGCAAATACAGCAGGCGCTGGATCAGTTAATGACGAAGCAAGGCCCGGCAGGCGCTTTGGGGCAAAACCGGATGGATGTGGTGCTAACCGGTGATCCCGCGTGGAAAGAGGGAGACATCGGCGAGTTTACGCTGCGCCTTCACGGCGATGCGATAACCACCTGCTTTCAGCCGCCGCTGACGCGGATTAACGCCACTACGCTGGAATTTAAGCAGAAAAATTTCCGGCCTGCGGAAAATCTGGCAGTGACGTTTTATTCTTTATCGTCCATGTACGAATGATGGCATAAAACGCTTTACTCACTCAAATCCACGAGCGCGTGAAGCGTCTTATAATTAAAAATCCACCAGGTAGAAAGAATTTCACCCTGCTGGTAAAATTCATAATCACTCTCGCCATTTGGCGACTTCAGTTTTATGACATCCCCCATTTGTTTCCAACGGGCATAAGGCGCCTTGTTATTCATTGATTTGAGATTCTGTACCATCGGTTCGCAGCGCGCGCACATTTTTGCGTTACCGTCATCGTAAAATGCCATCATCCCACCGTTAGTAACGTGTAAATACTGTAATTTAGCCGCCGCATCAGCGTTGCCGCATAGCATCAATAGCATTCCTATAACCCATAGCTTTCTCATTCACTTTATTTCCGTTAAGCGAAAAATATTATCCAGTAACAGCGGCGTATGATGCGAGGCGCTCAGCGCCAGAAAAATATCGCCGCCGACGCTGACTTTTTTACCGACCAAATTGTTGAGCGATTCCCGCTCTTGTGGGGTTAGCACCAGTTGCATCGTCTGGTTCCAGCCAGGCTGCTGCTTATTGGCATCGCGCACGCAGGTAAGGGGGCTATCCGGGGTCAGGGTCCAGTAAGCGGACTCGCCGTCCCCCTGCTGGCGAAGCGTGCCGGTGAGGTTAACGGTGTCTCCCTCCACCCTGCACGCCTGCGCCAGTTGCGCTAAATCGGTTTCTCGCAGCGTGCCATCGCTATAGTACCCGCTGCTCACTTTAGATTGTTGTGTCAGCAGGTTGTTTTCCGGCTGCGGGCGCCACACGCCATCCGGGGATTTTTTCAACACGACGCGAAGCCGATTATTGGCGTCATCATGGATAAAAAAACTCGTTTTATCTCCCGTCGCCTTACCCAAAAAGTAAGCATAATCTTCCGTGGCGCAAAGGTCTTCGACGATAAATTTTACCGTCGGCAGCGGGCCGTTAAGGGTTAAGCTATTGCTGTCGCCAATATAACTGGCGCGCAGGCCGTTCAGAATATCGCTTCGCAGCGGGTCGCTGGCTTTTACCGGCTGGCAAATATTTTTGCGCCCTTGCGCGGCGACCTGCTCGCGTAAGAGCGCAGACGTTAGCGGTACGTTTTTACCATAATGGCAGTGAACATCCTGCGGCGAAGCAATGGTTTTATCAAAGCGCACAACGCTGCCCCAACTCCAGCGATAACCTATCGCCATCACGCGGTCATAAAGATGATATTGATTTTGCCCATCCGTCAGAAAATTATCGTTTTTGTCTTTTATTAAGCCACAAACGTAAGCAATGCTACTGTTTGCTTCAATCCGCCGCAGGTTAAACAGCCCATCCTCAAGCCCTTCTTCATCGCGCAGCGACAGGGCAATATATTTGCGCCAGGTATCACCTTGTGGCAATGGTTTTATTTCTTCGGCAAATGTATTTTGGCAAATTATTAATAATAAAAATAAATAATACCGCATTTTTCTTCCCTCGAAAAACGGCACTCGCCGGATTATGATAATGATTATGTTTCGGACATGGAATGCACCGGTATGACATATTTTAAATGGCTGAGCGTACTCCTGTGTTTTATTACCAGTTACCATGCTTATGCAAACGACTCGGCGGTCGGGGAAACCAATGGTTCCATTGAATTTCTGCAACAAAATGAGATCAGCATGGCGAAAGAGCGATTGTTGATTGCCAGCGATCGTATCAATGTCGATTATGTATTTATTAATCATTCGGCGCAGGATATTACCGTTCCGGTAGCCTTTCCGATGCCGGCTATTTCCCAACGATATATGGGAGATCGCACAGAAGGTATTGCCAACTTTAAGATCAGCGTGGACGGTAAACCGGTTAAAAGCGAGTCCCGCTGGCGAGTCATCCATGACTTAGGCGGTAAAGGTGAAGAAGACATTACGGCGAAACTACTGCAAACCGGCTGGACGATCCCACAGCTACGCCATGTCCTCAATCGCGAGGGCAAAGCCTCTATTGAAGAAGGATATAAAGAGGGAAAACAGCAATTACCGTCAGAGTGGTTTGATGACGGCTATCTGAATATTGCCGTTCAACAATATTTTATCTGGCAACAACGTTTTCCGGCGGGCAAGGAGATCGTTATTCACCACTCATACACGCCCAGTGAATCCACCGGCGTGCCTGACAGCCTTGACAGTCTTCTTGGTGATGAGTTCGGCGATCAATGCCTGACCGCCGCCACTCGCAAGGCGTTAAAACAGCTGGATGCAGGAATAAAATATAAAAACGAAGACGGTAGCGCGAATATCGGCTGGGGCTATCTGGGCTATATTCTGAAAACTGGCGCTAACTGGAAAGAGGGTGTCATTGGCGACTTTACCTTGCGCATTCATAAGAAGGATGAGACTGAAGTGGTCGTCCCCTGCTTTAATTACCCGCTAAAACAAATTGATCCGTTAACCCTGGAGTTTAAACAAAAAAACTTCAAGCCCGATGAAAACATGGATATCCATTTTTATTACGATTCTTCGCGGTAAAAACTGGCCCGGAAATCCGGGCCAGTCACTTTTATACCGCAGTCTGGAAAATCACCCCATCTGCTTTCTCAGTGTACTGAGAGAGCTGGTCGAAGTTCAGATAACGGTAGGTATCCACCGCCGTCTTATCTACCTGCGCCACATAGGTCTGGTACTCTTCCGGCGTTGGCAGTTTGCCTATCAGCGCCGCCACCGCCGCCAGCTCCGCAGAGGCCAGGAAGACGTTCGCACCGGTACCTAAACGGTTCGGGAAGTTACGGGTAGAGGTAGAGACCACCGTCGCGCCGTCGGCCACACGCGCCTGGTTACCCATACACAGGGAACAACCCGGAATTTCGATACGCGCGCCGCTCTTACCAAACACGCTGTAGTAACCTTCTTCGGTCAGCTGCGCAGCGTCCATACGGGTTGGCGGCGCTACCCACAGGCGGGTTGGCAACTGGCCTTTGTGGCTATCCAGCAGCTTACCAGCCGCGCGGAAGTGGCCGATGTTGGTCATGCAGGAACCGATGAACACTTCGTCGATCTTCTCGCCCTGCACGTCAGACAGCAGACGCGCGTCGTCCGGATCGTTCGGCGCACAGAGGATTGGCTCTTTGATATCCGCCAGATCGATGTCGATCACCGCTGCGTATTCCGCGTCAGCATCGGCTTCCAGCAGCTGCGGGTCCGCCAGCCATTTTTCCATACCCTGGATACGACGTTCCAGCGTACGACGGTCGCCGTAGCCTTCGGCGATCATCCACTTCAGCAGGACGATGTTGGAGGTCAGGTATTCAACGATCGGCTCTTTGTTCAACTTGATGGTACAACCCGCAGCGGAACGCTCGGCAGAAGCATCGGTCAGCTCAAACGCCTGCTCCACTTTCAGATCCGGCAGACCTTCGATTTCCAGGATGCGGCCAGAGAAGATGTTTTTCTTGCCTTTCTTCTCAACGGTCAGCAGGCCCTGTTTGATGGCGTACAGCGGGATGGCATGGACCAGATCGCGCAGGGTGATGCCCGGCTGCATTTTGCCTTTGAAGCGCACCAGCACGGATTCCGGCATATCCAGCGGCATCACGCCGGTCGCGGCGGCAAACGCCACCAGGCCAGAGCCCGCCGGGAAAGAGATACCAATCGGGAAACGGGTATGGGAGTCACCGCCGGTCCCCACGGTATCCGGCAGCAGCATACGGTTCAGCCAGGAGTGGATCACGCCGTCGCCCGGACGCAGGGAGACACCGCCACGGTTCATAATGAAGTCTGGCAGCGTGTGGTGCGTGGTGACGTCAACCGGCTTCGGATACGCGGCAGTGTGGCAGAAAGACTGCATGACCAGATCGGCGGAGAATCCCAGACAGGCCAGGTCTTTCAGCTCATCGCGGGTCATCGGGCCAGTAGTATCCTGAGAACCGACGGAGGTCATTTTCGGTTCGCAGTACGCGCCCGGACGGATACCTTTCACGCCGCAGGCGCGACCGACCATTTTCTGCGCCAGCGAGAAGCCACGGCTGCTTTCCGCCACGTCTTTTGCCTGACGGAAAACGTCTGAGTGCGGCAGTCCCAGCGCTTCACGCGCTTTGGTGGTCAGGCCACGGCCGATAATCAGCGGAATACGACCACCGGCACGCACTTCGTCAATCAGCACGTCGGTTTTCAGTTCGAAGGTTGCCAGTAGCTCGCCGGTTTCGTGGTTACGCACTTCGCCTTTGTACGGGTAGACATCAATCACGTCGCCCATATTCAGCCTGGATACGTCCACTTCCACAGGCAGCGCGCCCGCATCTTCCATAGTGTTAAAGAAGATAGGCGCAATTTTGCCACCGAGGCACAGGCCGCCGCCGCGCTTGTTCGGCACGTTCGGGATGTCATCGCCCATGAACCACAGCACGGAGTTGGTCGCGGATTTACGGGAAGAACCGGTGCCCACCACGTCACCCACGTAGGCCAGCGGGAATCCTTTTTTCTGCAGGGCTTCGATCTGCTTGATCGGGCCAACGCTGCCCGGCTGATCCGGGTCGATGCCTTCGCGGGCGTTTTTCAGCATCGCCAGCGCATGTAACGGGATATCCGGTCTCGACCACGCATCCGGCGCCGGAGAAAGATCGTCGGTATTCGTTTCGCCGGTCACTTTGAAAACGGTGACGGTGATTTTTTCCGCCAGCGGCGGACGGCTCAGGAACCATTCGGCGTCGGCCCAGGATTGCATCACCTGTTTGGCATATTCATTGCCCGCTTTGGCTTTCTCTTCTACGTCGTAGAAGTTATCGAACATCAGCAGGGTGTGAGACAGCGCTTTGGCCGCAATCGGCGCCAGTTTCGCATCGTCCAGCGCGTCAATCAGCGGATGAATGTTGTAACCACCCTGCATGGTGCCCAGCAGTTCAATGGCTTTTTCTGGGGAGACCAGCGGGGAGGTGGTGTCGCCTTTCGCGACAGCAGCGAGAAAACCGGCTTTAACATAAGCGGCTTCATCTACGCCAGGAGGAACGCGGTTGATCAACAGGTCTAACAGGAATTCTTCTTCGCCCACAGGCGGGGTCTTCAGCAGCTCGACAAGCGCAGCCATTTGGGTTGCGTCTAAAGGTTTTGGCACAATCCCCTGGGCAGCACGCTCAGCTACGTGCTTACGGTATTCTTCTAGCACGACGATATCTCCTCGCTCTCATTGTCATAATGCGGCGCTTTTGTTGATGGGCGATTCTCTTCACGCTCCTGTGAGACAGTAGTTAGTAGGGTAAATGCCCGGTACCGCATAAGGCACAATAACAGGATTTTCTTTAAGTGTTAATCTGTTTACAAAAAAGCAACATAAAAAAGTGGCTGAATCGTTAAGGATGGTCTAATGCTCTACTGAGACGGGAGCTGCAGCCATAAATGCTTACCTCATTTCGTGCTTTGATCGTCACGTAACGTTACCGATCCCAACATTAGCTAAAAATTAAACTATCGTCCCTTTATACTCACGCCAAACTGCACCCCGTCGGCGGCAGGCATAATGACCATAGCGATTCTCTGGAATCGGGAGAGATAAAATGACGTTGCCCTTTAAACCCCATCTCATTGCCCTTGTGTGCAGTGCCGGGTTATTTGCCGCTTCGGGCGTACTGTATGTTAAAAGCCGCGCTCCCGAAGCGCCCGCGCAGGCGGCAGCTCCCGCCCCTGAGCCAACGCAGACCGCTGTGCCCGCGCCTGTCGCGAAAACGACCTTTACCACTGCGCAAATTGATCAATGGGTCGCGCCTGTCGCGCTTTATCCCGATGCCCTGCTTTCGCAGGTGCTCATGGCCTCCACCTACCCGGCGAACGTAGTTCAGGCCGTCCAGTGGTCGCGCGATAACCCTACGCTGCAGGGCGATGCCGCTATTCAGGCGGTGGCCAGCCAACCGTGGGACCCCAGCGTCAAATCGCTGATCGCCTTTCCCCAGTTGATGGCGCTTATGGGCGAGAATCCGCAATGGGTGCAAAACCTGGGCGATGCGTTCTTAGCCCAGCCACAGGATGTGATGGATGCGGTGCAAAGGCTGCGTCTGCTCGCTCAACAAACCGGTTCGCTAAAATCCACGCCACAGCAAACCGTCACCAGCGTGCCGAAGTCCAGCGCTTCTACCGCCGTCACGACGACAACCACCACATCCGCCAGTACGCCAGCGACACCGTCGACCGTTATAAAAATTGAACCCGCGAATCCGCAGGTGGTGTACGTGCCGAACTATAACCCCGCGACGGTGTATGGCGCCTGGCCCAATACCGCTTATCCGCCGGTGTATTTACCGCCCCCTCCGGGGCAGCAGTTTGCCGATAGTTTTGTTAAAGGTTTTGGTTATAGTCTGGGCGTCGCCACCACCTATGCGTTGTTCAGCAGCATAGACTGGGATGACGACGATCATCACCACCATGACGACGACCATCATGATGATGATTACCATCATGGTGGTAACGGTTATCAACATAATGGCGATAATATCAACATCAATGTCAATAATTTCAACCGGATATCCGGGCAAAATCTGCCGGGCCAAACGATGGGCTGGCAGCATAATCCCGCCTGGCGCAATGGCGTCCCCTATCCGAATAATACCGTTGCGCAACGGTTCCATCCCACCAATGTTAGCGGCGGGTTAAGCACAACGCAGCAAGCGCCAGTGTCTCGCGACAGTCAGCGCCAGGCGGCCATGACGCAATTCCAACAGCGCAGCCATACATCACCCGCTAACCTGTCAGGCGAGACATCCCGCGATAGACAGCGCAAAGCGGCATCGCAGCAGTTAAATCAAATTGCCCAGCGTAATAATTACCGTGGCTATGACGGAACACAAAACAGCAGTCGTCGCGAGGCGGCGCAGCAGACACTGAATAAATCCACCACGCAGCAGCATCGTTCCGAGCTGAAGGCTAAAGCCCAGCAGCACCCTGTTTCACAACAGCAGAGAGACACCGCCCGCCAGCGTATTGAATCCTCTACGCCGCAGCAGCGTCAGGCATTTCGCCAGAATATGCACGCCAATGTGTTTAGCGGGAACGACAGTCGATCGCCGTCATGGCAATCGCAACAGCTACGCGGCCTGGAAAGCCGTCGTGGCAGTCACTTAAACACCGAGCAACGCGCCGCCGCGCGGGAACATTTTTCTGAACATCATGAATTTCATCGCCGTTAACCGGAGCAGATAATGAAAAAGGTTATGTTAAGCGCTCTGTTACTGTCGTTACCCTTGCTGGGCTACGCGCAGGAACGGTTCCCCTCCCCGGAAGCGGCCGCCAGCGCCTTCGCCGCGGCGGTAGCCGGAAAAAACGAAACGCAGCTTACCGCGCTACTGGGCGATGACTGGCGGCAATTTCTGCCGCCGGAAGGTGCCGATCCCGAGGCCGTGGCCCGCTTCAATCGTGACTGGCGCGAAGGCCATCGCATTGTACAAAAAGACAATACGGCGCACCTGAATGTCGGACGAGAAGACTGGCAGCTCCCGGTGCCCATGGTGAAAGAGACTGGCGGCTGGCGCTTTGATATGGCGGCAGCCGGGAATGAGATCCTCACCCGTACTATTGGGCGAAATGAACTTTCTACCTTACAGGCCATGCATGCTTACGTTGATGCGCAGCAGGATTATTACTTACAAAACCATCGCTGGGCGCACAGGATAATCAGTAGCGAAGGCCAAAAAGATGGCCTGTACTGGCCAACCAAAGCAGGCGACGTCCCCAGTCCCTTAGGCCCAAACTTTAGCCCCGCAGCGCCAGACGAGGGTTACCACGGCTACCATTTCCGTATTATCAGCGATAACGACGGTCACGGCGCGGCACTTCTGGCCTGGCCGATGCATTACGGCGAAACCGGGGTGATGAGTTTTATGGTCAACCAGGACGATCGTATTTATCAGGCGGATTTAGGCAAGGAGACGGAGAGTAAAGTTCAGGCTATCACGCGTTTTGCGCCAGACGCGCAGTGGCAGGTCGCCGAATAACCCGTAAGCGCCTGGCGTTATCGCCAGGCCATAATCATTAGCCCTGATGCGGCATTAATTCCGGGTGGCCTTGTACCGGCGGCTTGTTGCTGGTCAGCGCGGCTTCATCAGCCTGAATGCTGCCGGAATTGGCCGCCCATACGCCTTCATGCGTGTGGGTGATCTGCTGATGCTGCGCATTCAAATCCTCGCCCATTGCCGCAATATGCGTGCTTTCCGTACCGCCGCTGTTAGTCGCCCAGGGGATGACGGGATCGCTGGCAAATGCCATGCCGGAAATCAACGTCGCAGTTAGCGCTGCTGTTGTCAGAAAAAGTTTCATATATCAAACCTCATGATTAGCTCGCTATTATTTTATGGCGTTACTAATTTCAGGGTGATGACAAAGTAAGGAGAGGTATTTCTTATGAAACAATTAGTTGGTCGAAAATGACAGACAAAGGCACTACCGACGGCATAAGCTTTGAAAAACGTACTGCTGCGGAAAAGATAAATTTTGCGGTTTCGTTATCCTTCGCCATCATTTGACACATCTGATTTGCCATGCATAAAAAAAGCGGCTGTAAAGCCGCTTTTTTGTATCGGGTGGCGCATTGCCACCTACAGAAGATTATTTCTTCTTCGCTTTCGGGTTCGGCAGGTCGGTAATACTACCTTCGAACACTTCAGCAGCCAGACCGACGGACTCGTGCAACGTAGGGTGCGCATGAATGGTCAGCGCGATGTCTTCCGCATCACAGCCCATTTCGATCGCCAGACCGATTTCACCCAGCAGCTCGCCGCCGTTGGTGCCGACAATCGCCCCGCCGATCACGCGGTGAGATTCTTTGTCGAAAATCAGTTTGGTCATACCGTCTGCGCAGTCAGAAGCGATAGCACGGCCAGAAGCTGCCCACGGGAAGGTGGCGGTTTCATAGCTGATGCCTTTTTCTTTCGCTTCTTTCTCGGTCAGGCCAACCCATGCCACTTCTGGCTCGGTGTACGCGATAGACGGGATAACTTTCGGATCGAAGTAGTGTTTCTTCCCGGCGATAACTTCAGCGGCAACGTGGCCTTCGTGAACGCCTTTATGCGCCAGCATCGGCTGACCGACGATATCGCCGATAGCGAAGATGTGCGGCACGTTGGTGCGCAGCTGTTTGTCGACGCGGATAAAGCCACGGTCGTCAACTTCCACGCCAGCTTTGCCCGCGTCGAGGTTTTTACCGTTCGGCACACGACCAATCGCCACCAGAACCGCATCATAACGCTGCGCTTCAGCCGGGGCTTTTTTGCCTTCCATCGAAACGTAGATACCGTCTTCTTTCGCTTCAACGGCAGTCACTTTGGTTTCCAGCATCAGGTTGAATTTCTTGCTGATGCGCTTGGTGAAGACTTTAACGATGTCTTTATCAGCCGCCGGGATAACCTGGTCGAACATTTCAACCACGTCAATCTCTGAACCCAGCGCGTGGTATACGGTACCCATTTCCAGACCGATGATACCGCCACCCATGACCAGCATACGCTTCGGTACTTCTTTCAGTTCCAGAGCGTCGGTAGAATCCCATACGCGCGGGTCTTCATGCGGAATAAACGGTAATTGGATCGGACGAGAACCTGCCGCGATGATCGCGTTGTCGAAGTTGATCACGGTTTTGCCGTTTTCGCCTTCAACTTCCAGGGTGTTCGCCCCGGTGAATTTACCCAGACCGTTGACCACTTTCACCTTACGGCCTTTGGCCATACCCGCCAGACCGCCGGTCAGCTGCGTGATCACTTTTTCTTTCCAGGTACGAATCTTGTCGATATCGGTTTTCGGCTCGCCGAAGACGATACCGTGTTCAGCCAGCGCTTTGGCTTCTTCGATAACTTTTGCTACGTGCAGCAGCGCTTTAGAAGGGATACAGCCGACGTTCAGACAAACACCGCCAAGGGTGTTGTAGCGTTCTACAATTACGGTTTCCAGACCTAAATCAGCGCAACGGAAAGCGGCAGAATAGCCTGCCGGGCCCGCCCCAAGTACCACGACCTGAGTTTTGATTTCAGTACTCATCATGACCTCTTTATTTGTATCCGGCGGTCCGGGGTACTTGATCGCCCATCATCCACCGGGTCGTTCTATCCGCCCGTATCTTACAAAATTGTTAACAATTTTGAAACAACAAACGGATCACGAATTATCGCTTTCGCTAATAACCTCACAAACTCCATGAGATTATCAAAAAAAAGCCGGCCGTCGGGCCGGCTTTTTCATTACATCACCAGACGGCGAATGTCAGACAACATATTGTTGATAATGGTAATGAAACGCGCACCATCAGCACCATCGATCACACGGTGGTCGAAGGAAAGAGAGATAGGCATCATCAGACGCGGCACAAACTCTTTCCCATTCCACACCGGTTCCATCGCCGACTTAGAAACGCCGAGGATAGCCACTTCCGGCGCGTTAACAATCGGCGCGAAGTGGGTAGTTCCCAGACCGCCGATGCTGGAGATAGTGAAGCAACCACCCTGCATTTCGCCAGCGGTCAGCTTACCATCACGCGCTTTTTTGGAGATGGTGGTCAGTTCACGAGACAGCTCGGTCACGCTCTTCTTATTCACGTCTTTAAAGACCGGAACCACCAGGCCATTCGGAGTATCAACCGCCACGCCGATGTTGATGTATTTTTTCAGGGTCAGACGCTGACCGTCTTCGGACAGAGAGCTGTTGAAGCGCGGCATCTGTTCCAGAGCAGCGGCAACCGCTTTCATGATGAAGACCACTGGCGTGTATTTCACGTCCAGTTTGCGCTTCTCAGCTTCGGCGTTCTGCTGTTTACGGAACGCTTCCAGATCGGTGATATCGGTTTTGTCGAAGTGCGTAACGTGCGGGATCATCACCCAGTTACGGCTCAGGTTCGCGCCAGAGATTTTCTGGATACGGCCCAGTTCGACTTCTTCAACTTCACCAAACTTGCTGAAGTCCACTTTCGGCCACGGCAGCATACCCGGGATACCGCCGCCAGTTGCTGCCGGAGCCGCTTCTGCACGTTTGATAGCGTCTTTCACGTAAGCCTGAACGTCTTCGCGCAGAATACGGCCTTTACGACCGGTGCCTTTCACTTTCGCCAGGTTGACGCCAAACTCGCGCGCCAGACGGCGAATCAGCGGGGTAGCGTGAACGTACGCGTCGTTTTCAGCGAACTCAGACTTGCCTTCGGCTTTGGCTGCAGGGGCAGCAGGCTTCTCAGCTTTCGCCGCCGGAGCCGGTGCCGCCGCTTCCTGTTTAGCCGGAGCGGCCGCAGGCGCTGCGCCTTCTACTTCGAAGACCATAATCAGAGAACCGGTTTTCACTTTATCGCCGGTGCTGATTTTGATTTCTTTCACGGTGCCCGCGAACGGCGCAGGCACTTCCATAGAGGCCTTGTCGCCTTCGACGGTGATCAGCGACTGTTCAGCGGCAACTTTATCGCCGACTTTGACCATCACTTCGGTGACTTCAACTTCGTCGCCGCCGATATCCGGTACGTTAACGTCTTTCACGCCCGTCGCTGCTGCTGGAGCAGCCGCAGCCGGAGCGGCTTCCGCTTTTGCTGGTGCTGCGGCAGGCGCTGCGCCCGCCACTTCGAAGACCATAATCAGAGAGCCGGTAGACACTTTATCACCGGTGTTCACTTTGATCTCTTTCACGGTGCCCGCGAACGGCGCCGGTACTTCCATAGAGGCCTTGTCGCCTTCGACGGTGATCAGCGACTGTTCAGCTTCAACGGTGTCGCCCACTTTCACCATCACTTCAGTCACTTCAACTTCGTCACTGCCGATATCCGGTACGTGAACGTCTTTCGCCGCTGCCGCAGCAGGTGCTGCTGCCGGAGCCGCTTCTTTCTTCTCTTCTGCCTTAGCAGGTGCAGCGTCAGCTGCACCGTCGGCGGAATCGAAAATCATGATAAGTGCACCGGTCTCGGTTTTGTCGCCGACAGAGACTTTAATCTCTTTCACGACGCCAGCCTGCGGAGATGGGACTTCCATAGAGGCTTTGTCGCCTTCTACGGTGATCAGCGACTGTTCAGCTTCCACTTTGTCGCCCACTTTGACCAGAATCTCGGTGATTTCAACTTCATCTGTCCCGATGTCCGGTACTTTGATTTCGATAGCCATTATTCTTTTACCTCTTACGCCAGACGCGGGTTAACTTTATCTGCATCGATGTTGAATTTGGTAATCGCATCCGCTACCACTTTCTTGTCGATTTCGCCACGTTTAGCCAGTTCGCCCAGCGCTGCAACAACCACATAAGAAGCATCAACTTCGAAGTGGTGACGCAGGTTCTCACGGCTGTCGGAACGACCGAAGCCATCCGTACCCAGTACGCGATAGTCGTCAGCCGGTACGTAAGTACGAACCTGCTCGGCGAACAGTTTCATATAGTCAGTAGATGCTACTGCCGGAGCGTCGTTCATCACCTGAGCGATGTACGGTACGCGCGGGGTTTCCAGCGGGTGCAGCATGTTCCAACGCTCACAATCCTGACCATCACGCGCCAGTTCGGTGAAGGAGGTTACGCTGTACACGTCAGAACCTACGCCGTAGTCTTTCGCCAGGATCTGTGCCGCTTCACGCACATGACGCAGGATAGAACCGGAGCCCAGCAGCTGAACTTTACCTTTGCTACCTTCGAGGGTTTCGAGTTTGTAGATACCTTTACGGATACCTTCCTCGGCACCTGCTGGCATGGCCGGCATGTGGTAGTTTTCGTTCAGGGTGGTGATGTAGTAGTAAACGTTCTCTTGTTTCTCACCGTACATACGCTCCAGACCATCATGCATGATGACAGCCACTTCATAGGCGTAAGCCGGGTCGTAAGAGATACAGTTCGGGATAGTCAGCGACTGAATGTGGCTGTGACCATCTTCGTGCTGCAGACCTTCGCCGTTCAGCGTAGTACGACCGGAAGTCCCGCCAATCAGGAAGCCGCGAGCCTGCTGGTCGCCAGCCTGCCAGCACAGGTCGCCGATACGCTGGAACCCGAACATGGAGTAGTAGATATAGAACGGGATCATCGGCAGATCGTTGGTGCTGTAAGAGGTCGCCGCAGCCAGCCAGGATGCGCCTGCGCCCAGCTCGTTGATACCTTCCTGCAGAATCTGGCCTTTCTCGTCTTCTTTGTAGTAAGCAACCTGCTCACGGTCCTGCGGGGTGTACTGCTGGCCGTTCGGGCTGTAGATACCAATCTGACGGAACAGACCTTCCATACCGAAAGTACGCGCTTCGTCGGCGATGATCGGCACCAGGCGATCTTTGATCGACTTGTTCTTCAGCATCACGTTCAGAGCACGCACGAAAGCGATAGTGGTGGAAATCTCTTTGCTTTGCTCTTCCAGCAGCGCGCCGAAATCTGAAAGTTGAGGCAGCTCTAACTTCTCGGTGAAGTTCGGCTGACGGCTTGGCAGGTAGCCGTGCAGCGCCTGACGGCGTTCATGCAGGTATTTGTGTTCTTCAGAACCTTCCGGGAAGGTAATGTACGGCAGTTTTTCGAGATCAGCATCGGCAACCGGCACGTTGAAACGATCGCGGACGTAACGCACGCCGTCCATGTTCATTTTCTTAACCTGGTGAGCGATGTTTTTACCTTCCGCGGTGTCACCCATGCCGTAACCTTTAATGGTATGGGCCAGGATTACGGTCGCTTTGCCTTTGGTTTCCTGCGCTTTTTTCAGTGCCGCGTAGACTTTCTTCGGATCGTGACCACCGCGGTTCAGTGCCCAAATCTGCTCATCGGTCCAGTCAGCCACCAGCGCGGCGGTTTCCGGGTATTTACCGAAGAAGTGCTCACGTACGTAAGCGCCGTCTTTGGATTTGAAGGTCTGGTAGTCGCCGTCAACGGTTTCGTTCATCAGCTGGATAAGCTTACCGCTGGTGTCTTTACGCAGCAGTTCATCCCAACGACCGCCCCACATGACTTTGATAACGTTCCAGCCAGCACCTGCAAAGATGCCTTCCAGTTCGTTAACAATCTTGCCGTTACCGGTGACCGGGCCGTCAAGACGCTGCAGGTTACAGTTGATAACAAAGACCAGGTTGTCCAGTTTTTCACGGGTGGCGATGGTGATCGCGCCTTTGGATTCCGGCTCATCCATCTCGCCGTCGCCGAGGAAGGCGTAAACGGTTTGTTTAGAGGTATCTTTCAGGCCGCGGTGTTCCAGATATTTCAGGAATTTCGCCTGGTAGATAGCACCGATTGGGCCCAGACCCATAGAGACGGTCGGGAACTGCCAGAATTCCGGCATCAGTTTCGGGTGCGGATAGGAAGAGAGGCCATTGCCGTGAACTTCCTGACGGAAGTTATCCATCTGTTCCTGGGTCAGACGACCTTCCAGGAACGCGCGAGCGTAGATGCCCGGAGAGATGTGGCCCTGGAAGTAAACCAGGTCGCCGCCATCCTGTTCGTTGCGCGCACGGAAGAAATGGTTGAAACAGACATCATAGATCGTGGCGGAAGACTGGAAGGACGCCATGTGGCCGCCCAACTCAAGGTCTTTTTTAGACGCGCGCAGCACGGTCATGATGGCGTTCCAGCGGATAGCAGAACGAATGCGACGTTCCAGCTCCAGATTGCCCGGGTATTCCGGTTCGTCTTCAACGGCAATAGTGTTGATGTAATTACTGGCCCCTGCGCCTGCCGCGACTTTCACGCCGCCTTTACGAGCTTCAGAAAGCAGTTGGTCAATCAGATACTGAGCGCGCTCAACACCTTCTTCACGGATGACCGATTCGATCGCCTGTAGCCAGTCGCGAGTTTCGATCGGATCCACGTCATTTGGGAAACGTTCTGACATGGGGGTATTCCTTATCTATCTAATACGTTGAGTTATCTGGAACCTGTCCCATTAAACTTTCGTCAGAAAGCTTAATAAGACAGGTTCTGCGTTTAGTTGCCGCGCACATTTTTGCGCGTTATTCACAACATCTTCTGGTTAACGTTCTGCCAGAAAAAACTAATTCTTGCGCTGCTCCAGACGGCGTAAAGCGCGTTCACGACGGCTCTCCTCACGGCTTCTGTCCAACATAATCTCTTCGATAAACGCCAGATGGCGGTGTGACGCTTCACGCGCTTCTTCTGGTTTTCCGGCCATAATGGCTTCAAATATACGGGTGCGATGCGTACTCACCAGCGGCAGCATCTCCCGACGCGCATACAGCAATTCGAAGTTCTGCCGCACGTTTTGCGCCAGCATCGGCTCCATACACCTTAGCAGATGAAGCAATACCACGTTGTGCGCCGCTTCGGTGACGGCGATTTGATACTGGAGCACGGCTTCGGACTCGGCATCCAGATCGCCGGACTCTTGCGCCAGCTCAATGGCATGGTGCAGCTCGCGAATACGGTCTTTATCTTCGTCGGTGCTGCGCAGCGCCGCGTAATAAGCCGCAATGCCTTCCAGCGCATGGCGCGTTTCGAGCAGGTCAAACTGGGATTCAGGGTGATCGGAGAGCAGTTCCACCAGCGGGTCGCTAAAGCTCTGCCACAGGCTGCTCTGCACGAAGGTTCCGCCGCCCTGGCGACGAAGCAACAATCCCTTCGCTTCGAGACGTTGAATCGCCTCGCGCAAGGAGGGACGGGAGACGTCGAACTGTTTTGCCAGTTCACGTTCCGGTGGGAGTTTTTCTCCGGGACGCAATGTTCCCTCAAGGATTAAAAACTCCAGCTGCTGCTCGATCACATCGGAGAGTTTTGGTTGGCGGATTTTGCTGTAGGCCATGATTTCCTGTCTTAAGCCATTTGCCCGGAGTCAATTGGTCTTACCAATTTCATGTCTGTGACGCTAAAGTAACAAAGTATTCACCTTCTGTCCATACAGGTTTTGATTGAAATCAGTAAAGGAGGCACATTTTAACAATTTTACAGAAATCATGTTTCAAAACTGTAACTGTGCACAAATGTTAAATTTACCCACCAGGAGGTAGATTTAACGTATTTGAAACGATAAAAAATCTCATCTGAACCGATTCAACAGCAGATTAAATGCATTTTTATGCATAAATAATGAATAAAAACAAATTAACATCTGTAAGGGAAAATAAAAGGAGGTATTTACAAGTGCTTTCTTTTTACGCAACTCGTCATCACCCCTGCACAAAGCAGGTGCATTCGCGGCCACATACCATTATTCTGATCAAGACGAAAGAGTTGAAGTGACATTTTAAAAAACGAGATTGTAAATAAATCAATACAAAAAGCGGAATTGCAAACTTACACACGCACTACTGCATCGTTCAAAATAAGCGCGTTATGAATAAACCGCGCCCGATACACGAGGTTTTATAATGGACAGTCAGCAGCACGGCGAGCAGCTCAAGCGCGGCCTGAAAAACCGCCATATTCAGCTTATCGCATTGGGCGGCGCGATAGGGACAGGCTTGTTCCTGGGAAGCGCCTCCGTTATTCAGTCGGCGGGGCCAGGAATTATCCTGGGCTATGCGATTGCAGGCTTTATTGCCTTTCTGATTATGCGCCAGCTGGGGGAGATGGTGGTTGAAGAACCGGTCGCCGGCTCTTTTAGCCACTTCGCCTATAAATACTGGGGCGGCTTTGCCGGATTCGCTTCCGGCTGGAACTACTGGGTGCTGTACGTATTAGTTGCCATGGCGGAACTGACCGCAGTGGGTAAATATATCCAGTTCTGGTATCCGGAGATCCCCACCTGGGCTTCTGCGGCAGCCTTCTTTGTGATTATCAACGCCATCAACCTGACCAACGTTAAAGTGTTCGGTGAGATGGAGTTTTGGTTCGCCATTATTAAAGTGATCGCCGTCATCGCTATGATTCTGTTCGGCGCGTGGTTACTCTTCAGCGATACCGCTGGTCCGCAGGCCACCGTGCGCAACCTGTGGGAACAGGGCGGCTTTCTGCCGCATGGCTGGACCGGGCTGGTGATGATGATGGCCATTATTATGTTTTCGTTCGGCGGACTGGAGCTGGTAGGGATCACCGCCGCTGAAGCCGATAACCCGGAACAGAGCATCCCCAAAGCCACTAATCAGGTTATCTATCGCATCCTGATTTTTTATATCGGCTCGCTGGCGGTTCTGCTTTCGCTGCTGCCATGGACTCGCGTCACCGCCGATACCAGCCCATTTGTCCTTATCTTCCATGAGCTGGGCGATACGTTTGTCGCCAATGCGCTGAATATCGTGGTTCTCACCGCCGCGCTATCGGTTTATAACAGCTGCGTTTACTGCAACAGCCGTATGCTGTTCGGTCTGGCCCAGCAGGGAAATGCGCCGAAAGCGCTGCTGAACGTCGACAAACGCGGCGTGCCGGTGAGCTCCATTTTGGTTTCCGCCGTCGTGACGGCGTTGTGCGTGCTGCTCAACTACCTGGCCCCAGAGTCCGCATTCGGACTGCTGATGGCGCTGGTGGTCTCCGCGCTGGTCATTAACTGGGCGATGATTAGCCTTGCCCATATGATGTTCCGTCGCGCGAAACAGCAGCAGGGCGTGAAAACCCGCTTCCCGGCCCTGTTTTATCCGTTCGGCAACGTTCTCTGCCTGCTGTTTATGGCGGCGGTATTGATCATTATGCTGATGACGCCAGGTATGGCGATCTCCGTGTGGCTGATTCCGGTATGGCTGCTCATCCTGGGCGTCGGCTACCTGTGTAAAGAAAAAACGGCAAAAACGGTGAAAGCCCACTGATCGTGACGTTACTTTTCCGCCCTCCCCGTCCGGGGAGGGTGTTATCTGCCTCACAGTTTCCCACGTATAACCATTTTATCCATATCAGCGGCGTGATCCTGCTACGCAAAAAAAAGCTCGCAGGCGAATAATTACCGCCATCATCTGATGGGGAGAAGTCTCAATGGATAAGGGCAGACTTTCGGTAAGAGAGAAAATCGGGTATGGCATGGGCGACGCCGGATGTAACATTATTTTTGGCGCTATCATGCTGTTTGTTAATTATTTTTATACGGATATTTTTGGTCTTGCCCCGGCGTTAGTCGGTGTTTTACTCCTTTCAGTACGTGTTATCGATGCTGTTACCGATCCGGTGATGGGCGCGCTTGCCGATCGTACCCAAAGTAAGTATGGTCGTTTCCGCCCCTGGCTACTGTGGATTGCATTTCCCTACGCGCTGTTCAGCGTGCTGATGTTCACGACGCCGGACTGGGGCTATAACAGCAAAGTTGTCTATGCTTTCGTCACCTATTTTCTGCTTTCTGTGACCTACACCGCCATCAATATTCCCTATTGCTCACTGGGCGGCGTGATCACCAATGATCCAAAAGAGCGCGTGGCCTGTCAGGCTTATCGCTTCGTGTTAGTCGGCATCGCGACGCTGTTGCTATCGTTAACGCTATTGCCGATGGTGGACTGGTTTGGCGGCGGCGACAAAGCCAAAGGCTATCAGTTGGCGATGACCGTGCTGGCGATTATCGGCATGGGTATGTTTCTGTTCTGCTTTGCCAGCGTCCGCGAACGCGTTCGCCCTGCCGTTCCGACGCACGATGATATGAAGAATGATTTCAAAGACGTGTGGAAAAACGATCAATGGGTACGCATTCTGCTATTGACCTTATGTAACGTCTGCCCGGGGTTTATCCGTATGGCGGCGACCATGTATTACGTCACCTGGGTGATGGGACAAAGCACCCATTTCGCTACGCTTTTTATTAGCCTTGGCGTGGTCGGTATGATGATCGGCAGTATGCTGGCAAAAGTCTTAACCGATCGCTGGTGTAAATTGAAGGTATTTTTCTGGACCAATATCGCGCTGGCGATTTTCTCCTGCGCGTTCTATTTCTTTGATCCGAAAGCTACCGTAATGATAGTGGCGCTCTACTTCCTGCTCAATATTCTGCATCAGATCCCTTCCCCGTTGCACTGGTCGCTGATGGCGGACGTCGATGATTACGGCGAATGGAAAACCGGCAAACGCATTACCGGTATTAGCTTCTCCGGTAATCTGTTCTTCCTGAAACTAGGTCTGGCGATTGCCGGGGCGATGGTCGGCTTTTTGCTCTCCTGGTACGGTTATGACGCCAGCGCCAAAGCGCAAAGCGCCTCGGCGATGAACGGTATTATGCTGTTGTTTACCGTTATCCCCGGCGTTGGCTATCTGATTACCGCAGGCGTGGTACGTCTGCTGAAAGTTGACCGTGAACTGATGAAAAAAATCCAGGACGATTTGGAAAAACGTCGCACTAATTACCGCGAATTGAGTGAGTTGCAGGAGCTCAAAGCCGCTGAAAGCGTAAGGAAAGCCTGATGGCAAACTGGCCAAACCCGTTTATTGAACAACGTGCCGATCCGTTTATTTTACGCGACGGCAGCGATTACTACTTTATTGCCTCCGTACCGGAATATGACAGGCTGGAAATACGCCGGGCTAATTCGCTGGAAGGGTTGCGCGCCGCCGACCCCGTTGTCGTCTGGCGCAAACCGGAAAGCGGCCCGATGAGCCAGCTCATCTGGGCACCGGAAATGCACCGCATCAACGGCAAGTGGTACATCTATTTTGCCGCTACCCATACTCAAGCGCTTGATAAGCTGGGAATGTTCCAGCACCGCATGTTTGCCCTGGAGTGCGCCGATGCCGACCCACTCACCGGCAAGTGGACGGAGAAAGGTCAGATTAAAACACCGTTTGATACCTTCGCCCTCGATGCCACCACTTTTTATCATCAGGGAAAGCAGTGGTATCTGTGGGCGCAAAAAGCGCCGGATATTGCCGGTAACTCAAATATTTATCTGGCTGAACTGGAAAACCCGTGGACTCTTAAAGGCGAGCCGGTAAGACTCAGTAAGCCAGAGTACGACTGGGAGTGTCGGGGTTTTTGGGTTAACGAAGGTCCGGCCGTCGTGGTGCATGGCGACAAGCTGTTTATCAGCTATTCGGCCAGCGCCACCGATGAAAACTACTGTATGGGATTACTGTGGATTAACGTAAACGACGATCCGCGCGATCCGGCCAACTGGCATAAATCACCGCGCCCGGTCTTTACCACCAGCTATGAAAATCGCCAGTATGGGCCGGGACACAACAGCTTTACGCAAACGCCGGAAGGTGAAGATGTACTGGTGTACCACGCGAGAAATTACACCGAAATTGAAGGCGATCCGTTGTACGATCCCAACCGCCATACGCGTCTGAAACGGGTGCGCTGGGACGAAAACGGGATGCCTGATTTTGGCGTGCCGCCAGCCGATACGATCTAAGCCGTTGCACTGCCCGGTGGCGCTAACGCTTACCGGGCCTACAGATTTTTCCATTGTAGGCAGCATAAGCGTTAGCGCCATCGGCACAACGCTACACTAATGCCCCATAAATGGTGAGCAACGCAATAATCACCACCACCACAAACGAGGCCTTCTTCGCCATCGACACCGCCGCTTTGGGGGTTTCTACTTTGTCAGTATGCGGTTCGCGCGCCAGTGAGAACTGCGCCAGACGTGTGAGCACCTGATACTGCGAAGTATGCAGATCCGCCAGCGAGGCAAACCAGGCCGGCAACGCTTTCTCGCCATGCCCCAGTAATGCATACACTACGCCCGCCAGACGTACCGGAATCCAGTCCAGCACATGAAGAATAGCGTCAATGCCGGATTGCAAACGTTGGTGCGGCGTCTGATAGCGCGCCAGCCAGGTCTGCCAGGCCCGTAAAAACGCATAGCCCACCAGCGTTACCGGCCCCCATGGACCGCCAACGATAAACCAAAATAGCGGTGCGAGGTAAAAACGGAAATTTATCCATAACAACGCATTTTGCAGCTCACGCAAAAATTCACGCTCATTACAATCCGGCGGCACGCCGTGGATTAGCGTAAGCTCGCTGGCCATCGCCTCGCAAGGATGCGGCTCGTTACGGGACGCCGCTTTCAGCCAGGCGTGATAATGTACTCGCACTTTGCCCGCGCCGATACACAGCACGCCCAGGAGAATCCACACCACCAGCGTCGGCACGTTAAATAGCAGCCCTTTTAGCGCCTGGAGCAGTAGAAAAGTCACCACCATCGCGATCGCCGTCATTCCCATCGTGCGCAACATCGAAAAATGCGTAATCCGACGGAATAGCGCCTCCAGCCGATGATCGAGCTGCCAGTGCTCGCCCAGCTTAAACAGGCGCTCGACAATCAGCACCAGTAATGTCGTAAACAGCGTCATGTCATCTCCTTGTGCGACGAGAGGGCTACCAAAGCGCGAAAGCGCGGCCAGTCAAAGGCAGGGCCAGGGTCCGTTTTGCGGTCAGGCGCAATGTTGCAGTGTCCGGTCATATTGTCGGCGATCGCCGGATAGCAAGCGATAAGCGTGCGCGTCACGGCGGCTAGCTGCTGATACTGCGCATCGGTATAAGCCAGCGTATCCGTCCCCTCCAGCTCAATACCAATGGAGAAATCATTACAACGTTCCCGCCCCTGATAGTTTGATACGCCCGCATGCCACGCACGCTTATCAAAAGGCACATACTGGACGATTTCACCGTCGCGACGAATCAGACAATGGGCCGAAACACGAAGATGAGCGATTTCTGCAAAAAAAGGATGGGCGTCTGGATCTATCGTTCCGGTGAATAATGCATCGATCCACGGACCGCCAAACTCGCCGGGGGGCAGGCTAATATTATGCACCACCAGCAAGGACGGTTTTTCGTCATCCGGACGGCAATCATAATGCGGAGAAGGGACGCGTCGCGCCTCTACCAACCAACCCTTATCTGGCAACATGCAGAGTCTCCTTTTGAGTGGTGCTTATAGCTGCTTCAGAGTAGCATGTTTCTACCTTATGATTCGTTAGCAATTTGGAGTTTTATCATGCCGCCTCGCCGTTATAACCCAGACGACCGACGTGACGCGCTACTGGAACGCATTAATCTCGATATCCCTGCCGCCGTTGCTAAGGCGCTGCGTGAAGATTTAGGTGGAGAAGTCGATGCTGGCAACGATATCACCGCGCAACTTTTGCCGGCAGATACGCAAGCCCATGCCACGGTGATCACTCGTGAAGACGGCGTTTTCTGCGGCAAGCGCTGGGTTGAAGAGGTCTTCATCCAACTGGCGGGCGATGATGTGCGCCTCACCTGGCATGTCGATGACGGCGACGCCATTCATGCCAACCAAACAGTGTTTGAACTGAACGGCCCGGCTCGCGTATTGCTGACCGGCGAGCGCACGGCGCTAAACTTTGTCCAGACCCTTTCCGGCGTCGCCAGTGAAGTACGCCGCTACGTTGGACTGCTGGCTGGCACCCAAACCCAGTTGCTCGACACGCGTAAAACGCTGCCGGGTCTGCGCACCGCGCTCAAATATGCGGTTTTATGCGGCGGCGGCGCCAATCATCGTCTGGGCCTCACTGACGCGTTCCTGATTAAAGAAAACCATATTATCGCCTCCGGTTCGGTTCGTCAGGCGGTGGAAAAAGCGTTCTGGCTACATCCGGACGTGCCGGTAGAAGTCGAGGTCGAAAATCTGGATGAACTGGACGATGCGCTGAAAGCAGGCGCGGATATTATCATGCTGGATAATTTCAACACCGACCAGATGCGCGAGGCGGTGAAACGCGTCAACGGCCAGGCGCGGCTGGAAGTATCCGGCAACGTCACCGCGGAAACCTTACGCGAATTTGCTGAAACCGGGGTGGATTTCATCTCCGTTGGCGCGCTGACCAAGCACGTACGCGCGCTCGATCTCTCCATGCGTTTTCGCTGATCCTCTCCACCCGATGGCGCTGCGCCGTCGGGTCTATAAATCACCTGTCCGTAGATCCGCGTCGTGATTCGGTAAAATATTCGTAGCGCCTCGCAATAACGTTGCCGTGTCATGTAACGCAGCGAAAATCTTCAGAATCCGCCTTCCCGTTTTACCTTTTGCCGCTCGCCCGCTCTTTCCTCGTTTGCCACAGTAGCGCCAGCTAACTCAAGGAGCGAACAATGGAAAAACAACGCGGTTTCACGCTTATCGAACTGATGGTCGTTATTGGCATCATCGCCATTTTAAGCGCCATTGGCATTCCGGCTTACCAGAACTATCTGCGTAAAGCGGCGCTGACGGATATGTTGCAAACGTTTGTCCCCTACCGTACTGCCGTCGAACTCTGCGCTCTGGAACATGGTGGGACGAACACATGCGATGCGGGCGTCAACGGTATCCCCTCGCCCGTCATCACCCGTTATGTTTCGGGCATGAGCGTGGAAAAAGGCGTCATCACGCTTACCGGCCAGGAGAGTCTGAGCGGGCTTAGCGTCATCATGACGCCCGCCTGGGACAATGCTAACGGCATTACCGGCTGGGCGCGTAACTGCAATATTCAAAGCGACAGCGCGTTACAACAGGCTTGTGAAGATGTCTTCCGTTTTGACGCCAACTAAGGAGACAAGATGAAAGACGCTCAGCTCAACACCTTGTGTCAACGTCATCAGGCTGTACTGATCAATAGCGCCAGCAACAGTATCACTGTTGCGGTGGTCGACGCGCCCTCTCATGCGTTACTGGACGCTCTGCATTTCGCCACGCAAAAACAGATTGATATTGTGTGCTGGACTCGCCAGCAAATGGAAAATCATCGGCATAAGCCGGATCAGGCTCCCTCGACAAACGCCGCGAAAGGTGGAGAAACCGCGGCCCAGCTTCTCAATCAGACATTACGCTCGGCGATGGCGAAACGCTCCTCTGATATCCATCTCGAACCAGGCGCCAGCCGCTACCGAATAAGACTCCGCATCGACGGCGTTCTTCATATTCTGCAGGACATCGCCAAAGAGACGGGGCTTGCGCTGACGGCCAGATTGAAAGTCCTGGGAAATTTGGACATCGCTGAACATCGGCTGCCGCAGGACGGGCAATTTACCGTTGACCTGACGGGCGACAGCATCTCTTTTCGTATCGCCACGCTTCCCTGTAAAGAAGGCGAAAAAGTCGTCTTACGGTTGTTGCATCAGGTTGAACAAACGCTGGATCTGGACACGCTGGGCATGTACGGGGCACAACTTACCGCTTTTAGACAAGCCCTACAGCAACCTCAGGGGCTGGTACTGGTGACTGGCCCCACCGGTAGCGGAAAAACGGTCACGCTATACAGCGCTCTACAAACCCGGAATACGCCGGATATCAACCTCTGTAGCGTTGAGGATCCGATAGAAATTCCACTGGATGGGATTAACCAGACGCAGATCCATCCCCGCGCCGGGCTCACCTTTCAAAATGTGCTGCGCGCGCTTTTACGCCAGGACCCTGACATCATCATGGTAGGTGAAATTCGTGACGGCGACACCGCAGAAATCGCCATTAAGGCGGCACAAACGGGCCATCTGGTACTTTCAACGCTCCATACGAACTCCACCAGCGAAACCCTGATACGTTTGCAGCAAATGGGCGTAGCACGCTGGATGATCTCATCGGCGCTTACGCTGGTGGTAGCGCAACGCCTGGTAAGGAAGCTTTGCCCGCACTGCAAACAGCGTCTGAGCGATCCCGTGGTGCTATCGCCCAATCTTTGGCCCAGCGCGCTACCGCGCTGGCAGGCAAGCGGCTGTCAGCATTGCTACCACGGCTTTTATGGCCGAACCGCGTTATTCGAAGTGTTAACCGTTACCCCGGCATTACGTCAGTTAATTGCGAGCGGCGCATCGGCGCAAGCACTGGAAGCCCACCTCCAACAGACCGGTACAGGGACGCTTTTTGAAAATGGCTGTCACGCCGTTGAGCAAGGCATGACGTCCTTTGAAGAGATACTGCGCGTTCTGGGAATGCCCCATGAGCGTTAAACAGCTCTGGCGCTGGCAAGGAGTTAACGATAAAGGTCAACTGGAACAAGACGTTGTATGGGCGGACAATCGTCTGGCGCTGATCATCACCCTGCAACATCAGCGCATTATGCCGCTTCGCATCAAGCGCATGGGCGTTAACGCCGCACTGTGGAAAGAAGAGCAAAGCGCTGAAATTATTCATCAGTTGGCCACGCTCATTCATGCCGGGCTGACGCTTTCTGAAGGGCTGGAACTCCTTGCGAAACAGCATCCACACCGACAATGGCAAGCGCTGTTGCGCACGCTGGCTCACGAGCTTGAACAGGGCGTCCCTTTTTCCAGCGCATTAGTCTCCTGGCCGCAGGTATTTCCGCCGCTCTACCAGACGATGATCCGCACCGGAGAACTGACCGGCAAACTGGCCGAATGCTGCTTTGAACTGGCCCGTCAGCAAAAAGCGCAACGGCAGATTACGGTTAGCGTGAAAAAGGCGCTACGCTATCCCGTCATTATTCTGACAATGGCCGCCCTGGTCGTTTTCGCCATGCTGCACTTTGTCCTGCCGGAATTTGCCGCCATTTACCGTAGCTTCAATACCCCGCTCCCTCTTCTGACGCGCGGTATTATCGCGATAGCGCAATGGGGGTCGACATGGGGTTGGCTCATCTTGTTCCTGACGATGCTCATTGCTATCGCTCACCGCAGGGTAAAACAAAAGCCGTCCTGGCAAGCGCAGCGGCAGCGTCTTCTGCTACGGCTTCCCATTATGGGTCGCCTGATAAGAGGCCAGAAACTAGCGCAAATATTCACCGTACTGGCATTAACCCAAAGCGCAGGCATTCCTTTTCTTCAGGGACTGGAAAGCGCTATAGAGAGTCTCGGCTGCCCTTACTGGTCACAGCGTTTAACGCAGGTACATCAGGAGATCGCCGCGGGCAATCCGGTCTGGTTGGCGCTAAAAAATACCCAGGAATTTAGTCCGCTATGCCTGCAACTGGTCAGAACGGGCGAAGCGTCCGGTTCACTCGATATCATGCTGCATAACCTTGCCCGTCACCACAGTGAAACTACGCTGGCGCTGGCCGATAATCTGGCGTCGCTGTTGGAACCGGCGTTATTGATCATCACCGGCTTAATTATCGGTACGCTGGTGGTGGCGATGTATTTGCCGATTTTTCATCTGGGAGACGCGATGAGCGGGATGGGATAAGGCTGGCGCACATTTACGCCAGCCAGAATATTAGAGGCTATTGAAAATGCGGTTTTCTTGTTCCTGCACCCGAATAAAGGTGGTGCGTTTGGTCAACTCTTTCAGGCGAGACGCGCCGACATAAGTGCAGGCTGAGCGTAGACCGCCCAGGATATCGCGGGCGGTATTGCCCACCGGCCCACGCAGCGGCAATTTAACCGTTTTACCTTCTGCCGCGCGGTATTTCGCAACGCCGCCGACATGACGGTTCATCGCAGATTCCGAACTCATGCCGTAGAACAGCATAAATTTCTCGCCGTTCTCTTCTACCACGCTGCCGCCGCTCTCTTCGTGCCCCGCCAGCATGCCGCCCAACATAACGAAATCCGCGCCGCCGCCAAAGGCTTTTGCTACGTCGCCTGGCATGGTGCAGCCGCCATCGCTGACGATCATGCCGCCCAGGCCATGCGCCGCGTCAGCACATTCGATAACCGCCGACAGTTGCGGATAACCAACGCCGGTTTTTACACGCGTCGTGCATACGGAGCCGGGACCAATTCCCACTTTCACGATATCGGCGCCGGAGAGGATAAGCTCTTCGCACATCTCGCCCGTTACCACATTGCCTGCGCAGATTGTTTTTGTCGGCCATGCTTCACGTGCTTTCGCGACGAACTGCACAAAATGTTCTGAATAGCCATTGGCCACATCAATACAGACAAAGTTCAGCGCAGGATTCAGCGCCAGAATCTGCACGGTTTTTTCGAAATCAGCATCAGAGGTCCCGGTGGAAACCATCACATGCTTGAGAACATCAGCCGAAGCCGTGTTGATAAAAGCTGCCCATTCTTCAACGGTATAATGTTTATGTACAGCAGTCAGAATATCAAACCCGGCCAATGCTTGCGCCATTTCAAACGTCCCGACGGTATCCATATTGGCCGCGATAATCGGTACGCCAGACCAGGTCTGACCTGAGTGTTTAAAGGTGAATTGACGTTCCAGTTCGACATCGGAACGGCTTTTGAGGGTAGAACGCTTAGGACGGATAAGAACGTCTTTGAAACCTAACTTCAGATCTTCTTCAATACGCATGTGCGGATTCCTGGGGTTAATGGCGAAAAATCGAAACTCACAACTCCAGTGACGCTATCATACGCACTAATCATGGCCGTACAAGACTGCGAAATTCTCTTTTTTTACGTTACAATCCCATAAATTTACCTGGCGAATAGTAGGTTAATGCTCAGAGCGTATCGTCTTTGCATGCTTAAAATTTAACCTTTTGATTGTCAAACTAAAATTCCGGAAGCTGGAGATATGAGGTATACCGTAGCCTTAACCGGCGGTATTGGCAGCGGTAAAAGTACCGTCGCTGATGCCTTCGCTGACCTCGGAATAACCGTCATCGACGCGGATATTATCGCGCGCCAGATGGTTGAGCCAGGGCAGCCCGCCCTGAACGCAATAGCGGAACATTTTGGTTCTGAACTTATCGCCGCCGACGGCACGTTACGCCGCCGGGCGCTGCGTGAGCGTATTTTTTCGCATCCGGAAGAAAAAGCCTGGCTTAACGCTCTGCTTCACCCCTTAATTCAGCAGGAAACCCAACGACAGTTTCAACAGGCTACGTCGCCCTATGTGTTATGGGTTGTGCCTCTGCTGGTTGAAAACAGGCTGTATCAAAAAGCCAACCGCGTACTGGTGGTTGACGTGACGCCCGAAACGCAGCTCATACGCACAATGCAGCGTGATGATGTTACGCGCGAGCATGTTGAACACATTCTCGCTGCGCAGGCGACGCGTGAAGCGCGCCTTGCCGTGGCGGACGATGTTATTGATAATAACGGCGCACCGGATGCTATCGCATCAGATGTGGCCCGCCTGCACGCCAGTTATCTTAAGCTCGCGTCGCAGTTTGTCTCACAGGAAAAACCGTAATGCACACCCAGGTCCTATTTGAACACCCTCTCAATGAGAAGATGCGTACGTGGCTGCGCATAGAGTTTTTGATCCAACAGCTCTCCATCAACCTGCCAATTGCAGACCATGCTGGCGCACTGCATTTTTTCCGTAACATCAGCGATCTACTGGATGTGTTCGAACGGGGCGAAGTCCGTACCGAACTGCTGAAAGAACTGGAGCGCCAGCAGCGTAAATTACAGGCCTGGGTTGAGGTTCCCGGCGTCGATCAAGACCGTATTGAAGCCCTGCGCCAGCAGTTAAAATCCGCGGGCAGCGTGCTGATCTCCGCCCCGAGGATTGGCCAGCAGCTACGCGAAGATCGCTTGATTGCCCTTGTGCGTCAACGCTTAAGTATTCCTGGCGGCTGTTGCAGTTTCGATTTACCCACTCTGCATATCTGGTTACACCTACAACAGGCGCAGCGCGACGCCCAGATTGAAAGCTGGCTTGCCAGCCTGAATCCCCTCACCCAGGCGCTGACTTTGGTGCTTGATCTGATCCGTAATTCAGCACCTTTCCGTAAGCAAACCAGCCTGAACGGTTTTTATCAGGATAACGGGGACGACGCCGATTTGCTGCGTCTTATGCTGATGCTCGATTCACAACTTTATCCGCAAATTTCCGGCCATAAGAGCCGTTTTGCCATTCGCTTTATGCCGCTGGATAGTGAAAATGGTCTGGTGCCGGAGCGTCTTGATTTTGAACTGGCCTGTTGCTAAGGAGTAAAAATGTCTGACGTGACCGTCGTAAACTGTCCGACCTGCGGTAAACCGGTCGTCTGGGGGGAAATTAGCCCCTTCCGCCCATTTTGTTCTAAACGCTGTCAGTTAATTGATTTGGGCGAATGGGCCGCCGAAGAGAAACGAATCGCCAGCAGCGGCGACCAGTCTGATAGCGACGACTGGAGCGAAGAGCGCTAACAGTGATGGCTCTGTTGAGATGGCAATATCGCTTTATGACAAAAATAATCAATAAATACGCGTAGTTTTGGCGCCATATGCGCGCGGCCGGGATAATACAAATAAAACCGGTCCGCCGCAGGCAGCCACTCCTCAAGTACGGAACACAACCGCCCATCCTGTAAGTCTTCGTGGACATCCTGTTCAAAAACATAGGTTAGCCCTGCCCCATCACGCGCGGCGGAGAGACGCAACGCTTTATCATTCACCATTAACGCGGCTTCCGGCGTAATTTCCAGCCGTTGCGCTCCGTGAACAAACTCCCACCGATATAGCCCGCTCTCACGCGTAAAACGATGGCAAAGGCAGCGGTGATTGATGAGTTCCTGAGGGTGCAGCGGCGTGCCAAAACGCGCAAGGTATGCAGGGGATGCTACGATCGCCGGGCGTAAAACATCACCGAGCGGAACGACATTCATATCAAGTTGTACCGCATCGCCAAAGCGAATACCGGCATCAAAGCGTTCGTTAATTAAATCCACAAAACCGTCATTCACATCGATATCCAGCCGAATATCGGGATAATCGCGCATGAAACCGGCGAGATTAGGTTGTAACAAAAGCGTAGCCGCCGTGCGCGGTACGGTCAGGCGTAATGTCCCTCCGGGTATATCGCGGCTCTGGCGGGCATGTTCCATCGCCTCATCAATATGGTTTAATGCGGGCCTGATACTGGCAAGAAAGGCATGTCCTGCTTCTGTCAAACCGACACGCCGGGTGGTTCGGTTCAACAATTTCACGCCAAGTTCATCCTCCAGTTGGCGCATATTCTGACTTAACGCCGACGTGGAAATATGTAACTGCGCCGCTGCCCGCGTGAAGCTATGGTTTTCAGCAATCATGCAAAAAGCATGCAATATGGACATCACATCATGACGCATTATTAAGCCAGCCTTCATAAACCATGCTTATTCCCCCTATTTTTCATCTTATACGCCAGGTATAGACTGCCTGCCATGCACAAAATATCCTCCTGGAGGTAGTATGCAATATCGTACATTAGGCGCAAACGGACCGCGAGTGTCAGCCATCGGACTGGGATGTATGGGCATGAGCGCATTTTACGGCGCTCATGACGACAGCACCTCAATTAAGACGCTACATTATGCGTTAGATCAGGGGGTAACACTGCTCGATACCGCAGATATGTATGGCCCTTATACCAATGAAAGGTTAGTTGGAAGAGCCATCGCCGATCGTCGCGATCGGGTATTTTTAGCGACGAAATTTGGTATCGTTCTCGACCCTGCTAACCCTATGGCGCGTGGCGTCAATGGCAGACCGGAGTACGTTCGCCGTAGTTGTGAGCAAAGCCTGCAACGCCTGGGGGTCGATCATATCGATCTGTACTACCAACATCGCGTTGATCCATCAGTCCCCATAGAAGAGACTGTCGGTGCAATGGCGGACCTGGTGCGCGAGGGAAAAGTGCGTTATCTCGGGCTATCCGAAGCATCAACGCAAACGCTGGAACGCGCCCATAACGTTCACCCTATTACCGCGCTGCAAAGTGAGTATTCGCTTTGGTCCCGCGAAGCGGAAATTTCAGCACTTTCCACCTGTGAACGGTTGGGTATAGGATTCGTCGCTTACAGCCCGCTGGGACGCGGATTTCTGACCGGTACGATTAAAACGCCAGAAGATTTTGCTGCGAATGACTTCCGTCGCACAAATCCCAGGTTCATGGGTGAGAACTTCTCGCGCAATTTACGTCTGGCTGAAGCAATAAAACAAATGGCACGCGAAAAAGAGTGTACCCCCGCACAATTAGCGCTGGCCTGGCTGCTGGCCCGCAACAGGCACATCGTTCCCATTCCCGGCACCCGCCACTGCGCCAGAGTGGATGAAAACCTCGGCGCGTTATCACTGATCCTCAGCCCGCAGGAGCTGGCGGCAATTGAGGCGGTTTTTCCTCACGACGCCGCCGCCGGCCCCCGCTACTGGCCGGAAATTATGTCGACATTAAATCGCTAATAAGATCGATGGGGATCGTGTTGCGATCCCCCACTAAGACGCAAATTGGCGTAATTTACGAATAATCGGTTCATTGGCCGGCGGAAAATCTTCCGTATTCAACGCGTTCTGCGCGATCCACCGTCCCGGCTGTCCTTCTTTCCCCCACGGTTCGCCCTCCCAGCGTTCAACCAGCCAAAACCACAGCGTAATGTGTCTATCCGGGAATTGATATTCCAGAGTGTCGAATAATGTCACCTGTGTTGGCGTAATCCCCACCTCTTCCTGTAGCTCCCGGATCAACGCCTGCTCTGGTGTTTCGTCGGCTTCAATTTTTCCGCCGGGAAATTCCAGCTTGTTCGCCATATGCGCATCAGCGGCGCGTCGGGTAATAAAAATTTCGTCGTTCGGGTTGCGGATAATCCCAACCGCGATTTGCAGTTTTTTCATCTTGGTGCATCCATAAAAAAGGCGCAGTCGCCTGCGCCTTTTTATCTGTGTTCAATGCCAGGCCGAATAAGCGTAGCGCCCTTCGGCAATAATGCCAGCACCGACCTGATGGCAACACATTATGTCTTATCAGGCCGGTAAGTTTATCGCATTAGCTCAGGCGACCGTGACACTGTTTGTATTTCTTACCGGAACCGCAAGGGCAAGGATCGTTACGTCCAATCTTACGTTCGCCGGTTTGGGCGGCCAGATCGGCAGCCACGGCGGCATCGTCATCCTGATGGCTTAACTGCTGCATCTGCGCCAGGCGCTCCGCCTCTTCGCGACGCTGCATTTCCATCGCTTCGACCTCTTCAGGCATACGTACCTGGACTTTGCTCAGGGTACTGATCACTTCATATTTCAGCGATTCCAGCATCGCGGCGAACATAGCGAAGGATTCGCGCTTGTATTCCTGCTTCGGATCTTTTTGCGCATAGCCGCGCAGATGAATACCCTGACGCAGGTAATCCATCGCCGCCAGATGCTCTTTCCACAGGGAATCGAGCGTTTGCAGCATCACGCCTTTTTCGAAATGACGCATCATTTCAGCGCCAACCACCTCTTCTTTACGCTGATACACCTCGATGGACTGCGCCAGGATGCGCTCACGCAGCGTCTCCTCATGCAGCTCCGGCTCTTTATCCAGCCATTCGGCAATCGGCATCTCCAGGTCGAAGTCGTTTTTCAGGCGTTCCTGCAAACCCGGGATATCCCACATCTCTTCCAGCGACTGCGGCGGAATGTAGGCGTCGATAGTCGCCTTAAAGACATCTTCGCGAATGCTGTTAATGGTGTCGCTCACGTCAGACACATCCAGCAGTTCGTTACGCTGGGTATAAATTGCACGGCGCTGATCGTTCGCCACATCATCATATTCCAGCAGTTGCTTACGAATATCGAAGTTACGGCTTTCTACTTTACGCTGCGCGTTAGCGATAGCTTTCGTCACCCACGGGTGCTCAATCGCTTCGCCCGGCTTCATCCCCAGTTTACGCATCATACCGGAGACACGATCGGAGGCGAAAATACGCATCAGCGCATCTTCCATCGACAGGTAGAAACGGGAAGAACCCGGATCGCCCTGGCGACCGGAACGGCCTCGCAGCTGGTTGTCGATACGGCGGGATTCATGGCGCTCGGTGCCAATGATATGCAGACCGCCGGCAGCCAGAACCGCGTCATGGCGTACCTGCCAGTCCGCTTTAATCTGCGCAATCTGTTCTTCCGTCGGCGCTTCCAGCGCGGCGACTTCCGCCTGCCAGCTACCGCCCAGCATAATATCGGTACCACGACCCGCCATGTTAGTAGCGATAGTGACCGCCGCTGGATAACCAGCCTGCGCAACGATGCCTGCTTCGTTGGCGTGGAATTTTGCGTTCAGGACGTTATGTTTGATGCCCGCTTTGGTCAGCTCTCTGGAGACCACTTCAGATTTCTCGATAGAAATCGTCCCGACCAGCACTGGCTGACCGTTCGCGGTACGCTCTTTAATATCTTCGATAATGGCCTGGATTTTTTCCGCTTCGGTCATGTAGACCAGATCCGGCAAATCTTTACGGATCATCGGACGGTTGGTCGGAACAACGACGGTGTCCAGCTTATAGATAGAGCTAAATTCGAAGGCTTCAGTATCCGCCGTACCGGTCATACCGGCCAGCTTTTCATACAGACGGAAGTAGTTCTGGAAGGTGATAGACGCCAGCGTCTGGTTTTCATTCTGAATTTCAACGCCTTCTTTCGCTTCTACCGCCTGGTGCAGACCGTCAGACCAGCGACGCCCCTGCATGGTACGACCGGTATGTTCATCAACAATGATGACTTCGCCGTCTTTCACAATGTAATCCACGTCACGGGTAAACAGCGCGTGCGCGCGCAGCGCGGCGGTGACGTGATGCATCAGCATAATATTGCCAGGCGAGTAGAGCGACTCGCCTTCATCCATAATGCCTTCTTGCACCAGTAGCTCTTCAATCAGCACCAGACCGCGTTCGGTCAGGTTAACCTGGCGCGCTTTCTCATCAACGGAGAAGTGGCCTTCGCCCTGGAAAGTGTCAGAATCTTCTTTCTCCTGACGAATCAGGTGCGGAATGATTTTGTTCACTTTTTTGTACATTTCCGAGCTATCTTCCGCCGGGCCGGAAATAATCAGCGGCGTACGCGCTTCATCGATCAGGATGGAGTCGACTTCATCCACCAGCGCATAATGCAGTTTACGCTGCACGCGCTCTTCCGGGCTGAATGCCATGTTGTCGCGCAGGTAGTCAAAACCGTATTCGTTGTTAGTGCCGTAAGTGATGTCGGCAGCGTAAGCTTCACGTTTGGCTGGCGCAGGCATACCTGGCAGGTTGATACCAACGGACATACCGAGGAATTCGAATAGCGGACGGTTGTTTTCGGCGTCACGCTGCGCCAGATAGTCGTTCACGGTCACCACATGAACGCCTTTGCCGGACAGCGCGTTCAGGTAGGCTGGCAGGGTTGCGGTCAGCGTCTTACCTTCACCAGTACGCATTTCGGCGATACAACGATCGTTGAGCACCATACCACCCAATAGCTGAACGTCGAAGTGACGCATCCCAAAGACGCGTTTACTGGCTTCACGCACCACCGCGAACGCTTCCGGAATCAGGCTCTCTACGCTTTCGCCTTTTTCAATACGGGCGCGAAATTCGTTGGTTTTCGCTTTCAGTTCGTCATCGGAGAGTTTTTCCATCTCCGGTTCCATCGCATTAATAAGGCTGACGGCCTTACGCATACGACGCAGCGTACGATCGTTACGGCTACCGAATACTTTGGTTAATAATTTGATTAGCATAATAAAGTCTCAAATGCCCCGCGCCGCGGAGCTACAAATAAAGTAAAAGGGTCTTTTTTCGTTAGCTGAGACGTTGCGGACCGGCGCGGATACCCTGCGCCTGACTTATCCAGGCCGGGATGCTAAATGCGGTTTGTGGCGCAAAATACGCCAGGGAGAGGCGGCGAACAATCGCCGGCGGCGTGCCCTCCTGCGTGAGCATCGCGCTGAGCGTATTCAGTAAGGCGATATGATGCGCCTGTAATGGCGACGGCGCGTCGGCAACGGGCAGCGTTTGCGGCGCCATTGCAAAAGAAAGGTGGCGAATCACCGTGCGAATAGCGTGCTGATGCCAGTAATCTACGGTGAAATTGGGACGACGGTTAGAGGCTTCTAACAGCGCAAGATGGCTAAAGTTAACTTTAGACGCGGTGCTGGCGGTCGTCCTTGCAGGCGTATTGGTTTCAGCGGCGTTACTGAGCGCGGGCAAACCAAAACTCGCCGCGACCATCCCTAATAAGAGATGCGGCCAGAAGTATCGTCTGCCTAACTGTCGCCAGCGCGTCAGTATTCCACTCACGTCATTGCCACCTGATATGCCCCTCATGGGCTTACGGAATCAAAACAATTTGCGCACAAATCTTATCATTAAAGCGTACGCGCTACAGCAGTAATGACGAGAAGCTAAGGTGAAAATCGGCTAAGAAAACAGCGAACGCGCCGTGTTTCCATTTAACCCTGTCAAAATGGCTGTATTAAGGAAAGCGCAGATAAAGGATAGTAAAAAAAACGACTGGCTCGCCTGGCCGGAGAGAGTGCCAGGTTAACCAGTCGAATTTTATACGACAGCGTATGTCGTTATGCCAGTACCGTCGAAGGCGCTTTGAAAGCCAACGGCAGTTCTGCGTCGTCCTGGAAGGTCACAAATTCCCAGGCTTCCTGTTTTGCCAGGACTGCCTGTAACAATTTGTTATTCAATGCGTGACCGGATTTATACGCGGTAAACGCACCAATAATATTGTGACCACACATGAACAAGTCACCGATCGCGTCGAGCATTTTGTGACGAACGAATTCATCTTCAAAACGCAGGCCGTCTTCGTTCAATACGCGATAATCGTCAACAACGATGGCACAATCGAAGCTGCCGCCCAGGCACAGGCCGCGGGACTGCAGATATTCGATATCACGCATAAAACCGAAGGTACGCGCACGGCTGATCTGGCGCATGAACGCATCCGCAGAGAAGTTCATCGCGTAGCGCTGGCTGCTGGAATCGATCGCCGGATGGTTAAAGTCGATGGTGAAATCCAACGTAAAACCATTGTACGGTCTGAATTCAGCCCATTTATCGCCATCTTCAACCCGAACAGTCTCTTTGATGCGTACGAATTTTTTGGCGCAGTTCAGTTCATCAATACCGGCATCAAGCAGCAGGTAGACAAACGGAGCGGCACTGCCATCCATGATCGGGATTTCCGGGGCATTAACCTCAATAACGATGTTATCGATACCTAAGCCCGCCAGAGCAGCGTTCAGGTGCTCAACGGTTGAAATCCGTACATCATGCTCATTCACCAGACACGTACAGAGCATGGTATCACGCACAGATTTGGCATCGGCCGGGAAATCTACCGGTGGATTCAAGTCGGTGCGACGATAGATGACCCCGGTATTGGCCGGCGCAGGGCGTAATGTCAGGGTGACTTTTTTGCCGGTGTGTAAACCGACGCCAGTCGCCTGAACGATACGTTTAAGTGTCCTTTGTTTGATCATCGTATAATCTCGCCAAATTACCTATCCAACCGAAGTGTACTATACATTCGGCGGGCCAGTTTAGCACAAAGAGCCCAGAATCCCAAATTCCAGCTAATTCTTAATCAGCTTGCTTACGCAGGAATGCGGGGATATCCAGATAATCCGGCTCTTTCGCCGCCTGTGGTGTATTGTCGTTAACCACTTTCGCGACCGTTTTTTGCTCCTGCGTCAGCGGCGCCATACCGTGCTGCTGATAACGATCCAACACCGGCTGCTGCACCTGTTTATTGGTGACCAGAGTGATTTCCGGACGTTTGTCCATACCAATACCGGTCGCCACTACCGTCACGCGCAGTTCATCATTCATATCCGGGTCCAGAGAAGTACCGATAACCACGGTGGCGTTATCCGACGCAAACGCGCGAATGGTGTTGCCGACGGTTTCAAACTCGTCCAGACGCAGGTCGAAGCCCGCCGTAATGTTGACCAACACGCCGCGCGCGCCGGACAGATCGATATCTTCCAGCAGCGGAGAAGAAATAGCCATTTCAGCCGCTTCTTCCGCACGATCTTCACCGCTCGCCACGCCGGAGCCCATCATTGCGTAGCCCATTTCAGACATCACGGTACGCACGTCAGCAAAGTCGACGTTCATCAGGCCCGGGCGGGTGATCAGCTCTGCGATACCCTGAACCGCGCCTTTCAGCACGTCGTTAGCCGCGCCGAACGCGTCGAGCAGGGAGATGCCACGGCCCAGCACTTTCAGCAGCTTGTCGTTCGGGATGGTGATCAACGAGTCCACATGCTTGGACAGCTCGGTGATACCCTGCTCCGCAAATGCCATGCGCTTTTTGCCTTCAAAATTGAAAGGCTTAGTCACCACGGCAACGGTCAGAATACCTAAATCTTTTGCCACTTCAGCAACCACTGGCGCCGCGCCGGTTCCGGTACCGCCGCCCATGCCTGCCGCGATAAATACCATGTCTGCGCCTTCAAGCGCCGCACGCAGCGCTTCACGGTCTTCGTCCGCCGCGTTACGACCGACTTCCGGGTTAGCGCCGGCGCCCAGACCTTTGGTAATGCCGCTACCAATTTGAATGGTCTGGCCAACCGCCGTTTTACGCAACGCCTGAGCGTCGGTATTCACCGCGAAGAATTCAACACCTTCGATGCGCTCGCGCACCATGTGTTCAACAGCGTTACCGCCGCCACCACCGACGCCGATGACTTTAATCACCGCGTCGTTGGTTAGTTCCATAGGTTCAAACATAATCTCTCTCCGTCATGTGCCTGTCGCCTGAGGCCGTAATATCTGGCGGCCTCATAAAAATTAAAACTCTTTTCGCAGCCAGCTATTAAGTCGCTTGATCCACGAGCCAACTGATGCCGTAACACGTTTTTCCACTTCTGCTTCACCGTTTAAGTGGGACTCTTTCCCGTAGTGAAGCAAGCCCACCGCCGTTGAGTAATACGGCTCCTGGGCATAATCCGTCAGACCGGTGATATTCAGCGGCGCGCCGATACGCACCTGCGTATGAAACACGCGCTGAGCGCAAGCAGCAAGCCCTTCGATTTGCGCCGCGCCGCCGGTTAACACAATCCCCGCCGCCAGGTGATGTTTTACCCCTTGTTGGCGAAGCTGTTCCTGTAATTGCAATATCTCTTCGTTGACCAGATTGAGCAGCTCGGTGTAACGCGGCTCAATCACTTCCGCCAGCGTCTGACGTTGCAGGCTGCGCGGCGGACGCCCGCCTACGCTCGGTACTTCAACGCTTTCGTCTTTACCGACAATGGAACCCAGCGCGCAACCGTGGCGAACTTTAATGGCTTCAGCATCGCTCGGCGGCGTACCAAAGGCATAAGCGATATCGCTGGTCACCACGTTCCCCGCGTAAGGGATCACTTTGGTATGACGCAGCGCGCCGCCAGTATAAACGGCGATATCCATTGTACCACCGCCGATATCCACGACACAGACGCCCAGTTCACGTTCATCTTCCGTTAACACAGAATAACTGGCCGCCAGTCCGGCAAATATCAGTTGGTCAACTTTCAGACCACAACGTTCAACAGCTTTGACAATGTTTTTTGCCATATCGTTGTGGCAGGTAATCAAATGTACTTTCGCCTGCATACGCACGCCGGAAAGACCGACCGGATTTTTAATGCCTTCCTGGTAGTCAATGGCGTACTCCTGAGGAATCACATGCAGCACGCGATGTTCATCGCGCACGCGCACTGACTTCGCAGTATGCACGACGTTTTCCACATCTTCTTGCGTCACTTCCTCTTCGGAAATGGGCACCATACCAATTTCATTCTGACAGCTAATATGTTTGCCGGAAAGCGCCAGATATACCGAGGAGATCTGGCAATCGGCCATCAATTCCGCCTGGTCAATGGCGCGCTGAACGCATTTCACCACTGACTCAAGGTCATTCACCCCGCCTTTATCCATACCCCGCGATGGGCAACTGCCCACGCCAATGATATTGACCATACCGTCGGGCAGAACTTCCCCTACTAAAGCGGCAACCTTCGCGGTGCCAATCTCCAGTCCTACTACCAGTTTTCTGTCCGTCGCCTTGATCATTGTTGTTCTGCCTGTGCCTGATTCTGTTGCTGATTAGATTCCTCAGGGGGGAGCGGCGCCCAGCCAACTGCCGCACCTGAGTCATAACGCAAATCAACGTAGCTAATCCGTTTGCCATCGGTTTGCGCCTGCTGCTGTAAAACCGGATAGAGTTCTACAAAGCGAGCCAACCTTTTCATCGTATCGCCCCTGCCGAGATTGAGCTTAATGCCGTTATTAAGCGTCAATTGCCAGGAGCGACGTGCGGTCATCGCCGCTTCCTTTAGAGTGAATTTATCCTTAGCCAGCACCTGCCCCATCTCGCGGTATCCCTGCAACACTTCACTCGCGCTGCCTTCCGGGCCATACAACATGGGTAAAACCTGTTTGCCGATGCGGTCTGACGGCACGCTGAAGGTGTTCCCTTCAGCATCGACCATATGTTGATCATTCCAACGCGCAATCGGCACATATTCAACCAGATGAATCTTCAATTCATCAGGCCACTGTTTTCTGACGCTGGCCTGTTTAATCCACGGCAAACGCTCAATCTGGCTCTGGATAATGTTCACATCCTGCGTCATGAAGGTTCCCGGCGCGCCCAGAGCCAGTATCGCCTGACGGATATCATCATTACGCGTGTAGTGACGCTCGCCGGTTAATACCAACTTTGATAACGGTAAACGCTGCGCATCTTCCATCCACCCTAACACGACCCACCCGCTAACAAACACGGTGCACAGTACCGTCAGCAGGAATAAAATTCCTGCAAGACGCGTTCCATTATTGCGGCGTGAAGAAGGCGTCTCTTCATCACTGTTTCGCGTGTTCAGCGCAGCCTGCGACATATCAGTCCGCCAACTCCAGAATTCGTACCACTAACTGCGAGAAGCTCATTCCCGCCTGACGCGCCGCCATCGGCACCAGACTATGGCTGGTCATCCCCGGAGAAGTATTGGCTTCCAGCAGATAAAACTGACCATCGCTGTCCAGCATGACGTCAATACGCCCCCATCCCGTGCAGCCTAAAGCTTTCCATGCCTGCAGGACGAGAGACTGTAGCGCGGCTTCCTGGGACGCTTCTAAACCGGCAGGGCAGAAATACTGAGTCTCATCAGAGAGATACTTCGCCTCATAATCATAGAAGGTTCCTGCCGGTTGGATACGAATTGACGGTAAAATTTCTTCGCCAACTATCGCCACCGTAAATTCCGGACCGCACAGCCATTTCTCAATCAGTATTTCGTCATCATGCTGAAAAGCCAATGATAACGCACCCTGTAAAGCATTTTCTTCTACTACTTTCGTCATACCGACGCTGGAGCCTTCACGGCTGGGTTTGACGATCAGCGGTAAACCCAGCGCCGAAATTCGCGCTTTTTGTTCTTCGCTAAGGCCTTTTTCAAACTCAGCGCGCGTCAGCGCGACCCACGGCGCAACCGGTAAGCCTGCGCCCTGCCACAGCAATTTACTGCGCAGTTTATCCATGGAAAGCGCCGAGGCCATCACGCCGCTACCGGTATAAGGCAGGCCGAGCAGTTCAAGCATTCCCTGTAAGGTGCCATCTTCACCGCCACGGCCATGCAACGCAATAAAGACCTTCTGAAAGCCCATTGCTTTAAGCTGCGCGACATCGACCTCTTGCGGATCGACGGGATACGCATCAATGCCGCCTTCACGTAGCCCGGCCAACACTGCCGCGCCGGAATTTAACGAAACGTCCCGCTCCGCAGAGGTTCCGCCCAACAGGACCGCGATTTTATCAGCCATGTTGCTCTTCCTCCTGGATTTGCGGCTTCAGCTTGATTTCAGATAAGTAACGCGCAATTTTGCCAACATTTCCTGCGCCTTGCACTAATATCAAGTCGTTACCCGTCAGCACCGGCGCTAACATTGTCGCAACCTGAGCCGGATCGGAAACCAGAATCGGGTCAATTTTTCCCCGATTACGAATCGTGCGACATAAAGAACGGCTATCCGCGCCCGGAATCGGCGCTTCGCCCGCCGGGTAAACGTCCAGCATCAGCAGCGCATCGACCTGGGTCAGCACATTGGCGAAATCGTCATACAGATCGCGCGTGCGCGTGTAACGGTGCGGCTGAAACAGCATCACCAGGTTTTTATCCGGCCACCCTGCTCGCGCAGCTTTAATGGTGGCGTCTACTTCAGTCGGATGATGGCCATAATCATCCACCAGCATCGCCGTCCCGGCTTTACCATTCACCGGCTCAAGCGGGAACTCGCCGAGGAAGTCAAAACGACGCCCGGTCCCCTGGAAGCTTTCCAGCGCGCGCAGGATAGCGTCATCGTCGATGCCTTCTTCGGTCGCTACCGCCACTGCCGCGGCGGCATTCAGGGCATTGTGGCGACCCGGCGCATTCAACGTGACATGCAGATCCGGCATTCCCTGGCGCAACAGCGTAAAGTGCCCCTGCGGCCCTATCTGCTGATAATCTTCTACGCGGACGTCAGCATCCTCGCTAAAGCCATACGTCGTGGTCTGACGCCCCACCCGCGGCAGCAACTCGCGGATGACCGGATCGTCGACGCACATTACCGCGCGACCGTAGAACGGCAGGTTATGCAGGAAGTTAATAAACGTCTGCTTTAAATTTTCAAAGTCGCCATGATAGGTATCCATATGGTCGGCTTCGATGTTGGTGACGATCGCGACCATCGGCTGCAAATGCAGGAAGGATGCGTCGCTCTCATCTGCCTCGGCAATCAGGTAACGACTATGGCCCAGACGCGCATGAACGCCTGCGGCTTTCACCAGTCCGCCATTCACGAAAGTCGGGTCCAGCCCCGCTTCGGCATAAATACTGGACACCATCGCGGTCGTTGTGGTTTTTCCGTGCGTCCCGGCAATGGCGATGCCGTGGCGAAAACGCATCAGTTCCGCCAGCATTTCCGCACGGCGAATAACCGGAATACGCGCTTCATGCGCCGCGACAATTTCCGGGTTATCCGCGGAAATTGCGCTGGAAACGACGACCACGCTGGCATCACGCACATTTTCCGGACGATGGTTAAAGAAAATCGTCGCCCCCAGGCTCGTCAACTGCTGGGTCACCGGATTCGGCGCTAAATCGGAACCACTGATCTGATACCCTTCATTGGCCAGAACTTCGGCAATACCGCCCATACCAGCACCACCGATGCCGACAAAGTGAATGTGCCGAACGCGACGCATTTCGGGCACGATGGAACGCAGTTTTGCCAGTTGTTGTGTATTCATTCTTTACGCCATTAACTCCAATACCCGCCATACTTCAAATTGCAGATGCGTTGGCTTGCCTGCAACCCAAATTATTGAGGGTAGAAAAACCCTGCGATGCAAAAGGCACCGCCACAAATTATGTCCGGGCAACCCGGCTGACTTCACTGGCGACGCGTTCGGTAGCATCCGGAATGGATACCGCGCGGGCACGCTCCGCCATGGTTAACAACGCCTCGCGCGACCACCCCGCCAGGGTGTCGGCGACAGCCTCTACAGTAAACTGCGGCTGCTCAAAAATCTTAGCTGCGCCGGCGTTTTCTAACGGCAGCGCATTCCAGTACTGCTGCCTGTCTTTATGCTGAAACGGCACGAATATCGCCGGTAATCCGGCGGCGGCGATCTCGCTCACCGTTAAAGCGCCGGAACGACATACCACCACATCCGCCCACGCATAGGCGGCGGCCATGTCATCGATAAATTCCGTCACCTTATGCTGCGGTTGTCCCGCCCCGGCATATGCCTGCTCTACCGTGAGCTGCGCGCCTTTTCCGCTTTGATGCCAGATTGTAACCGTATCGCCCAGTCTGGCGGCAACCTGCGGCATCGTCTGGTTCAGGACTCGCGCCCCCTGAGAACCGCCGACCACCAACACGCGAATCGGGCCGTCACGACCGGCCAGACGCACCTGCGGCAACGGCAACGCCAGTACGTCGGTACGCACCGGGTTACCCACCACTTCCGCGTTCGGAAACGCACCGGGAAACGCCTGCATCACCGTGGTCGCGATTTTGGCCAGCCACTGATTGGTCAGCCCGGCGATACCGTTTTGCTCATGCAAAACGACCGGAATACCCAATGACCAGGCGGCAAGACCGCCGGGGCCGGAAACATAACCGCCCATTCCCAGCACGACATCCGGCTTAAACCGCTTCATGATCGCCCGAGCCTGCCGCCAGGCGTTAAAAATCCGCAGCGGCGCCGCCAGAAGCGCTTTTACGCCTTTACCGCGCAGACCGGAGATCCGAATAAAGTCAATGTCGATGCCATGCTTCGGCACTAAATCCGCTTCCATACGATCGGCGGTACCCAGCCAGCGAACCTGCCAGCCCTGGGCCATTAAATGATGCGCAACGGCCAGTCCCGGGAACACGTGCCCGCCGGTACCGCCCGCCATCACCATTAACCGCTTCGGTTGACCACTCATCGAGAACCTCGTGTAAACGCCTGCGCTTTTTCCAGACGCGTTTCATAATCAATACGTAATAAAAACATAATGGCCGTCGACATAATCAACAGACTCGACCCGCCATAACTGATCAGCGGCAGCGTAAGACCTTTGGTCGGCAGCATCCCCGCGGCCGCGCCAACGTTTACCAGCGCCTGGAAACTAAACCAGATACCGATAGAACACGCTAAAAATCCGGAAAAACGGTGGTCAATCTCCAATGCCTTACGGCCAATCGACATCGCGCGAAAAGCGACGAAGAATACCATTAAAAGCGCCAATACCACACCGATATAACCCAGTTCTTCCCCAATAATGGCGAAGATGAAATCGGTGTGCGCCTCCGGCAAATACTCCAGTTTCTGCACCGAATTCCCCAGCCCTTGCCCCCATATCTCACCGCGACCAAAAGCCATCAGCGACTGCGTCAGCTGATAACCGCTGCCGAACGGATCTTCCCAGGGGTTCCAGAACGAGGTAACGCGGCGAATACGATACGGTTCGGCGAGGATTAACAGAATCACCGCCGAGATGCCCATCCCGATAATGGCGATGAACTGCCATAATTTCGCCCCGGCGAGAAACAGCATCGCCAGCGTGGTGACAAACAGTACGACCACCGTCCCGAGGTCAGGCTGCGCCAGCAGTAACACCGCCAGCACCAGAATCACGCCCATTGGTTTTAAAAAGCCGCGCAGGTTATTTCGCACCTCATCAACCTTACGCACCAGATAGTTCGCGAGGTAGCAGAACAGCGACAGCTTGGTAAACTCCGCAGGCTGAATACGCAGCGGCCCCAGCGCAATCCAGCGCGACGCCCCGTTAACCGAGCTCCCGACAACCAGCACGATAAGCAGCATAATGATCGACGCAATCAGCATCGTCGTGCTGTATTTTTGCCAGAAGGTCATGGGCAAACGTAGCGTGACCATCGCCAGACAAAATGCCAGGAAGATATAGAGCGCATCACGTTTGGCAAACAAAAACGGATCGTTCGCCAGGCGCTGCCCGACTGGCATGGAGGCCGACGTCACCATGACAAAACCAATCGCCGCCAGCCCGAAGGTCAGCCATAGCAGCGTGCGGTCATACATGATCAGACTGTCGGCGTCTTTATCGCGCGAAGCCATCACCCAGCCTTTAAGCGCCGCAAACAGCCAGGCCAGGAGGCCAAAGCCTGGTACGCGCGGCATTCTCAGACGGGGGAGAGATAAACGCATCAACCTAACTCCTTCGCCAGACGGGTAAAGACATCGCCCCGTTGCTCAAAATTTTTAAACTGATCGAGGCTGGCGCAGGCGGGCGACAGCAGCACCATATCACCCGGCTGAACGCGCGGCGCCAGCAAACGCATCGCCTCTTCCATCGTCTCAGTCTGTTGGGCGATTTCCGGACGCAATGCGGCAAATTGCGCGCCATCGCGCCCAAAGCAATACAGGCGGATACGATCGCCGGTCAGATAGCGCGCCAGCGGAGAAAAGTCTGCCGACTTACCGTCGCCGCCCAGCAGCAGATGCAGCGTACCGTCCACATGCAAACCGTTTAGCGCCGCTTCGGTACTGCCGACGTTGGTCGCTTTCGAGTCGTTGATCCAACGTACGCCGTTATGCTCCAACGCCAGCTGGAAGCGATGCGCCAGACCGGTAAATGTCGTCAACGCCTTCAAACTGCTGGCGCGCGGCAGACCTACGGCATCCGCCAGCGCCAGCGCCGCTAACGCATTGGTATAGTTATGCTGCCCGGAAAGCTTCATCTCTTTCACGTTCAGCACCTTCTCGCCTTTGACTCGCAGCCAGGTTTCGCCCTGCTGACGATTAAGGTGATAATCACCCATATTGACGCCAAAGCTGACGCAGCGCTCATCGGCCCCGCGTACCGGCATCGTCAACGCGTCATCGGCATTCACTACGCACACTTTCGCCTTCTCGTAGACGCGCAGTTTCGCCGCCCGGTACTGTTGCAAACCAAACGGATACCGGTCCATATGATCTTCAGTGACGTTGAGCACCGTTGCCGCCGCCGCTTGCAAACTTGACGTGGTTTCCAGTTGGAAACTGGATAATTCCAGCACGTACAATTCGCGATCGGCATCCAGCAGCATCAGCGCCGGAAGACCGATATTGCCGCCAACGCCGACATTGACGCCCGCCGCTTTCGCCATCTCGCCCACTAAGGTGGTCACGGTGCTTTTGCCGTTCGAGCCGGTGATGGCCACAATCGGCGCTTGCGCTTCGCGGCAAAACAGTTCGATATCGCCGACAATTTCCACTCCAGCGCTCGCGGCAGCGCTAAGAGAGGGATGCGCCAGAGCAATACCAGGGCTGGCGACGATTAAATCCGCCGCTAAGAGCCACTCGTCGTTCAGGCCGCCAACGTGACGCTCAACCTCTTGCGGCAGCTTATCCAGACCCGGCGGCGTCACGCGAGTATCCATCACCCGCGGCGTCACGCCGCGGGCGAGAAAAAAGTCCACGCAAGAGAGCCCGGTTAAGCCCAGACCAATAATGACGACGTTTTTGTCCTGGTAATCAGCCATGATTAACGTACCTTCAGCGTTGCCAGGCCAATCAGCACCAGCATCAGCGAAATAATCCAGAAGCGCACAATCACGCGCGGTTCCGGCCAGCCTTTCAGTTCATAGTGGTGATGGATAGGCGCCATACGGAAAATACGCTGTCCGCGTAGTTTAAAGGAACCCACCTGCAGGATGACCGACAGAGTTTCCACCACAAAGACGCCGCCCATGATCACCAGCAGGAACTCCTGACGCAGCAGCACGGCGATAATGCCCAACGCGCCGCCCAACGCCAGCGATCCGACGTCGCCCATAAAAACCTGCGCCGGATAGGTGTTAAACCACAAGAATCCTAATCCCGCGCCGACAATCGCCGTACAGACAATCACCAGCTCGCCCGCATGGCGTAAATACGGAATATGCAGGTAATTGGCGAAGTTCATGTTCCCGGTCGCCCAGGCCACCAGCGCAAAGCCGGCGGCAACGAAAACAGTCGGCATAATCGCCAGACCATCAAGCCCGTCGGTCAGGTTTACGGCGTTACCCGTACCGACGATGACAAAGTAGGACAGCAGAATGTAAAACAGCCCCAATTGCGGCATAACATCTTTAAAGAACGGCACCACCAGTTGGGTCGCGGGTGTGTCTTTCCCGACGAGATAAAGCGCAAAGGCCACGCCGAGCGCGATAACCGACATCCAGAAATATTTCCAGCGCGCAATCAGCCCTTTGGTATCTTTCCGCACCACTTTGCGGTAGTCATCGACAAAACCGATAATGCCGTAGCCAATCAATACCACCAGCACGCACCAGACGTACGGGTTAGACGGGTAAGCCCATAACAGAACGGAAATCACAATCGCCGTCAGGATCATGATGCCGCCCATCGTCGGCGTACCGCGTTTACTGAAGTGCGATTCCGGGCCATCGTTACGTACCACCTGGCCAAAAGAGAGTTTTTGCAGACGAGCGATCATACGCGGGCCCATCCATAAAGAGATGAACAGCGCGGTCAACAGGCTGACGATGGCGCGAAACGTCAGATAAGAAAAGACGTTAAAGCCGGAATAATATTTGACCAAATGCTCGGCCAGCCAAACTAACATGAACCTTTCTCCTGTAACGCATGAACCACATCTTCCATCGCGGCGCTGCGTGATCCTTTCACTAAAATAGTCATCATCGGTTGCTCCTGAAGCAGAGCGTGTAAACGCGCAATGAGCGCGGCTTTATCGGCAAAATGTTCGCCGACGCCGCTGGCGTGGCTGATAGCCTGACTGAGTTTTCCGGTGCTTAACACGCGATCAATACCCGCCGCTTTTGCGGCCTCGCCAACCTGGAGGTGGCACGCTTCGCTTTCTGTGCCCAGCTCGGCCATATCGCCTACCACCAGCACGCGGTAGCCGGGCATTTCAGAAAGGACCTGCACTGCGGCGGTCATCGAACCGACGTTGGCGTTATAAGCGTCATCCAGTACCAGTTGGTTTTCACTTAGTTGAATCGGGAACAGACGCCCGGGTACGGCTTTTAACGCCGCCAGCCCTGCTTTAACCGCCGCCAGCGTCGCCCCCACCGCCATTGATAAAGCAGCGGCCGCCAGCGCGTTGGCAATATTGTGCCGCCCCGGCAACGGCAGCAGCACATCAATGCTGCCCATCGGCGTTTGCAGGGTAAATTCGGTACCGTGTGACGTCACGTGGATATTCGCAGCGGTAAAGTCGCTGTTTGCCGCATTCGGCGAAAAGCGCCACACCTGACGATCGCCAATAATGCTTTGCCAGTTCAGCCAGTCATTATTATCGGCATTCATAATCGCGATACCGTTCTCAGGCAAACCGGTATAGATTTCGCCTTTCGCTTTCGCCACGCCGGCCAGCGAGCCGAAACCTTCCAGATGCGCCGCCGCCAGGTTATTGACCAGCGCCGCTTCCGGGCGCGTCAGGCTAACGGTCCAGGCGATTTCTCCCTGGTGATTAGCGCCTAACTCGATCACCGCATAGTCATAATCATGGTTTAAGCGCAGCAGCGTTATCGGCACGCCGATGTCGTTGTTAAAATTGCCTGCGGTATACAAAGTATTTCCGCACTGGCTAAGAATCGCGGCGGTCATCTCTTTGACCGAGGTTTTGCCGGACGAACCGGTTAACGCCACCACCCGCGCCGGTACCTGCATACGTACCCAGGCGGCCAGTTGGCCAAATGCCTGACGCGTGTCTTTTACAATCACCTGCGGAAGATCGATATCCAGAGGACGACTGACCAGCAGGGCGCCAGCGCCGTTCGCTTTTGCTTTATCAGCAAAATCATGCGCATCAAAGCGTTCCCCTTTCAGCGCCACGAACAGGCATCCCGGCGTCACTTTCCGTGTGTCGGTAATGACCGTATCGAGCGTGAGATCCGCCCCGCGGTGTTCGGCGCCAAGGACATCGGCAATTTTGCTGAGCGTTACGCTAATCATGCGATCACCCCCAGCAAACGCGCTGCGGTCACGCGGTCTGAATAATCAAGACGCTGCGTGCCGACAATCTGGTAGTCCTCGTGCCCTTTACCTGCAATCAGCACGACGTCATTGTCTTTTGCCTGCATAATGGCATTGGTTACCGCCTCAGCGCGGCCTTCCATTACCCTGACCTGCCCGGCGTCCAGCATTCCGGCCAGAATATCGTTGATAATGGCGCGCGGCTCCTCGGTACGCGGGTTATCGTCAGTCACCACGACGATATCCGCGAATTCTTCGGCAATGGCCCCCATGAGTGGGCGCTTACCTTTGTCACGATCCCCGCCACAGCCAAAGACGCACCACAATTTTCCGGCGCAGTGCAGGCGCGCCGCCTGCAACGCTTTTTCCAGCGCATCCGGCGTGTGCGCGTAATCCACCACCACCGTCGGTTTGCCTGGCGCAGTGAACACTTCCATACGCCCGCAAACCGGCTGCAAACGCGCGGCGGTTTTCAGCAAATCCGTTAACGGATAGCCCAGCGCCAGCAGCGTCGCCAATGCCAGCAGTAAGTTGCTGACGTTAAACGCGCCCATCAGGCGGCTTTCGATTTCGCCTTCACCCCAGCTTGAAGCAAAACGAATCGTCGCTCCGCGGTCGTGGTACTCCACCGCCTCCGCTTTCAGCCAACGACCGTGACAGTTAGGGTTGATATGTCCTTCCATTGAAACCGCGACCGCATCGGGTAGCGACGCCAGCCAGCGGCGTCCAACTTCATCATCGGCGTTGACGATTGCCTGACCGTGATGGTGGGTGGAATAAAGCATCCATTTTGCCGCCTCGTAATGCGCCATATCGCCATGATAGTCGAGATGGTCGCGGCTCAAATTAGTAAACACGGAGGCGGCAAATTTCAGCGCCGCCACGCGATGCTGCACCAGGCCGTGAGAAGAGACTTCCATCGCGCCGAAGGTCGCGCCCTGCGCAACCAGATTGGCCAGCACATGCTGAACATCCACTGCGGAACCGGTTGTGTTCTCCGTCGGGATCACTTTACCCAACAGTCCGTTACCTACCGTCCCCATCACTGCGCTGGTTTCGCCGAGCAACTGGCTCCACTGCGCCAGTAGTTGGGTGGTGGTGGTCTTGCCATTGGTGCCGGTCACCGCCACCAGACGCATGTTTTCAGATGGCTCATGGTAAAAGCGGCCCGCCAGCGCAGATAAACGCTCATTGAGCTGGCTGAGATAGACGACTGGTACGCCGTGCATTTCGCGAATCTCACCGTCGCTCGCCTCGTCTTTCGCCTCTGCAATAATGGCAGCTACGCCTTGCGCTATCGCCTGCGGGATATATCGACGCCCGTCCGCCTGATGACCCACCACTGCCACAAAGAGATCGCCCGCCGCAGCCACACGGCTGTCGAGCGTCATCTCTCGCAGTTCTCGCGCGGGTAGTCCAGCCACCCACGGAGCAAGAAGGTCGCGCAAATTACGATCTGCCACCTGTTCCCTCGCCTTGATTAATTACGAATTCATTTTTTTCGCCCGTTGCCAGCGCGTCCGGTTCGATGTTCATGGTGCGCAGAACGCCGCCCATGATGGCACCAAATACCGGCGCGGAAACGGCGCCGCCGTAGTATTTACCCGCCTGCGGATCGTTGATGACAACCACCAGCGCGAAGCGCGGCTGACTCGCAGGCGCGACGCCTGCGGTGTAAGCAATGTATTTGTTGATGTAGCGACCGTCCGGCCCCACTTTTTTCGCCGTACCGGTTTTAATCGCGATACGGTAGCCTTTAATTGCCGCCTTCACGCCGCCGCCGCCCGGCAGCGCTACGCTTTCCATCATATGCACCACGGTGCGTACGGTGGATTCAGGGAAGATGCGTTCGCCGGGTACAGGCGGATCAACTTTGGTAATCGACAGCGGGCGATAAATGCCATAGCTGCCGATCGTTGCATAGACTCGCGCTAACTGTAACGGCGTTACCATTAGCCCGTAGCCGAAAGAGAAGGTGGCCCTCTCTATGTCGGACCACCGTTGTTTTTGAGGATATAAGCCACTGCGTTCTCCGACCAACCCCAAATTGGTCGCCTTTCCTAGCCCAAAACGTGAGTAAGTATCTACTAACGCTGAGGACGGCATCGCTAACGCCAGTTTGGATACACCGACGTTACTCGACTTCTGTAGAACCCCGGTCAGGGTTAATTCGCTGTAGCGCGCCACGTCTTTAATTTCGTGGCCGTTAATTCGGTATGGAACGGTATTCAACACCGTATTTTCGTTGACGATACCGCGCTGAAGCGCAGTCATCACCACCATCGGCTTAACCGTAGAACCTGGTTCAAACACGTCGGTGATGGTACGGTTACGCATCGCGTCTTTCGGCGTACCGGCAAGGTTGTTGGGGTTATAGGAAGGGCTATTCGCCATCGCCAGTACTTCACCGGTATTGACATCGACCAGCACCGCGCTACCGGATTCCGCCTTGTTAAACGCCACCGCGTTGTTCAGTTCGCGGTAAACCAGCGCCTGTAAGCGTTCATCAATGCTTAACGCCAGGTTGTGCGCTGCCTGACTGTCAGTGGAGGAGATATCCTCAATCACGCGGCCATAGCGGTCTTTACGCACGATTCGCTCGCCAGGCTGACCGGTAAGCCACTTATCAAAGCTCTTTTCAACGCCTTCAATCCCCTGACTGTCGACGTTGGTAAAACCGATGAGGTGAGCGGTTACTTCTCCTGACGGGTAGTAGCGGCGGGACTCTTCACGCAAATGAATCCCCGGCAGTTTGAGTTTTTTGATGTAGTCCGCCATGTCAGGGTTTACCTGGCGCGCCAGATAAATAAAACGCCCTTTCGGGTTGGCGTTGATACGGGCGGAGAGCTGATCGAGCGGAATATTGAGCGCAGTAGAAAGCGCTTTCCAGCGATCGCCAACGCTGATGCCGCCGGCGTCATGAACTTCTTTCGGGTCGGCCCAGATCGCCTTAACCGGTACGCTGACCGCCAGTGGACGCCCGGAACGGTCGGTAATCATACCGCGTGAGGTGGAAACTTCCTGAACACGCAGCGAACGCATATCGCCCTGACGCACCAGCATATCCGGGGCGATAATCTGTAGCCACGCCGCGCGTCCAAGTAAAAAAACCAGCGCCAGTAAAATACAGCCGCACAGCAACGCAAAACGCCAACTGATGAAGTTGGTCTGTTCTTCCTGGCGCTTCGATTTTTGCGTTTTTGCCGCTGCTTTCATGCGTCGCGTTTATCCTTATTTTTGCACTACGATATTTTCTTGGGACGGATCAACATGCTGCATTTGCAGTTTTTCCGTTGCGATCCGCTCCACCCGGCTGTGATCGCCGAGCGCATTTTCTTCAAGGATCAGGTTGCGCCATTCAATGTCCAATGCATCGCGCTCCAGAACCAGTTGTTCACGCTGCGCGGTGAGTAAACGAGTATGGTGCGCCGTCGTGACCACCGTCACCGCCGTTAAAATGATGCAAATGAACAAGCAGAGTGGCAGCTTCCCGAACCGCAAAAGATCGTCACCGATCACGCCAGGCAAGGCATGGCGCTCGTTGCTTCCTATCGATCCCTTCACTTTGCTTAGGGCTTCTGTCACTCTGCTGATCATGCGTTCGTCCTCTCTGCGATACGCAGAACTGAACTACGGGCCCGAGGATTTTCAGCTACCTCTTTTTCACCCGGCATCAACTTGCCTAACGCTCGTAACTCACGACCGCCCAGTTTTTTGAGCTGCGCTTCCGTCATCGGTAATCCCGCCGGTACCTGCGGACCGCGGCTTTGCTCACGCATAAAGCGTTTCACAATACGGTCTTCCAGCGAGTGGAAACTGATGATTGAAAGCCGCCCGCCTGGGGCCAGTACGCTGAGCGAGCTTTTTAGCGCCTGCTCTATCTCCTCCAGTTCACTGTTTACCCAGATGCGCACCGCCTGGAAGGTACGGGTCGCGGGATGTTTGAATTTGTCTTTTACCGGGGTCGCCGCCGCAACCACTTCCGCCAGCTCTTTGGTGCGGGTCATCGGCTGTTCGCGATTGCGCTCAACAATGGCGCGAGCAATACGTTTGGCAAAACGCTCCTCGCCGAATGTTTTCAGCACCCAGGCGATATCCGCCTCCTCCGCCGTTTGTAACCACTCGGCGGCAGACTGGCCGCGCGTCGGGTCCATTCGCATATCCAGCGGACCGTCGCGCATAAATGAAAAACCGCGCTCCGCATCGTCAAGCTGCGGAGAAGAGACGCCAAGATCGAGAAGGATCCCGTCAATCTTGCCGGTAAGCTCGCGCTCGGCGACATAATCAGCCAGCGCGGAAAAAGGTCCATGAATGATGGAGAAGCGAGGATCATTAATGGTCTGCGCAACGGCGATCGCCTGCGGATCGCGATCGATCGCCAGCAAGCGCCCCTCTTCGCCCAGTTGCGAGAGGATCAGGCGCGAGTGGCCGCCGCGACCAAATGTGCCATCAATATAGATACCATCCGGACGAATATTCAGCCCATTAACGGCTTCATCCAACAGTACCGTAGTGTGTTTAAAATTTTCCATCATCTTATAGAGACAAGTCCTGCAGCCGCTCCGATAACGTTTCGGTAGCTGACTGTTCAGCGTCGATATCTTCCTTGACCTGTTGATACCAGGTCGTTTCATCCCACAGCTCAAATTTGTTGAACTGTCCAACCAGCATCACTTCTTTCGTCAGTCCGGCATGTTGCCGCAGAACTGGCGCGATCAGTAATCGACCTGCACCATCCATCTGACATTCGCTGGCATGGCCCAACAGTAAACGCTGTACGCGACGTTCTACCGGGTTCATGCTCGACAGACGAGATAACTTTTGCTCAATAATTTCCCATTCAGGCAGGGGGTAAAGCAGCAGGCATGGGTGATGGATGTCAATGGTACATACCATTTGACCGGTAGCGCTCTCGATCAGTTGCTCCCGATAACGGGTCGGCACGGTCAGGCGCCCTTTACTGTCGAGATTGACTAACGTTGCCCCCCGGAACATGCCAGTCTCACCCCTTCTTACCACTTTATCCCACAAATTCCCACTCGAAGGAGTTTACGGAGCGGAGGAAAAGCTTGTCAAGCAAGTCACAACGCTTACCTAAGTAAAAAAGCCAATGTTTACGGCGAATATCTGCGTTGATTAATTTCCACCCAGCGTGCAAGTCAAATTAACGTTATGAATATTTGTAAGAAAAAAACCAAAGACCCACCGCCGTTTAAAACGGACTCAATATAATCCGAGAAAAATATAAAGTGTCAGTTTGCGACGCGAGCGGCATTTTAGGACATATTGCACCGTGTTAACAGTGCCTGTTTAACGTGTGCGGCGCCTGCTATACCAGCGCCTACGAGCGACTGTCGCGCCAAAGACAAAAAGTGGCTGTTAATTCGACGATTTCTTGCCTGCTTGTAACAAAACAAGACAAAGGAAAAGACTCGTTACGTCTTAATTAGTGGAATATGGACGATTTCGGACAAAAGAAAGGTAATAAAAAAGAATTTTCGGATAATTTTAAGGAATAATCTTAATTATTTGAGGGATATTTTTACTGATACGCATTTGTTTGACGGCGGCAGAAGAGAGAGTCTTTTACCGCCGGTCCTTTAGCTACGGCTCAGAATGCCGCGACGATACAGGTTTCGCCGAATACGCGTTAAGCCGGGTTTCGGTTTACGCGGTTCATCAAGACTTGCCAGCACAATCTCCAGCACGCGTTCCGCGACATCACGATGACGCTGCGCCACCGCCAGTACCGGGCATTGCAGAAAATCCAGCAGCTCATGATCGCCGAAGGTCGCAATCGCCAAATCCGAAGGCAGTTTTCCATCGCGCCGCAGCGTAACGTCCATCACGCCCTGTAATAGCGCGAACGATGTCGTAAAGAGCGCCTGCGGCATAGGATGCGTTTCCAGCCATTTCTCAAACAGCTGCGCGGCGGCTTCGCGCTCATAGCTGTTGGCATATAAGAAATTCACCTCCCGCGGATCGTCTTTCCATGCGGTGCGGAACCCCTGCTCGCGCAGGAAACTGACGGACAACTCCGGCAGCGCGCCCAAATAAAGCACCGTTTCCGCCGGGAATTTACGCAGCTCTTCCGCCAACATCTCGGCATCATCCTGATCGGCGCCGACCACGCTGGTGAAATGTTCGCGATCCAGCGCGCGGTCGAGCGCGACGATGGGGAACGGATCGTTGGCCCAGCGTTGATAGAAGGGATGCTCCGGCGGTAACGAAGTTGAAACAATGATTGCATCCACCTGGCGTTGCAAAAGGTGCTCAATGCAGCGCATTTCGTTATCCGGCTGATCTTCAGAACAGGCGATCAGCAGTTGGTAGCCACGCTGGCGTGCCTGGCGCTCAAGATAGTTTGCGATACGGGTGTAGCTCGTGTTTTCAAGGTCCGGGATCACCAGACCAATGGAACGTGTGCGTCCAGCACGCAGCCCGGCAGCCACAGCGTTAGGATGGTAATTGTGCTCACGCACTACCGCCATGACTTTTTCTACGGTTTTGTCGCTCACGCGGTATTGCTTTGCTTTACCGTTTATAACGTAGCTTGCAGTTGTGCGCGAGACACCGGCCAGCCGAGCGATTTCATCCAGTTTCACAATTGCCCCTTGTGTAAATTGTACAAACCATAACCTTTATGTCGGCATGGGTTAAAATCGTTAACATCTAAGCGCAGTTTGATCACTCCGGCAACCGCTTTTATTCCGGGTTACCACGGATTTCGCAAAAAAAAGCCCAACCGGTGATATTGGGTTGGGCGATAATTCCTGTTGGCTGATATCCGGCAAACCTGCCTGATGGCGCTACGCTTATCAGACCTGGGCCAGATATCAGCCTGCAGGCCGGATAAAACGCACGCGCGTCGTCATCCGGCGAATCTGCTCAGCGCATAATCTTATCGCCGCGCGAAAGCCCGACGACGCCTGAACGCGCCACTTCAACAATTTTCGCCACGTCGCGCAGCGAGGCCAGAAAAGCATCCAGTTTATCGCTGGTGCCCGCCAGTTGAACGGTATACAGCGTTGGCGTAACGTCAATAATCTGACCACGGAAAATTTCCGTATTACGCTTCACCTCTTCCCGTCCGTAGCCGCTGGCCTGGATTTTCACCAGCATGATTTCCCGCTCAACGTGCGCTCCCTGTCCCAGCTCGCTGACGCGCAGCACATCAACCAGCTTGTGCAGCTGCTTTTCAATTTGCTCAAGCACTTTTTCATCGCCTACCGTCTGGATAGTCATGCGCGACAACGTCGGATCGTCTGTCGGCGCGACGGTCAGGCTTTCAATATTATATCCGCGTTGCGAAAAGAGGCCGATAACCCGCGATAACGCCCCAGATTCGTTTTCCAGTAATACCGATAAAATCCGGCGCATCATCAGGTCCTCTCCGTTTTGCTTAACCACATTTCGTCCATCCCGCCCCCGCGAATCTGCATCGGATAGACATGCTCGCTGCCATCAACGGTGACATCGACGAACACCAGTCGGTTATTACGCACATGCTCAAGGGCTTCGCTGAGTTTACTTTCCAGCTCATCCGGACGGTTAATCTGCAGCCCGACATGGCCATATGCTTCCGCCAGGCGCACAAAATCCGGTAACGACTGCATATAAGACTGAGAATGGCGACCGGAATAGATCATATCCTGCCACTGTTTCACCATCCCCAGATAACGGTTGTTCAGGTTCAGAACCAGTACCGGCAGTTCATACTGTAAGGCTGTCGACAGCTCCTGAATGTTCATCTGTATGCTGCCATCGCCGGTCACGCAGACCACCATTTCTTTCGGCAGGGCCATTTTAACGCCCAATGCAGCCGGTAGGCCAAAACCCATCGTGCCGAGCCCGCCGGAATTAATCCAGCGACGTGGCTTATCGAACGGGTAATAGAGGGCGGCAAACATCTGGTGTTGTCCTACATCGGACGTCACGTAAGCGTCGCCCTTCGTCAGACGCCAGAGGGTTTCAATCACCGCCTGGGGTTTAATGCTTTCGCTTTCCGCGTCATATTTCAGGCACTGACGGGCGCGCCAGCTCTCTATCTGCTGCCACCAGTCGCGAATATCATCCTGCGGCTGAGACGGCGCATCCTGCGCCAGTAGCTCCAGCATTTGTTCCAGTACCAGGCGGGCATCGCCCACCACCGGGATATCAGCGTTAACCGTTTTGGATATGGACGTCGGGTCAATGTCGATGTGTAATACCGTCGCGTTCGGACAATATTTAGCGAGATTATTCGTCGTGCGGTCGTCAAATCGTACGCCAACAGCGAAAATCACGTCGGCGTTATGCATGGTCATATTGGCTTCATAAGTGCCATGCATTCCCAGCATTCCTAACGACTGGCGATGAGTAGCAGGAAACGCGCCCAGTCCCATTAATGAAGAGACCACCGGCAGGTTAAAGGTTTCAATGATGTGGCGCAGCGGCACATAGCAGGCCGCGCTTATCGCCCCTCCCCCAACGTAGACCACCGGCTTTTTTGCCGACGCCAGCGTTTGCAAGGCACGCTTAATTTGTCCTTTATGTCCTGATGTTGTGGGATTGTAAGAGCGCATACTGACCGTTTCCGGCCAGACATACGGCATTTTTTTCGCCGGATTCAAAATATCTTTCGGCAAATCCACGACCACCGGCCCAGGACGTCCGCTTGCCGCCAGCCAGAAGGCCTTTTTAAGCACCTGGGGAATATCTTCCGTCTGTTTGACCAGGAAGCTATGTTTGACCACCGGTCGGGAAATCCCCACCATGTCGCACTCCTGAAAGGCATCATAGCCAATCAATGAGGTGGCGACCTGGCCGGAAAGAATCACCAGCGGAATGGAATCCATATAGGCCGTAGCAATCCCGGTAATCGCATTGGTCGCTCCCGGTCCGGAAGTCACCAGCACCACGCCAACGTCGCCAGTGGCTCGCGCCAGGCCATCCGCCATATGCACCGCGGCCTGCTCATGACGCACCAGCACATGATCGATCCCTCCAACGGTATGTAGCGCATCATAAATATCAAGCACTGCGCCTCCAGGATAGCCGAACACCTGCTTTACGCCTTGATCGATAAGCGATCGGACGACCATCTCGGCTCCAGACAACATCTCCACGGCTTGCCTCCACTTTATACCTGTCATCACGGTTTGACGGACACCTTAACCGCTCGCTATCACGCCTGGCAATTGGGTGGAATGACGTAAAGATGGGGAAGGTTAGAATAATCAGGAGGCAAGAAGAGAAGAAATGGAGAAATACTCCGTCTGAATCACACCAGGTAATAAATAATCGCTTATAAATGCAGACTTACAGCAATTCATCTATTTTTCACAACGACGAAAAGAATCGCTCACCGTTAATTCAGCATAAAATTTTTTATATACGCTAAAAAGCAGAATAAACCAGAATTTGTTTCTGATTTATTCTGCCCGGTTTTATCGCTTACAAACAGAAACTAATAAATCTTCCATCCATTGATGCCCTTTATCACGCCCAGCCGCTTCATGCCAGGAAAGGTAGCATGTCCGGCTATTCAGTTTTAAAGGCAACGGCAATATTTGCAGATCCAGCGACTCCGCAAACTCTTCCGCCAGCCAGCGCGGGGCAATAGCGACCAAATGCGTCTGCGAAACCACGTTCAGAACGCTGATAAGCGCCATGCCCTGATAAGCCACGCTCGACTGTTTATCCGGCGTGTCATACCACGGTTGACTAAATGACGCATAACGATCGAGAGAAACAACCGCATGTTGTTCATTATAAACATCGCCTTCCAGTAGCGGGCCGCTAATACGCGGGTGTTTTCGGCTGGCGACTAAAACCATTTCATCTTTAAATAGCGGTACGCTGGTAAACTCAGGACGACGGAATTCTTCATAACTAATAACGAACTCGGTTTCCTGATAGCGTAGCTGATGCTCAGTATTCTGATTCAACGACGCTTTAAAAACGACATGAATATTTGGCGCAATTTTTTCTACACGATTATAAATCTGTGACGTCAGGATATTATCCAGCGGACTGCACACGCAAAGATTGAATACACGTTCGCTGCTGGTCGGCTCAAACCCCGATCCCGGCAATTCATTTTGCACCAATTGTAACGCCTGACGGACTGAACCAAATAACTGAAATGCACGGGCAGTCGGCTGAATTCCTCGTCCATATCGAACAAAAAGTTCGTCATTAAACATAACCTTCAGACGCGCTACGGCGTTACTAACCGCAGGCTGCGACATTCCCAGCGTGTGGGCGGCGCGCGTAATATTCTGCTCTTGCATTACCGCATCGAACACGGTCAATAGGTTCAAATCAACCATGCGAAGCTGTGGTTTGCCCATATCTAAAAGATGCGGCTTTTCGGTTTTGACCTCTGGCATATTTAACTCCACTGTCACGCTTAACTCCCTTTTTCTGGCTGAAGGCAGAAATAATTCCTGAAAATATGATTTACCATGCATATAAAATAAGAAAAAGGGAAAGCGTTAAAATTCGGAAAACATAAAGACGCTGACAGAGACAAATAGAATGCCAGCGCAAGCGTAATGTGTCCTGAGTCACACCATTGCGATTCATAATGTTTAAATTACGCAAGCAATATAACCATAACTATGGCGAATACACAATCATACACCAAGTGAATGATCATTTAAGTTTCAATTAAATGTTTATATTATTAATAGCTAAAAAGTTAACATTAATTTATCAATAACTTTATCCTTATCCATTAAGTAAACAAGGTTATTTGTTAAAATATAAAACAAATCAAAAAGATAAACCAAACCTTTAGCATACCTTTAACAGGCCATTCCCCTAACCAATTTGCAAACAAAAATGCCTAAATATTTCAAACAATGAAAAGTATGAATGTCCACTCGTTCTTTTATCCTTTATTGGACGCGCAGCCCAGCACAATTAGCTAAAGTACGTATCCGGATATCGTCAACAAAATGCAATGGCGACAGAAAATAGAGTTGACATTAAACGGCATATCCAGTACCACTAAAAGCATAACGCATTCGCTGGAGCTGAATTAATGTCACATATCGTTCGTTTCACTGGGCTACTACTACTCAACGCATTTATTGTGCGCGGTAGACCGGTGGGCGGCATTCAACATTAAGTCAGCTCGAAGTCAAACAAAACCCGCGCCGTTGCGCGGGTTTTTTTATGCCTGACGCAAGGCGCCCCTGGAGACAAGGACCACATCATGAGCCAGCAAGTCATTATTTTTGATACGACCTTACGCGACGGCGAACAAGCGTTACAGGCCAGCCTGAGCGCGAAAGAGAAGCTGCAGATTGCCCTGGCCCTTGAGCGCATGGGTGTTGATGTCATGGAAGTAGGCTTCCCGGTCTCTTCTCCGGGTGATTTTGAATCCGTCCAAACCATCGCCCGCACCATCAAAAACAGCCGCGTTTGCGCCCTGGCGCGTTGTGTAGAAAAAGACATCGACGTCGCGGCACAGGCGCTGAAGGTCGCCGACGCGTTTCGCATCCATACTTTTATCGCCACCTCGCCAATGCACATCGCCACCAAGCTGCGCAGCACGCTGGATGAGGTCATCGAACGCGCGGTATACATGGTTAAGCGGGCGCGTAATTACACTGATGACGTAGAGTTCTCCTGCGAAGATGCTGGCCGGACGCCTGTTGACGATCTGGCGCGCGTGGTGGAAGCCGCTATAAACGCCGGCGCGAGAACCATTAATATTCCCGATACCGTGGGCTATACCATGCCGTTTGAGTTCGCGGGAATCATTTCCGGCCTGTATGAACGTGTCCCCAATATCGACAAAGCCATCATCTCCGTTCATACCCACGACGATTTAGGGATAGCGGTAGGCAACTCGCTGGCGGCAGTACATGCGGGCGCGCGTCAGGTTGAAGGCGCGATGAACGGTATCGGAGAACGTGCCGGTAACTGCGCACTGGAAGAAGTGATCATGGCGATTAAAGTGCGCAAAGACATCATGAACGTACACACCAACATCAATCACCACGAAATCTGGCGCACCAGCCAGACCGTCAGCCAGATCTGTAACATGCCGATCCCGGCCAACAAAGCGATTGTCGGCAGCGGCGCTTTCGCCCACTCTTCCGGCATCCACCAGGATGGCGTCCTCAAGAACCGCGAAAACTATGAAATCATGACGCCAGAGTCCATCGGTCTGAACCAGATACAGCTGAACCTGACCTCCCGCTCTGGCCGTGCCGCCGTGAAACATCGCATGGAAGAGATGGGTTACAAGGACACAGACTACAACATGGACCACCTGTACGACGCGTTCCTGAAGCTGGCGGACAAAAAAGGCCAGGTGTTCGACTATGACCTGGAAGCGCTGGCGTTTATTAATAAACAGCAAGAAGAACCAGAGCATTTCCGTCTGGATTACTTCAGCGTGCAGTCCGGCTCCAGCGATATCGCCACCGCTTCCGTGAAGCTGGCCTGTGGTGAAGAGATCAAGGCCGAGGCGGCGAACGGCAACGGCCCGGTCGACGCCATCTATCAGGCGATTAACCGCCTCACCGGTTACGACGTTGAGTTGGTTAAATACGACCTGAACGCCAAAGGCCAGGGCAAAGACGCGCTGGGTCAGGTCGATATCGTCGTGAACCATCATGGTCGCCGCTTCCACGGCGTCGGGCTGGCGACGGATATCGTCGAATCCTCCGCCAAAGCGATGGTGCACGTACTGAACAATATCTGGCGCGCCGCCGAAGTTGAAAAAGAATTGCAACGCAAAGCTCAAAATAAAGAGAACAACAAGGAAACCGTGTAATGTCGAAGAACTATCATATTGCCGTATTGCCGGGCGACGGCATCGGCCCGGAAGTCATGGCGCAAGCCCTGAAAGTTATGGATGCGGTACGCAGCCGTTTTGATATGCGTATCACCACCAGCCGCTATGACGTCGGCGGTATTGCTATCGACAATCATGGTCATCCACTGCCGAAAGCCACCGTTGAAGGGTGCGAGCAGGCGGATGCCATTCTGTTTGGCTCCGTCGGCGGCCCGAAATGGGAAAATTTGCCCCCGGAAAGCCAGCCGGAGCGCGGCGCTCTGCTGCCGCTGCGCAAACATTTCAAATTATTCAGTAACCTGCGTCCGGCGAAACTGTATCAGGGACTGGAAGCATTTTGCCCGTTGCGCGCCGATATCGCCGCTAACGGTTTCGATATCCTGTGCGTGCGCGAGCTGACCGGCGGGATCTATTTCGGACAACCAAAAGGCCGTGAAGGCAGCGGTCAGTACGAAAAAGCCTTTGATACCGAAGTTTATCACCGCTTTGAGATCGAGCGCATTGCCCGTATCGCCTTTGAATCGGCGCGTAAACGCCGCCGTAAAGTCACCTCTATTGATAAAGCCAACGTACTGCAAAGCTCTATCCTGTGGCGTGAAATCGTCAATGATGTCGCGAAAACGTATCCCGATGTGGAACTCGCGCACATGTATATCGATAACGCCACCATGCAGTTGATTAAAGACCCGTCACAGTTTGACGTACTGCTGTGCTCTAACCTGTTCGGCGACATTCTGTCCGACGAATGCGCCATGATCACCGGCTCAATGGGGATGTTGCCCTCCGCCAGCCTGAACGAGCAAGGGTTTGGCCTGTATGAACCGGCTGGCGGCTCCGCGCCGGATATCGCCGGGAAAAATATCGCCAACCCAATTGCGCAGATCCTGTCGCTGGCGCTGCTGCTGCGCTACAGCCTGGATGCCAACGATGCGGCAACGGCCATTGAACAGGCGATCAATCGCGCATTAGAAGAGGGCGTTCGCACCGGCGATTTAGCCAGGGGCGCTGCCGCAGTCAGTACCGATGAGATGGGCGATATTATCGCCCGCTATGTCGCAGAAGGGGTGTAATCATGGCCAAAACGTTATACGAAAAATTATTTGATGCCCACGTGGTCTTTGAGGCGCCAAACGAAACGCCGCTGCTGTACATCGACCGCCACCTGGTGCATGAAGTCACCTCTCCGCAGGCGTTTGACGGTCTGCGCGCGCACCATCGTCCGGTACGTCAGCCAGGGAAAACCTTCGCCACGATGGATCACAACGTCTCGACGCAGACTAAAGACATTAATGCCTCCGGTGAAATGGCGCGTATCCAGATGCAGGAGCTGATTAAGAACTGTAACGAGTTCGGCGTCGAGCTGTATGACCTGAATCACCCGTATCAGGGCATCGTCCATGTGATGGGGCCGGAACAGGGCGTCACCCTGCCGGGCATGACCATCGTCTGCGGCGACTCCCACACCGCCACCCACGGCGCGTTTGGTGCGCTGGCCTTCGGCATCGGCACTTCTGAGGTAGAACATGTACTGGCGACGCAAACTCTGAAACAGGGGCGCGCTAAAACCATGAAGATTGAAGTCACGGGCAACGCCGCGCCGGGCATTACCGCCAAAGACATCGTGCTGGCGATCATCGGTAAAACCGGCAGCGCCGGCGGCACCGGGCACGTGGTTGAATTTTGCGGCGACGCTATCCGCGCGCTGAGTATGGAAGGCCGCATGACGCTGTGCAATATGGCGATTGAGATGGGCGCCAAAGCCGGTCTGGTCGCCCCGGATGAAACCACTTTTAACTACGTAAAAGGGCGTTTGCACGCGCCGAAGGGCCGCGATTTTGACGAAGCCGTCGAGTACTGGAAAACGCTGAAAACCGATGACGGCGCGACCTTTGATACTGTCGTCACCCTGCGGGCAGAAGAGATCGCGCCGCAGGTGACCTGGGGCACTAATCCGGGCCAGGTCATTTCCGTCACCGACATCATCCCCGATCCCGCCTCTTTTAGCGATCCGGTTGAGCGCGCCAGCGCCGAAAAAGCGCTGGCTTATATGGGCTTACAGCCGGGCGTACCGTTAACGGACGTTGCTATCGATAAAGTCTTTATCGGCTCTTGTACCAATTCGCGCATTGAAGATTTGCGCGCGGCAGCGGAAGTCGCCAAAGGGCGCAAAGTCGCGCCTGGCGTACAGGCGCTGGTGGTGCCGGGTTCAGGTCCGGTGAAAGCGCAGGCGGAAGCGGAAGGTCTGGACAAGATCTTTATCGAAGCAGGATTTGAATGGCGCTTACCGGGCTGTTCCATGTGCCTGGCCATGAATAATGACCGCCTGAACCCGGGCGAGCGCTGCGCATCCACCAGCAACCGTAACTTTGAAGGCCGTCAGGGCCGCGGGGGTCGCACGCATTTAGTCAGCCCGGCGATGGCCGCCGCTGCCGCCGTTACCGGCCACTTCGCCGACATTCGCAGCATCAAATAAGGAAACTACCATGGCAGAGAAATTTACCCAGCATACCGGCCTGGTTGTCCCACTGGATGCCGCCAACGTCGATACCGATGCAATTATCCCTAAACAGTTTTTGCAGAAGGTTACGCGCACCGGTTTTGGCGCCCATCTGTTTAACGACTGGCGCTTCCTGGACGAAAAGGGCCAACAGCCAAATCCGGAATTCGTGTTGAACTTTCCGGAATATCAAGGCGCGTCGATTCTGTTGGCGCGAGAAAACTTTGGCTGCGGCTCTTCACGCGAACACGCGCCGTGGGCGTTGACCGATTACGGCTTTAAAGTGGTGATCGCGCCAAGCTTCGCCGACATTTTCTACGGCAACAGCTTTAACAACCAACTGCTGCCGGTAACCCTGAGCGACGCACAGGTCGATGAGCTGTTTGCTCTGGTGAAAGCCAATCCGGGCATTAAATTTGAAGTGGATCTGGAAGCACAGGTGGTGAAAGCAGGCGATAAGACCTACAGCTTTAAAATCGACGACTTCCGCCGCCACTGCATGTTGAACGGTCTGGACAGCATTGGGCTGACGCTGCAGCACGAAGACGCGATTGCCGCCTACGAAAATAAACAACCGGCATTTATGCGGTAACCTTTCACGCCTTACCGGGCCTACAGGTTATGCAATATCACCAGGTTGCCACTATATCCTGTAGGCCTGATAAGCGTAGCGCCATCAAGCGCCGGGTTACTCATCAGTCGCTCATGCCGGGGATATTCCGGCATTTTTTATACGTCTTTTACTCGCCCGGTCATCACCTGCGTGACCACAGAAACCGCCGTATAAATCCCGTTGAGACGCCGTCCCATCGTCGTCATCCAGAAACAGCCGAAATAAAAAAAGCCAGCAGATATTATCTGCTGGCGGGTGATTTTAGGCTATCGCCTACACCAATACTCAGTCACACATGATGTCTGCAATTGGCTTCAATCGGTCGCCTCCCACTGCATCAGTTCCGCGAGCATTTTTAAGCGCTGCGGCGCGCTCAGGCAAGCCAGCCAGGACGTTTTTTCCGTCGCGGCAAAATATCTCAACCAGAACTGGCGCATAGTGACCTCTTCCTCTTGCTTCATCGAAAGATATTATTGGCCTAATATAGGGATAATAAAATTGCTGAGTTTTTCATCGGAGTTCCCCTTTTATGCCCTCAGGTCGCCTGCAACAACAATTTATCCGTCTCTGGCAATGTTGTGACGGTAAAACGCAAGACACCACGCTTAATGAGCTGGCGGATCTGCTGAACTGTTCGCGTCGCCATATGCGTACGCTGCTAAATACGATGCAGGCGCGCGGTTGGCTAACATGGGAGGCCGAGGTTGGACGCGGAAAGCGTTCGCGTCTGACGTTCCTGTATACCGGACTGGCGCTGCAACAGCAGCGGGCGGAAGACCTGCTGGAACAAGATCGAATCGATCAACTGGTACAACTGGTCGGCGATAAAAGCGCTGTCAGGCAAATGCTGATTTCCCATCTGGGACGCAGCTTCCGCCAGGGGCGGCATATTCTGCGGGTTCTTTACTATCGTCCGATGCACAATCTCCTGCCGGGAACCGCATTACGTCGCTCGGAAACCCATATTGCCCGGCAAATTTTCAGTTCGCTCACGCGGGTAAATGAGGAAAACGGGGAACTGGAAGCGGACATTGCCCACCACTGGCAGCAAATTTCCCCTTTACTGTGGCGCTTCTACCTGCGCCCTGGCATTCATTTTCATCATGGCCGCGAGCTGGAGATGGAAGATGTCATCGCCTCGCTGACGCGTATCAATACGCTTCCGCTTTACTCGCACATCACAAAGATAGACTCCCCTACCGCGTGGACGCTGGATATTCATCTTTCCCAGCCGGATCGCTGGTTGCCGTGGCTGCTGGGCCAGGTCCCGGCGATGATTTTGCCGCGGGAGTGGGAAACGCTGGCTAATTTCGCCAGCCACCCTATCGGCACCGGGCCTTATGCCGTGCGGCGTAATACGCCAAACCAGCTCAAGATACTCGCCTTTGATGATTACTTCGGCTATCGGGCGTTGATAGACGAAGTGAACGTCTGGGTACTGCCGGATATCAGTGAAGAACCGGCCTGCGGCTTGATGCTGGAAGGGCCAATACAAGGCGGTGAAAAAGCGATAGAAAGCCGACTGGAAGAGGGATGCTATTACCTGCTATTCGACGCCAGAACGCCGCGCGGCGCGCATCCGCAGGTCAGAGAATGGGTAAGCCACGTCCTCTCCCCCACCAATTTACTCTATCATGCCGATGAACCGCTACAGCAGCTCTGGTTCCCGGCCTATGGGCTTTTACCGCGCTGGCATCACGCCCGTCCAGGCCCGGGCGAAAAACCCGCCGGTCTGGAAACCCTCACGCTGACCTTCTATCGCGAACACATTGAGCACCGGGTTATCGCCCGTATCATGAGCGCGCTTCTGGCTGAACATCAGGTGCATCTGCATATTCAGGAGATCGACTACGATCAATGGCACGCCGGCGACATCGAAAGCGATATCTGGCTCAATAGCGCTAACTTTACGCTGCCGCTGGATTTCTCGCTGTTCGCGCACCTGTGCGAAGTACCGCTCTTGCAGAACTGCATTCCGCGCGACTGGCAGGGCGACGCCGCGCAGTGGCGCGCTGGCGAGATGAACCTGGCGAACTGGTGCCAGCAGCTGCTGACCAACAAAGCGATTGTGCCGTTGATCCACCACTGGCTGATTATCCAGGGACAGCGCAGTATGCGCGGGCTGCGCATGAATACCCTCGGCTGGTTTGATTTTAAATCGGCGTGGTTTGCGCCGCCGGATCCTTAACGCCAGCTCTTGATTGCTGCCCGGCAACAAAATCACTACACTAACGCCGAACTCAACGGGGTGCCGCGCTCATGCGCGCGCTGAGAAAATACCCGTCGAACCTGATCCGGATAATGCCGGCGAAGGGATTTGAGGCTACCTCTCAAGTCCTTTGCCACTCTTTAACTGAGGTGCAAAGTGTTAAAAAAATATCTTCCGCTTTTACTCCTGTGCGCGGCGCCTGCTTTCGCCAAACCCGTTCTCACCGTCTATACCTACGACTCGTTCGCCGCCGACTGGGGGCCAGGCCCGGCGGTGAAAAAAGCGTTTGAAGCCGATTGCAACTGCGAGCTGAAACTGGTGGCGCTGGAGGATGGCGTTTCACTGCTCAACCGCCTGCGGATGGAGGGAAAGAACAGCAAAGCCGATGTGGTGTTGGGGCTGGACAATAATCTGCTGGAAGCGGCCACGCAAACTAAACTCTTTGCCAAAAGCGGCGTGGCGAATGAGGCGGTCAAGGTGCCCGGCGGCTGGGAAAACGACACATTTGTGCCGTTCGATTACGGCTATTTCGCTTTTGTCTACGATAAAAGCAAGCTGAAAAATCCGCCGAAAAGCCTGAAAGAACTGGTCGAGAGCGATCAAAAATGGCGGGTGATTTATCAGGACCCGCGTACCAGTACGCCAGGGCTGGGGCTGTTACTGTGGATGCGCAAAGTCTATGGCGATAACGCGCCGCAGGCCTGGCAAAAACTGGCGGCCAAAACGGTGACGGTGACGAAAGGCTGGAGCGAGGCCTACGGTTTATTTCTGAAAGGTGAAAGCGATTTGGTGCTCAGTTACACCACCTCTCCGGCGTATCACATTATTGAAGAGAAGAAGGACAATTACGCCGCCGCGAACTTCAGCGAAGGCCATTACTTACAGGTAGAGGTCGCGGCGCGTACCGTCGCCAGCAAGCAGCCGGAACTGGCGGAGAAATTCCTCAAATTTATGGTTTCTCCGGCGTTTCAGAACGCCATACCCACCGGCAACTGGATGTACCCGGTAGCGGACGTCGCCCTACCAGCAGGGTTTGAATCATTGGCCAAACCCGCCACAACGCTGGAATTCACGCCGCAACAAGTGGCAGCACAACGCCAGGCATGGATTAGCGAATGGCAACGCGCCGTCAGCCGTTAATTCCCGGCTGGCTGATTCCGGGGCTGTGCGCCGCCGCGCTGATGATAACCGTCTCGCTGGCGGCCTTTCTGGCGCTTTGGCTGAACGCGCCGTCGGGCGCGTGGTCGACAATCTGGCGGGATAGCTACCTGTGGCATGTGGTGCGCTTCTCATTCTGGCAGGCGTTTCTGTCCGCAGTGCTGTCTGTGGTCCCGGCGGTTTTTCTCGCCCGCGCGCTTTATCGACGCCGTTTTCCTGGACGTCTGGCGCTGCTGCGTCTGTGCGCCATGACGCTGATTCTGCCGGTACTGGTTGCCGTGTTCGGTATTCTTAGCGTGTATGGCCGTCAGGGCTGGCTGGCCTCGCTGTGGCAGATGCTGGGGCTTCAGTGGACATTCTCCCCCTACGGCTTGCAGGGCATTTTACTGGCGCACGTCTTTTTTAACCTGCCAATGGCGAGCCGTTTGTTGCTGCAATCTTTGGAAAGCATTCCCGGCGAGCAGCGCCAGCTCGCCGCCCAGCTCGGTATGCGCGGCTGGCATTTTTTCCGTTTTGTCGAATGGCCGTGGCTGCGCCGCCAAATTCCGCCCGTCGCGGCGCTGATTTTTATGCTCTGCTTCGCCAGTTTCGCAACGGTCCTGTCGCTCGGCGGCGGCCCGCAGGCCACCACTATCGAGCTGGCTATCTTTCAGGCGCTCAGTTATGACTACGATCCCGCCCGCGCGGCGATGCTGGCATTAATCCAGATGGTCTGCTGCCTGGCGCTGGTACTGCTAAGCCAACGGTTGAGCAAAGCGATTGCGCCGGGGATGACGCTGACGCAGGGCTGGCGCGATCCTGACGATCGTCTCCACAGCCGTCTGACGGACGCCTTATTAATCGTGCTGGCGCTGCTGCTGCTGCTTCCGCCACTGGTCGCCGTGGTGGTCGATGGCGTCAACCGCAGCCTGCCGGAGGTGCTGGCGCAACCCATTCTGTGGCAGGCTGTCTGGACATCGCTACGCATTGCGCTGGCGGCGGGCGTTCTGTGTGTGGTGCTGACCATGATGCTGCTGTGGAGTAGCCGCGAGCTACGCCAACGCCAGCAAGTCTTCGCCGGACAAACGCTGGAACTCAGCGGGATGTTGATCCTCGCGATGCCGGGGATCGTGCTGGCGACAGGCTTCTTTTTACTGCTCAATAACAGCGTTGGCTTACCGGAATCCGCCGACGGCATCGTGATTTTCACCAATGCGCTGATGGCAATCCCCTACGCGCTAAAAGTCCTGGAAAACCCAATGCGCGATATTACCGCCCGTTATGGAATGCTGTGCCAGTCATTAGGAATTGAAGGCTGGTTGCGGTTAAAGATCGTGGAACTGCGGGCGCTGAAACGTCCGCTGGCGCAGGCGCTGGCGTTTGCCTGCGTACTTTCTATCGGTGATTTTGGCGTCGTCGCGCTTTTCGGCAATGACAATTTCCGCACGCTGCCGTTTTATCTGTATCAGCAGATCGGCTCCTACCGCAGCCAGGACGGCGCGGTGACCGCGCTGATACTATTGCTGCTCTGCTTTACGTTATTTACCCTCATAGAGAAACTACCGGGCCGACATGCTAAAACTGATTGATATCACCTGGCTTTACCATCATTTGCCGATGCGTTTTACGCTGGCGGTAGAACGCGGCGAGCAGGTGGCGATTCTTGGCCCCAGCGGCGCGGGGAAAAGCACGTTGTTGAATTTAATTGCCGGTTTTCTTGCGCCTGCCAGCGGTACGCTACTGATTGCCGGCGAAGATCATACGCTTACGCCGCCCTCACGCCGTCCGGTCTCAATGCTGTTTCAGGAGAATAATTTATTCAGCCATCTGAATGTGCAGCAAAATATCGGTCTGGGGCTAAACCCTGGGTTAACGCTCAACGCCAGCCAGCGGGAAAAACGGGACGCTATCGCACATCAGATGGGCATTGAGAGTCTGATGACGCGTTTACCGGGCGAACTGTCCGGCGGCCAGCGTCAGCGGGTAGCGCTGGCGCGCTGCCTGGTACGTGAACAGCCGGTACTGCTGCTGGATGAACCGTTCTCCGCGCTCGATCCCGCGCTGCGCCAGGAGATGCTGACGTTGGTCAGCGATATCTGCCGCGAGCGACAGCTCACGCTGTTGATGGTCTCGCACAGCGTGGAAGATGCGGCGCGAATTGCGCCCCGGTCAATCGTCGTCGCCGACGGACGCATTGCGTGGCAAGGCAAAACAGACGAGCTACTAAGCGGTCAAGCCAGCGCCTCAGCGCTATTGGGCATCAAATCCCATATTTTGTAGGCCGGATAAGGCGAAGCTGCCATCCGGCAAAGGAATCGTTAGTAACCCACAACTTTGCGCAGAATATCGATATATACCGGCATCAGCGGGTGGCGAACCAGCACCACCAGCGCGACCACGCCGATCCCGAGCGTCAACGGCGCCAGATACAGCAAACGGCTGCGGGGGAAATACGCGGTTAAACGATCGACTGCCGCTTTGCCGCTGCGCCACAGCCGCCAGCATAGCCAGCCTCCAACCCACAGCAGCAACGCCGTCGCCAGCAGCAGCCATTTGAAATCTCCGCTCTGCATATCGGAAGGAATATCGATTGCCGCTCCCGCCAGAATGCCCGGCAGGAAATAAAACGGTGGCCACAGCAAACAGCCAATCAAGTTTGGCCCAATAAATTTCGCTACGGGAAGATCCAGCATCCCTGCCACCATCGGCACCAGCGGCCTCGTCGGACCGACAAAACGTCCGACCAGGATCGTGAACATACTGTGCTGATGCAGCGCGTGTTCGGTTTTATCCAGCAGCGACTTGTTCTTTTTCATAAAAGACCAGCGGTGTAGCGGCTTTTTAAAGCGCCACCCCAGCCAGAACGAAATCCAGTCGCCCATCAGACAGCCGATAATACCCACCAGCCAGGCATGCCAAAAATTGAGCTCGCCGCTGCCGATAAGCGCGCCCAGCCCCGCCATCAGTACCGTGCCGGGTAAAATCAACCCCACCAGCGCCAGCGATTCCAGGAAGGCGACCAGCAACACAGCGATAAGCGAATACAGAGTGGATTGGGTGATAAAGTGTTCCAGCAGTGCTTGCATAGTGTGTCCGTCAGCGTGATGAAGCAGGGATTCTGCTTATCCCGTCCCCCTTCGTCAAGCCGTCAATTATCCGAATAGTCACGGCTTATGACATCTTTGTGAACACATCATTCACTTTTTATTCACATCCGGCCCTGAACTCGCTAGGACTTGCCCCGGTGCATTTTTTAAATACCCGCGAAAAATAGAGCTGATCGTCAAATCCAACATTGCGCCCAACGGACGCTATCGGCATTCGCGTAGTGCTAAGCAGAAGTTTCGCCTGGCTGATACGCTGATCTTCGCGCCAGCTCAATACGCTAATGCCTAACTGCTGGCGGAACAGATGCGATAACCGGGAGGGCGACAGGCAGACATGCTGGGCGACGCTGGCGATATCAAAATGACTGTCCGCGAGATGGTCGCTGATATACTGGCAGGCATCGCGCACACGGCTATCCATCGGCGGATGCAACGACTCATTAATTACCGCCATACGTCTGAGCAACAGCTGCTCCAGCAGATTGATCGCCAGTAGCTCAGAATAGCGGCCTTCCCCTTGCCCGGCGCTGATGATCTGCCCGAACAGTTCGCTGAAATGCGGCTGGCGCGCCTCGTCCGGGCGGAAAAATCCTGTCTGGGCAAAGATTGTCGGCCAGGTCAGCCACTCCTGCCAGTAGGCGCGAGGCCGGAAATAAACCCACTGGTGATACCACTCGCTGGCATCCGGATGCCGTCCATAGTGATGAATCTCGCCCGGCGGAAACAATAATATATCGCCAGGCCGACAGACAAACTGCTCGCCATTATTATTAATGACGCCCTCTCCGCGGATGGTCAGGTTAAGAATATATCCCTTCATGCCCAACGGACGATCGATAAAAAAATCCAGATATCCATTCGCTTCAATTGGCGTCAGTCCGGCGACCAGATGGGCATTAAATGAATATCCCGGCAATAGCGGATCATTTTGCGTTTCAGCCATGATTTCTCTACCCCCCGATGTTCAGAGAAGAAACAAATTGTCCATATTGACCAGGATGACAGTGCTTACGTCTCCGCAAGACCTTGCGCTTGATGAAAGCACGTATCAACCCCGCTTGTGAAAAGCGCTTTGTAACAAAAGCGTACAGTTCAGGCGATAAAATTAAGTAACAGAAGTGTCTATAACTATGGCTGGAATGTCCACATTGAATATTTGCACAGCGTCACACTTTGCAAAGCATTAGCATTTTTGTCCATAAGATTAGCGGATCCTGCCTGACGGTTTTTGCCGCGACTCTCTACTGTTTCTCCATACCTGTTTTTCTGGATGGAGTAAGACGATGGCAATTGCAATTGGCCTCGATTTTGGCAGTGATTCAGTGCGCGCTCTGGCAGTGGACTGCGCCACCGGCGACGAGATCGCCACCAGCGTAGAGTGGTATCCGCGCTGGCAAGAAGGCCGTTATTGCGACGGCCCGAACAACCAGTTCCGTCATCATCCGCGCGACTACATGGAGTCAATGGAGGCCGCGCTGAAAGCCGTTCTGGCACAATTAAGCTCCGCGCAACGCGCAAATGTCGTTGGCATTGGCGTTGACAGCACCGGTTCTACGCCAGCGCCGATTGACGCCGACGGTAACGTCCTGGCGCTGCGTCCGGAGTTCGCCGAGAACCCGAATGCGATGTTTGTGCTGTGGAAAGATCACACCGCCGTGGAAGAGGCCGACGAAATCACCCGTCTGTGCCATAAGCCTGGTAAGGTCGACTACTCCCGCTATATTGGCGGCATTTACTCCAGCGAATGGTTCTGGGCGAAGATTCTGCACGTCACCCGTCAGGATAGCGCCGTCGCGCAGGCCGCCGTCTCGTGGATTGAGCTGTGTGACTGGGTGCCGGCGCTGCTTTCCGGCACCACTCGCCCGCAGGATATCCGCCGTGGCCGCTGCAGCGCCGGGCACAAAACGCTGTGGCATGAAAGCTGGGGCGGCCTGCCACCCTCGAGCTTCTTTGATGAACTCGATCCGTGCATTAACCGTCATCTGCGCTACCCGTTATTTAGCGAAACCTTCACCGCCGATCTGCCCGTGGGCACCCTGTGCGCCGAATGGGCGCAGCGCCTCGGCTTGCCGGAAAGCGTAGTGATTTCCGGCGGCGCGTTCGACTGTCACATGGGCGCGGTCGGCGCGGGCGCGCAGCCCAATACGCTGGTAAAAGTCATCGGCACGTCTACCTGCGACATTCTGATTGCGGATAAACAGAGCGTCGGGGATCGCGCCGTGAAAGGCATTTGCGGTCAGGTTGATGGCAGCGTGGTGCCGAACTTTATCGGTCTGGAAGCGGGCCAGTCCGCTTTCGGCGACATCTACGCCTGGTTTAGCCGCGTGTTGAGCTGGCCGCTGGAGCAACTTGCCGCGCAGCACCCGGAACTGAAAACCCAGATTAACGCCAGCCAGAAGCAGCTACTGCCAGCGCTCACCGACGCCTGGGCGAAAAATCCGTCCCTGGATCACCTGCCGGTGGTGCTCGACTGGTTTAACGGTCGCCGCACGCCCAATGCTAATCAGCGTCTGAAAGGCGTCATTACCGATCTCAATCTCGCCACCGACGCGCCAGCGCTGTTTGGCGGTCTGGTCGCCTCGACCGCCTTCGGCGCGCGCGCCATTCAGGAGTGTTTTACCGATCAGGGTATCGCGGTCAATAACGTGATGGCGCTTGGCGGCATCGCCCGTAAAAATCAGGTCATTATGCAGGTCTGCTGCGACGTACTGAATCGTCCGTTGCAGATCGTCGCTTCCGACCAGTGTTGCGCATTAGGCGCCGCTATCTTTGCCGCCGTCGCTGCGAAAATCCATGCCGATATTCCTGCCGCCCAGCAAAGCATGGCAAGCGCGGTAGAACGCACTCTGCGTCCCCGCCCTGAACAGGCGCAACGCCTCGAACAGCTTTACCGCCGCTACCAGCAGTGGGCGCTAAGCGCAGAACAACATTATCTTCCGACTGCCGCGCCGGCGCCAACGACCCCGGCCAATCAGGCAATCCTGACTCATTAAGGACACGACAATGACGATTTTTGATAATTATGAAGTATGGTTTGTGATTGGCAGCCAGCATTTGTATGGCGCAGAAACCCTGCGTCAGGTCACTCAACATGCCGAGCATGTGGTCAACGCGCTGAATACCAAAGCCAAACTGCCATGTAAACTGGTATTAAAACCGCTGGGCACCTCGCCGGATGAGATTACCGCTATTTGTCGTGACGCCAATTATGACGATCGCTGCGCAGGGCTGGTGGTCTGGCTGCACACCTTCTCCCCGGCCAAAATGTGGATCAACGGGCTGAGTATCCTTAACAAACCACTACTGCAATTCCATACCCAATTTAACGCCGCCCTGCCGTGGGACAGCATTGATATGGACTTTATGAACCTGAACCAGACTGCGCACGGCGGTCGCGAGTTCGGCTTCATCGGTGCGCGGATGCGCCAGCAGCACGCGGTCGTCACCGGTCACTGGCAGGATAAAGAGGCCCATACGCGTATCGGCGCCTGGATGCGCCAGGCGGTCTCTAAACAGGATACCCGCCAGCTAAAAGTCTGCCGCTTCGGCGACAATATGCGTGAAGTCGCAGTGACTGACGGTGATAAAGTGGCCGCGCAAATCAAATTTGGCTTTTCGGTCAATACCTGGGCGGTCGGCGATCTGGTGCAGGTGGTGAATTCTATCGGCGACGGCGATATCAACGCTCTGATTGACGAGTATGAAAGCAGCTATACCCTGACGCCCGCCACCCAAATCCACGGCGATAAACGCCAGAACGTGCGGGAAGCGGCGCGCATTGAACTCGGTATGAAGCGTTTCCTGGAACAGGGTGGCTTCCACGCATTCACTACTACTTTTGAAGATTTACACGGTCTGAAACAGCTTCCGGGTCTGGCCGTACAGCGTCTGATGCAACAGGGCTACGGCTTTGCGGGCGAAGGCGACTGGAAAACCGCCGCTCTGCTTCGCATTATGAAAGTGATGTCAACCGGTCTGCAGGGCGGCACCTCATTTATGGAGGATTACACCTACCACTTCGAGAAAGGCAACGATCTGGTGCTTGGCTCGCACATGCTGGAAGTGTGTCCGTCCATCGCGGTGGAAGAGAAACCGATCCTCGACGTCCAGCACCTCGGCATTGGCGGCAAGGAAGATCCGGCGCGTTTGATTTTCAATACCCAAACCGGCCCGGCGATCGTCGCCAGCCTGATCGACCTCGGCGATCGTTATCGTCTGCTGGTCAACTGCATTGACACCGTAAAAACACCGCACTCCCTGCCGAAACTGCCGGTGGCTAACGCGCTGTGGAAGGCGCAGCCGGATCTGCCGACCGCCTCCGAAGCGTGGATTCTGGCTGGCGGCGCGCACCATACCGTCTTCAGCCACGCGCTGGATCTGAACGATATGCGCCAGTTTGCAGAAATACACGATATCGAAATCGCGGTAATTGATAACGATACCCGTCTGCCGGCCTTTAAGGACGCGCTGCGCTGGAACGAGGTGTATTACGGTTTAAAACGCTAAAAGTGAAGTCTGAATGCCCGGTGGCACTGCGTTTACCGGGCCTACGGTCCTGTAGGCCGAATAAGGCATTTGTGTCGCCATCCGGCACACCGTCGCTCGTAGGCCGGATAAGCGAAGCGCCATCCGGCAGGGAGAAAACAATGTTAGAAGATCTCAAACGCCAGGTACTGGAAGCCAATCTGGCGCTGCCAAAACACAACCTGGTCACCCTTACCTGGGGTAACGTCAGCGCCGTCGATCGCGAACGCGGCGTACTGGTGATTAAGCCGTCCGGAGTCGATTATAGCGTCATGATCGCTGACGATATGGTGGTGGTCAGCCTGGAGACTGGTGAAGTCGTTGAAGGTCATAAGAAACCGTCGTCCGATACGCCAACCCACCGTCTGTTGTACCAGGCATTTCCGACTATCGGCGGCATCGTACACACCCATTCGCGCCACGCGACTATCTGGGCGCAGGCGGGTCAGCCGATTCCGGCGACGGGAACCACCCATGCCGACTATTTCTACGGTACGATTCCCTGCACTCGCAAAATGACCGAGGCGGAAATTAATGGCGAGTATGAATGGGAAACGGGCAATGTCATTGTTGAAACCTTTGAAAAACAAGGTATTGACGCCGCTCAAATGCCCGGCGTGCTTGTCCATTCGCACGGCCCGTTTGCCTGGGGTAAAAATGCCGAGGATGCCGTGCATAACGCCATCGTGCTGGAAGAAGTGGCCTATATGGGGATCTTCTGCCGCCAGCTTGCGCCGCAGTTGCCCGACATGCAGCAATCCCTGCTGGATAAACACTATTTACGCAAACACGGCGCAAAAGCCTATTACGGGCAGTAATGCCTCTAAAAACGCGTCCCATGGGGGGCGCGTTGATGAGTCTGGTCGGTGATATATTCAGCAAATGCGCTTTGATAGACGTAATGATCAGAACTCACATATTCAATAATATTATCATAATGTCCCTGCCACGCTTTTCCTTCCAGCGCATGGAAGAAAATATAATCTTCGATTGTTGACTGCCAGCGTTGCCCATTTAACAGATAATTAATAATGGTATCCCGATGTCCGTTTTTTCTGTCGTGTCCTTGCCAGTGAAAAAAAGCATTGCCGTTTTCAATAATCTCGGTACGCCAAATTTGTTCGGTCCATGTTTTATACTCAAAAAATCGACTCACGGTTTTTATGGAAGGGTTAGCGCGTTGAGTATTGACGAAAAGATAACGGTCGCTCCCTACCAGACGCGCCTGCATACTCACATTCATAAAAGATCATTCCCGAATACCACAAATTTTGATAAAAACACCCGCACCCGAAAGTCAAAATAAAATTATATTCTAAAATAAAAATTAAATTATGCAGAGAGTTCCCGACGAATTCGCACTGTAATCCATTTTTATTTAACCATAGCGGCCAATTGGAATATTATATTTCTACCTGACGGTGCGGATGTTCCAAATGAAATTGTTACACTTTTCATTAAATAAAACAAACAAAAAATATCGCTTTTTTGTTAATCCGAGAAATAAGTAACAGATTCGAACAAGCGCCGTTCTGAAAAATACTTAATGTATGAAAACAGACTTGACACAAAACGGCTAATACATGGGTAAAAACTGTAAATAAACATGATTCAAAATTAGCAGTTATAGGGTAATTATATCTGCTGTATATACCGGCATCATTATATTGATAAATATACGTCAGCAAAAATATCTGACGCTAAAAGCCATTTTATCGTTAAAATATCCATTACACCCGTCATGGGGAACGAACTCATTCATGAAATATCGCTACATCATCAGAATCGCGGCAGGCATAATTCTCATTATGGCTACGGTGTTTATCCATAATGCCATCGCTATTTATCAGTTCAGTCAGCAAAACCAGACGCGCATAGCTGACTGCGCGATTGTCGCAGGAGCAGGCGTTAGCGGAAAAACGCCTTCTCCCGTTTTTCAGGCCAGACTGGATCATGCCATCTGGCTTTACCAACAACACATTGTCCGCGCGTTGGTATTAACCGGCGGCTACGGCGCTGGCGCAACGGTTTCCGACGCGGCGATAGCCCGTCAATACGTTCTGGAAAAAGGGATTCCGGTTAAGGCGATTTTTATTGAAGAGCGCTCTACCGTGACGCGCGAAAATATTCGTTACGCAAAACAGATACTGCGACAACAACATTGACATCCTCCCCCACCTTCGCACTTCGTGACTCAGGTGGGGGATTCCCATTAGTGGGTGACGACTGATTGCTCAGCGTCTGGTTCCTGTTTCAGACGGGCGGCCTGACTGCACCATCCCTCCACAGGCAAGAACGACGTGCCCCGCCGCTAAAATGTTACGAGCGCCATTTACATCAGCGTTCGCTGTATATCCGCATGCCTGACACACAAATTTACTTTGTGACAGGCGATTTTCTTTCGCGGTATGACCACAGCACGCGCAACGCTGGCTTGTGTATGCTGGCGGAACCGCAAGCACCTGACCGCCACGCCAGAGCTGTTTGTACTCAAGCTGGCGGCGCATTTCATACCAGCCCTGATCCAGTATCGAACGGTTTAGACCTGATTTGGCCTTGACGTTTCGTCCGTGCTGTTCTGCTGTACCTTTTGCCGATTTCGACATGTTACTAACCTTCAAATCCTCAATGACTATCATCGCGTGGTTTTTGCTGATTTCACTGGTAACTTTATGAAGGTAGTCGCGCCGGATATTGGCTATGTGCGAGTGCAGACGCTGGACTTTTCGCTTTTGTTTCTGCCAGTTACTGCTGAATTTGACTTTACGGCTTAACTGCCGCTGGAGTGTTGCCAGCTTGCGCTGACTTGCTTTAAAACTGTTGACTGGTTGGTATACCGTACCGTCTGAAAGCGTGGCGAGTTTTGTTACTCCTGCGTCCAGACCGACTATCGTTGTGCTTGTGTGATTGGGTTCTGCCGTTTCAACTTCAACCTGAAACGAGATATACCACTGTCCCGCTAACTGACTGATTGTCGCATTTTTGATTTTACCGTTCACACGTTGAGATTGCCGGAATTTTACCCACCCAAGACCTGACGGTAGCTTCACTCTGCGATTTTCAAGGCGGCAATATTTCTCAAAGTTCACAAAACGGATTGAGTCTCTGCCCTCATTTTTTCGTTTCCATACCGGGGCCTTAGCTGCGAGCTTTTTATCAAAGCAACGTTTCCATGCAGCATGCAGGTCTTTCAACTTTTGCTGCAGATTGTCGGTATAAGCATCCTGTAAAAAGATGTGTCCCGGCATTTTTTTCCACACTGTAAGCATCCTGTTCAACTCGAAAGCCGAAGGTAACTTTTCGCCTGAGCCAAGGATGCGCTTTGTCTCCGCAAGACCTAAATTCCAGACAAAACGGGCGCAACCACATAACTGCCGCAAACGCTGCGACTGTTCAGGCGTTGGTTCCAGTCTGAATTTGTAGGCTTTCAGGATTAGCATCATCACTCAGTGTGTAGGAGATTTGTTTGCTATGTTACTGTTTTTACGGTCAACTTCAATGCAAAAACATAATATTAATCGTTCAAGACATGCCGCCTTCCTTTTGCATGTTCATCTTGTCTTTGTAACAAAATACCGTCGAAAGATACTGGGTGAGTCACACTATGCTGCATTCCATCAGTATGCAGCAGAAGTCTGCCATGATTTTGGTGCAGAACTTAAAGAAAGTAACGGAGACGTCGATCATGTCCACATGCTGATCGAATACCCACCAACAGTGCAGCTTTCGGTACTGGTTAACTCACTGAAAGCTGTGACATCCCGCCGTCTGCGAAACGAATTTATTGATTTGCGGGGAGCATACGGAAAAGCCGCGCTCTGGTCGAGGTCATACTTTGCTGGCTCGTGCGGAGGTGCGCCGCTGGAAGTTGTAAAGCAATACATTCAACATCAGCGTGGCTGATGATCCTTCGGGCTTCTCAAGCCCGTCCAAATTCCCCTCCCGCCTTATGTCGGCGGGAGTACCCTTTGGAGTTAAGATGGCGCACAGCGTTACTGGTCAGCGATCCGCTGCATATGCTGCGTCTGAAAACTATCGCTCAGGATAATGGTATCGATAGCCGCTCATCACCCACGCGATCCACCCGCTATAAATCCTGGTGGGCGCAAACCCGCTTCTTACTGCGAGAAACTTTTTATTACAGCGGATATCGGCTTTTACGTTATATGCCTGTACAAAATAACAGTATTACCCCCTAAAACAGGTTATAATTAGCGTGAATTTTTTAGACAGGTAATCATCGTGGCGCAGGCAGGTTTCATTTTAACCCGGCACTGGCGGGATACGCCGCAAGGGACGGAGGTCTCTTTCTGGCTGGCGACAGACAACGGCCCTGTGCAGGCGACGCTGGCGCCGCAAGAGTCCGTGGCGTTTATTCCGACCAGCCAGACCTCCCGCGCCGCCTCGCTGCTACAGGCGGAAAAAGACTATCGCCTGACGCCGCTCCAGCTGCGAGACTTTCATCGTCAGCCGGTATCCGGTCTGTATTGCCGCACTCACCGCCAGCTTATGCGGATGGAGAAACTGCTGCGCGAAAACGGCGTCACCGTTTATGAAGCGGATGTACGCCCGCCGGAACGTTACCTGATGGAGCGTTTTATTACGTCGCCCGTTTGGGTAGACGGCGAGATGCGCAACGGCGTTATCCGCAATGCGCGTCTTAAACCCCACCCCGACTATCGACCGCCGCTAAAATGGGTCTCGCTGGATATCGAAACCACGCGACACGGCGAACTGTATTGCATTGGTCTGGAAGGCTGCGGCCAGCGTACCGTTTATATGCTGGGCCCGGCGAATGGCGATGACCGCCAACTGGACTTCGAGCTTGTGTATGTCGCCAGCCGCCCGCAGCTGCTGGAAAAACTCAACGCCTGGTTTGCCGAACATGATCCTGACGTCATCATCGGCTGGAACGTAGTGCAGTTCGACCTGCGTATGCTGCAAAAACATGCCGAACGCTACCGTATCCCTTTACGGCTGGGGCGAGACAATAGCGAACTGGAGTGGCGCGAACATGGCTTCAAAAACGGCGTTTTTTTCGCCCAGGCCAGAGGGCGAGTCATTATCGATGGTATCGACGCGCTTAAATCCGCGTTCTGGAATTTTTCGTCTTTTTCGCTGGAAGCCGTCTCGCAGGAACTGCTCGGCGAAGGAAAATCCATTGATAACCCCTGGGATCGTATGGATGAGATCGATCGCCGCTTTGCCCAGGATAAACCCGCCCTCGCCACCTACAACCTGAAAGACTGCGAGCTGGTCACGCGCATTTTCCATAAAACCGAGATCATGCCGTTTTTGCTGGAACGCGCGACGATCAACGGCCTGCCGGTCGATCGCCACGGCGGTTCGGTCGCCGCATTCGGGCATCTTTACTTTCCGCGAATGCACCGCGCCGGCTATGTCGCGCCCAATCTCGGCGAAGTGCCGCCGCTGGCAAGTCCCGGCGGCTACGTAATGGATTCACAACCCGGATTATACGATTCAGTACTGGTGCTGGATTATAAAAGCCTGTACCCGTCGATTATCCGCACGTTTTTGATTGATCCCGTCGGGCTGGTCGAAGGCATGGCGCAGCCGGATCCGGAACACAGTACCGAAGGTTTCCTTGACGCCTGGTTTTCACGAGAAAAACACTGCCTGCCGGAAATTGTTAGCCAAATCTGGCACGGGCGCGATGAAGCCAAACGTCAGGGCAATAAACCGCTCTCGCAGGCGCTTAAAATCATTATGAACGCCTTTTATGGCGTACTCGGCACCACGGCCTGTCGCTTTTTCGATCCCCGTCTGGCGTCGTCAATCACCATGCGCGGTCATGCGATTATGCGCCAGACCAAAGCGCTGATTGAGGCGCAGGGTTATGACGTGATCTATGGCGATACCGATTCCACTTTCGTCTGGCTCCGGCGCGCGCATTCAGAAGCCGATGCGGCGGAAATCGGGCACAGGCTGGTGCGTCACGTGAACGAATGGTGGGCGCAGACGTTACAACAGCAAAATTTGACCAGCGCGCTGGAGCTGGAGTTTGAAACCCACTTTTGCCGTTTTCTGATGCCGACCATCCGCGGCGCGGATACTGGCAGTAAAAAACGCTACGCGGGCCTGATTCAGGAAGGCGACAGCCAGCGCATGGTATTTAAAGGTCTGGAAACGGTGCGGACCGACTGGACGCCGCTGGCGCAGCGCTTTCAACAGGAGCTGTATCTGCGTGTTTTTCGCAATGAACCTTATCAAGACTATGTGCGTGAGACTATCGATAAACTGATGGCGGGCGAACTGGACGCACAGCTGGTTTATCGTAAGCGTCTGCGTCGCCCTTTACATGAGTACCAACGTAACATCCCGCCGCACGTTCGCGCCGCCCGGCTGGCGGATGAACAAAACCTGAAGCAGGGTCGTCCGGCGCAGTATCAGAATCGCGGCGCCATAAAATATGTCTGGACTGTTAACGGCCCCGAGCCCGTGGATTACCAGCAGTCGCCGCTGGATTACGAACACTATCTTACCCGCCAGCTACAACCCGTGGCGGAAGGAATTCTTCCCTTCGTTGAAGATAATTTTGCTACACTACTGACCGGGCAACTGGGGCTATTTTGACGCGTGACGAAAGCGCCGCCTTCCAGTACCATAGCGCCCTTTCCATTCCTGGACCTAATTAACGCCACTACCACATTAGCCTGGTAGCGGGGTCGTATACTCGCAATTATCCAGTGCTGTCGCCTGGGAATGGCGAGTAATGCCTGCAATTAAAGATATAGAGCCGAACACATATGCCTTTTACACTTGGTCAACGCTGGATCAGCGATACAGAAAGCGAGCTGGGACTTGGAACCGTTGTTGCGATGGATGCGCGAACCGTCACCTTACTTTTCCCGTCCACGGGAGAAAACCGCCTGTATGCGCGCAGTGATTCTCCCGTGACCCGCGTCATGTTCAACCCTGGCGATACGATTACAAGCCATGAAGGCTGGCAGCTACATATCGATGAAGTAAAAGAAGAAAATGGCCTGCTTGTTTATGTCGGCACCCGCCTGGATACCGAAGAGACCAATGTGACGTTGCGCGAGGTTCTGCTCGACAGCAAGTTGGTTTTCAGTAAGCCCCAGGATCGTCTGTTCGCCGGTCAAATCGATCGAATGGATCGGTTCGCGCTGCGCTATCGCGCCCGTAAATTTCAGAGCGAGCAGTACCGGATGCCATACAGCGGCCTGCGCGGTCAGCGGACCAATCTGATCCCGCATCAGCTTAATATCGCTCATGATGTGGGGCGTCGCCACGCGCCGCGCGTACTGCTGGCGGATGAAGTGGGCTTAGGTAAAACCATTGAAGCCGGGATGATTCTGCATCAACAGTTATTATCCGGCGCGGCGGAACGCGTATTGATCATCGTTCCGGAAACCCTGCAACACCAGTGGCTGGTAGAAATGCTGCGCCGTTTCAACCTGCGCTTCGCGCTGTTCGATGACGAACGCTATACCGAAGCGCAGCACGACGCGTATAACCCGTTTGAAACCGAACAACTGGTGATCTGCTCGCTGGATTTCGCCCGCCGTAATAAGCAGCGTCTGGAACATTTGTGCGACGCCGAGTGGGATTTGCTGGTGGTCGACGAAGCGCATCATCTGGTGTGGAGCACCGATGCGCCGAGCCGTGAATATATGGCCATCGAACAGTTAGCTGAACGCGTACCGGGCGTGCTGCTGCTGACCGCCACGCCAGAACAGCTGGGGATGGAAAGCCATTTCGCCCGTCTGCGCCTGCTCGATCCGAACCGTTTCCACGATTTCGAACAGTTTGTCGAAGAACAGAAAAACTACCGCCCTGTCGCTGATGCGGTGGCCATGCTGCTGGCGGGCAATAAACTCAGCAACGACGAACTGAACAGGCTGGGCGATCTGATCGGCGAACAGGATATTGAACCGCTGTTGCAGGCCGCTAATAGCGATCGCGACGACGCGCAGGCCGCCCGTGATGAGCTGGTGTCGATGCTGATGGATCGCCACGGCACCAGCCGCGTTCTGTTCCGCAACACCCGTAACGGCGTCAAGGGGTTCCCGAAACGTGAACTGCATACGGTAAAACTGCCGCTGCCGACCCAGTATCAGACCGCCATTAAGGTCTCCGGCATTATGGGCGCGCGTAAAAGCGCGGAAGATCGCGCCCGCGATATGCTCTATCCGGAACAAATTTATCAGGAGTTCGAAGGCGATACCGGCACCTGGTGGAACTTCGACCCACGCGTTGAGTGGCTGATGGGCTATCTGACCAGCCATCGTTCGCAAAAAGTGCTGGTGATCTGCGCCAAGGCGACCACCGCGTTACAGCTGGAACAGGTGCTGCGCGAACGCGAAGGCATCCGCGCCGCCGTGTTCCATGAGGGCATGTCGATTATTGAACGCGACCGCGCCGCCGCCTGGTTCGCCGAAGAAGATACCGGCGCGCAGGTGCTGTTATGTTCCGAAATCGGCTCCGAAGGACGTAACTTCCAGTTTGCCAGCAATCTGGTGATGTTCGACTTGCCGTTTAACCCGGATCTGCTGGAACAGCGTATTGGTCGTCTGGATCGTATCGGCCAGGCGCATGATATCCAGATCCACGTCCCGTACCTGGAAAAAACCGCCCAGTCGGTGCTGGTTCGCTGGTATCACGAAGGGCTGGACGCCTTTGAGCACACCTGCCCGACCGGTCGCGCGATTTATGATTCAGCCTACGCCAGTCTGATTAACTATCTGGCCGCGCCTGAAGAAACCGACGGGTTTGACGATCTGATCAAATCCTGCCGCGAACAGCATGAAGCGCTAAAAGCCCAGTTAGAACAGGGCCGCGACCGCCTGCTGGAGATCCACTCCAACGGCGGAGAAAAAGCCCAACAGCTCGCACAAAGCATTGAAGAACAGGACGACGACACCAACCTGATCGCGTTCGCCATGAACCTGTTCGATATCGTCGGCATTAACCAGGACGATCGCGGCGACAACCTGATCGTGCTGACGCCGTCCGACCACATGTTGGTGCCGGATTTCCCCGGCCTGCCGGAAGACGGCTGTACTATCACGTTTGAACGTGACGTAGCCCTGTCTCGCGAAGATGCGCAGTTTATTACCTGGGAACATCCGCTCATCCGTAACGGACTGGATCTGATCCTCTCCGGCGATACCGGCAGCAGCACCATTTCGCTGTTGAAAAATAAAGCGCTGCCCGTCGGCACGCTGCTGGTCGAACTGGTTTACGTCGTGGAAGCGCAGGCGCCGAAACAGCTACAACTGAACCGCTTCCTGCCGCCGACGCCGGTACGTATGCTGTTAGATAAAAACGGCAACAATCTGGCCGCCCAGGTCGAGTTTGAAACCTTCAACCGTCAGCTCAGCGCCGTGAATCGCCACACCGGCAGCAAACTGGTTAACGCCGTACAACAGGACGTCCACGCCATTTTGCAACTGGGCGAGACGCAGATTGAAAAGTCCGCCAGAGCGCTGATTGATAACGCGCGTCGCGAGGCGGATGAAAAACTGTCCGGGGAACTGTCGCGTCTGGAAGCGCTGCGCGCCGTCAACCCGAACATTCGCGACGACGAACTTGCCGCTATCGACAGCAACCGTCAGCAGGTGCTGGAAAGCCTGAATCAGGCAGGCTGGCGTCTGGACGCGCTGCGTCTTATTGTCGTCACGCACCAATAACGGAGCCGTACATGGGGATGGAAAACTACAATCCGCCGCAGGAACCCTGGCTGGTTATCCTGTATCAGGATGAGCACATTATGGTGGTCAATAAGCCCAGCGGCCTGTTGTCCGTGCCGGGGCGTCTGGAAGCGCACAAAGACAGCATTATGACGCGTATCCAGCGCGACTACCCGCAGGCAGAATCGGTGCATCGTCTGGATATGGCCACCAGCGGCGTGATTGTAGTGGCGCTGACCAAAGCCGCGGAGCGGGAGCTAAAACGTCAGTTCCGCGAACGTGAGCCGAAAAAGCAGTATGTGGCGCGCGTATGGGGGCATCCCTCCCCGGCGGAAGGGCTGGTTGACTTACCGCTCATCTGCGACTGGCCGAACCGGCCAAAGCAGAAAGTGTGTTATGAAACCGGCAAACCGGCGCAAACGGAATATAACGTGGTGGAGTTTGCGGCGGATAATACCGCCCGCGTGGTGCTCAAACCGATCACCGGGCGTTCGCATCAGCTTCGTGTGCATATGCTGGCGTTAGGCCACCCGATTTTAGGCGATCGGTTTTACGCTTCGCCGGAAGCGTTGTCGCTGGCGCCGCGTTTGCAGTTACACGCCGAAATGCTGACCATTACCCATCCCGCTTACGGTAACAGCATGACGTTTAAAGTCCCGGCAGATTTTTAAATTCGGAGCCAATTTATGCCGGGGCGCTTCGCTTGCCCGGCCTACATTCATTAACGTAGGCCGGATAAGGCGCTAGCCGCATCCGGCAATTCAATCACTTGAAGCCTTTCTGTTCTTTGATTAGCTCATACGCTTTCTGAATTTCCTGCGCTTTTTGCTTCGCCATCTCCATCATTTCCGGCGGTAAACCTTTCGCGACCAGTTTGTCCGGATGATGCTCGCTCATCAGTTTGCGATAAGCGCGTTTAATGGTGGTTGCATCGTCGGTGGTTTTAACCCCCAGCACATTACAGGCATCTTCCAGCGTCGGGCCGCGCTGCGCCTGCTGCCAGCCGCCGCCGGACTGTTGATGATAACCGCCGCCAAACTGCGCGCCGCCCTGCATCATGCGCAGAGACTGATCGAACTGTACGCGGGAAATACCTAACTCTTCCGCAATCACATACAGCACTTCCCGCTCATTAGGGTGTAGCGAGCCATCGGCAAACGCCGCCTGGATCTGAATTTCCAGAAACATCCGGATCAGATCAAAACGCCCGAAGCAGACGCTACGAAACTGCCGCATCTTTTCACGTAATGGGTAATTATCCGCTTTTCCGACCCGAAAGGCGTTCTGCGCGGCAGTACGTGAATCGCCGTGTAAATTCATACGATCCATCAACTGACTGGCGATATGAATATCCGCTTCCGTCACCCGTCCTTTTGATTTGGTTAAGTGGCCCATCACCTCAAAGGTGGTGGCAAAAAACAGCGCCTGCCGTTCCCGCTGGTTGGCAAACCACGCCATTTTTCGGCTGCGGGCTTTGTCGAACATATGGCCCACCAGCAGACCCAGGACCACGCCCCAAAAGCCGCCGCCCATCATCAGGGCTACGGCGACGCCAATTATCTTTCCCCAGTACTGCATAGACTCCCCAAAACGTTACGCTATCGGTGAGGCTATCTCCCACAAAATAAGGTGCTTTTCTGCGAATGAAGGCTACGGTCAATTGTGGGACATCGCCTATAATTTGCATTATCATACCTGTCATTCAATGCCGTGCCTAACACCACAGACGCTAAACGGCAGGATTAACACTGGCGCAGCGAAGATGAGTAAGTTAGGCTGTGACCGTTTGTCACGCGCAACGCTACCGATGATGGAACAATAAATACAACGTATGAAAAAACGTATTCCCACTCTTCTGGCCACCATGATCGCCAGCGCCCTTTATAGTCATCAGGGGCTGGCAGCCGATCTCGCCTCACAGTGTATGTTGGGCGTGCCGAGCTACGATCGTCCTCTGGTAAAAGGCGATACCAACGATCTGCCGGTTACTATCAATGCCGATAACGCTAAAGGTAACTACCCGGACGATGCCGTTTTTACCGGCAACGTGGACATTATGCAGGGGAATAGCCGCCTGCAAGCGGATGAAGTGCAGCTTCATCAGAAGCAGGCGGAAGGTCAGCCGGAACCTGTACGCACCGTCGATGCGCTGGGTAATGTGCATTATGATGACAATCAGGTCATCCTTAAAGGGCCGAAGGGCTGGGCGAACCTGAACACCAAAGACACGAACGTCTGGGAAGGCGATTACCAGATGGTGGGCCGTCAGGGGCGCGGTAAAGCCGATCTCATGAAGCAGCGCGGCGAAAACCGTTATACCATTCTGGAAAACGGCAGCTTTACCTCCTGTCTGCCTGGCTCCGATACCTGGAGCGTGGTGGGGAGTGAAGTCATCCATGACCGTGAAGAACAGGTTGCGGAGATCTGGAACGCCCGGTTTAAAGTAGGTCCGGTTCCGATCTTTTATAGCCCCTATTTACAGCTACCCGTCGGTGACAAACGTCGCTCAGGTTTCCTGATCCCGAACGCGAAATACACGACCAAGAACTATTTCGAGTTCTACTTACCGTATTACTGGAACATCGCGCCCAATATGGACGCCACCATCACCCCGCACTATATGCACCGCCGCGGCAATATTATGTGGGAGAACGAATTCCGTTATCTCACGCAGGCAGGCGAGGGAGTGATGGAATTAGATTATCTGCCTTCTGATAAAGTCTACGAGGACGATCACCCCAAAGAGGGCGATAAGCACCGCTGGTTATTCTACTGGCAGCACTCAGGCGTGATGGATCAGGTGTGGCGTTTTAACGTCGATTACACCAAAGTCAGCGACTCCAGCTACTTTAACGATTTCGACAGTAAGTACGGTTCCAGTACCGACGGCTACGCAACGCAGAAATTCAGCGTCGGCTACGCCGTACAAAACTTTGACGCTACGGTGTCGACCAAACAATTCCAGGTCTTTAACGATCAAAACACCAGCAGCTACTCTGCGGAGCCGCAGTTAGACGTTAACTACTACCATAACGATCTCGGGCCGTTTGATACCCGGATTTACGGCCAGGCGGTACATTTCGTCAACACCAAAGACAATATGCCGGAAGCGACCCGCGTCCACCTGGAGCCAACCATTAATTTGCCGCTCTCCAACCGCTGGGGCAGCCTGAACACCGAAGCGAAGCTGATGGCGACGCACTATCAGCAAACGAATCTGGACAGCTATAACAGCGATCCAAACAATAAAAATAAGCTGAAAGATTCGGTTAACCGCGTCATGCCGCAGTTTAAAGTCGACGGTAAGCTCATCTTCGAACGCGATATGGCGATGCTGGCGCCGGGGTATACCCAGACGCTGGAACCACGCGTGCAGTACCTGTATGTGCCGTACCGCGACCAGAGCGGCATCTATAACTACGATTCTTCTTTGCTGCAATCCGACTATAACGGCCTGTTCCGCGACCGCACTTATGGCGGTCTCGACCGTATTGCTTCCGCCAACCAGGTCACGACAGGCGTCACAACACGCATTTATGATGATGCCGCCGTTGAACGTTTTAACGTTTCTGTTGGTCAAATCTACTATTTCACGGAGTCTCGCACCGGCGATGACAACATTAAATGGGAGAATGACGACAAAACCGGTTCGCTGGTTTGGGCAGGCGACACTTACTGGCGTATTTCAGAACGCTGGGGGCTGCGTAGCGGAGTGCAGTACGATACCCGTCTGGATAGCGTCGCTACCAGCAGCAGCAGCCTCGAATACCGTCGGGATCAGGATCGTCTGGTACAGTTGAACTACCGCTATGCCAGCCCGGAATATATTCAGGCTACGTTGCCTTCGTATTATTCCACGGCAGAGCAGTATAAAAACGGCATCAACCAGGTGGGTGCGGTGGCAAGTTGGCCGATTGCCGATCGCTGGTCGATTGTCGGCGCGTACTACTTCGATACCAATTCGAGCAAACCTGCAGACCAGATGCTCGGCTTGCAGTACAACTCTTGCTGCTATGCGATCCGCGTCGGATACGAACGTAAGCTGAACGGTTGGGATAACGATAAACAACACGCGATTTATGATAACGCGATTGGCTTCAACATTGAGCTGCGCGGTTTGAGCTCTAACTACGGCCTCGGCACGCAAGAAATGTTGCGTTCGAACATTCTGCCGTACCAAAGCTCTATGTAATCTGATTGATTTACAACGTAATCCGCATTGCGGTTAATTGAAATGGAAAAAGTATGAAGAACTGGAAAACGCTGCTTCTCGGTATCGCCATGATCGCGAATACCAGTTTCGCTGCCCCCCAGGTAGTCGATAAAGTCGCAGCCGTCGTCAATAATGGCGTCGTGCTGGAAAGCGACGTTGATGGCTTAATGCAATCAGTCAAACTCAACGCGGGTCAGGCAGGTCAGCAGCTTCCGGACGACGCCACGCTGCGTCACCAGATCCTGGAACGTTTGATTATGGATCAAATTATCCTGCAGATGGGTCAGAAGATGGGGGTGAAGATCACGGATGAGCAGTTGGATCAGGCCATCGCCAACATCGCCAAACAAAACAATATGACGATGGATCAGATGCGCAGCCGTCTGGCTTACGATGGGCTGAACTATTCAACCTACCGTAACCAGATTCGTAAAGAGATGATTATCTCTGAAGTGCGCAACAACGAAGTTCGTCGCCGTATCACCGTTTTGCCGCAAGAAGTTGACGCGCTGGCAAAACAGATTGGCACCCAAAACGACGCCAGCACCGAGCTGAACCTGAGCCATATCCTGATTGCTCTGCCGGAAAACCCAACCTCCGAGCAGGTTAACGACGCGCAGCGCCAGGCGGAAAGCATTGTTGAAGAAGCGCGTAACGGCGCAGATTTCGGCAAACTGGCGATTACCTACTCTGCCGACCAGCAGGCGCTAAAAGGCGGTCAGATGGGCTGGGGCCGTATCCAGGAGCTGCCGGGGATTTTCGCCCAGGCGCTGAGCACCGCGAAGAAAGGCGACATTGTCGGCCCGATTCGCTCCGGCGTCGGTTTCCACATTCTGAAAGTAAACGACCTGCGCGGTCAGAGCCAGAGTATCTCCGTGACCGAAGTTCACGCTCGTCACATTCTGCTTAAGCCGTCGCCGATCATGAACGATCAGCAGGCGCGCCTGAAGCTGGAAGAAATCGCGGCTGACATTAAGAGTGGTAAAACCACCTTTGCCGCTGCGGCGAAAGAGTACTCTCAGGACCCGGGCTCCGCTAACCAGGGCGGTGATTTGGGTTGGGCTACGCCAGATATTTTCGATCCGGCGTTCCGCGACGCGCTGACGAAGCTGCATAAAGGCCAAATAAGCGCGCCGGTACACTCCTCTTTCGGCTGGCATCTGATCGAATTGCTGGATACGCGTAAGGTAGACAAAACCGATGCGGCGCAGAAAGATCGCGCTTATCGTATGCTGATGAACCGTAAATTCTCAGAAGAAGCGGCGACCTGGATGCAAGAACAGCGCGCCAGCGCTTACGTTAAGATTTTGAGTAACTAATGAGCAGTGCGCAACGCGTTGTTATCACTCCCGGCGAACCCGCCGGGATTGGCCCCGATCTTGTCGTCCAACTGGCGCAACGCGCGTGGCCGATTGAACTGGTCGTCTGTGCGGACGGCGCGCTCCTGACGGAGCGGGCCGCCATGCTCGGCCTGCCCCTCTCGCTTCTCCCTTACTCGCCTGATGTCCCCGCTGCGCCGCAGCCCGCGGGAACGCTGACCCTGTTGCCGGTCTCGCTGCGCGCGCCTGCCATCTCCGGTCAGTTGACGGTAGAAAATGGCCCCTACGTGGTAGAGACGCTGGCGCGAGCGTGTGATGGCTGTCTGAACGGTGAATTTGCCGCGCTGATCACAGGCCCCGTGCACAAAGGCGTTATTAACGACGCAGGCATTCCGTTTACCGGTCATACCGAGTTTTTCGAAGAGCGTTCGCAGGCGAAAAAAGTCGTGATGATGCTGGCAACCGAAGAACTTCGCGTGGCGCTGGCGACCACGCATCTGCCGCTACGGGCGATTGCAGACGCCATCACCCCTGCGCTTTTGCACGAAGTGATTGCTATTTTGCATCACGATTTGCGGACCAAATTTGGTATTGCCGAACCGCGCATTCTTGTCTGTGGCCTGAATCCGCACGCGGGCGAAGGCGGTCATATGGGCACGGAAGAGATAGACACCATCATTCCGGTGCTCGACGAGCTGCGGGCGCAGGGGATGAAACTCAACGGGCCGCTACCTGCTGATACGCTGTTTCAGCCCAAATATCTCGATAATGCCGACGCGGTGCTGGCGATGTACCACGATCAGGGCCTGCCCGTGCTAAAATACCAGGGATTCGGTCGGGGAGTGAATATTACGCTCGGCCTACCTTTTATTCGAACCTCCGTTGACCACGGCACCGCGCTTGAACTGGCAGGTCGTGGAAAAGCGGATGTCGGCAGTTTTATTACGGCGCTTAATCTCGCCATCAAAATGATTGTTAATACCCAATGAATAATCGAGTCCATCAGGGCCATTTAGCCCGTAAACGCTTCGGGCAAAACTTTCTCAACGATCGGTTTGTGATCGACAGTATTGTTTCTGCTATTAATCCGCAAAAAGGCCAGGCGATGGTTGAAATCGGCCCCGGTCTGGCGGCGCTGACGGAGCCGGTCGGCGAACGACTGGATAAGCTCACGGTCATTGAACTTGACCGCGATCTGGCGGCGCGTTTGCAAACCCATCCGTTTTTAGGGCCGAAGCTGACTATTTATCAGCAGGACGCCATGACCATGAACTTTGGCGAACTGTCTGCGCAGTTGGGCCAACCGCTGCGTGTGTTCGGCAATCTGCCCTATAATATCTCCACCCCGCTGATGTTCCATCTCTTTAGCTATACTGATGCCATTGCCGACATGCACTTTATGTTGCAAAAAGAAGTGGTAAATCGTCTGGTTGCAGGGCCGAACAGCAAAGCGTATGGTCGTTTAAGCGTGATGGCGCAATATTACTGTCAGGTGATCCCGGTGCTTGAAGTGCCGCCATCCGCCTTCACGCCGCCGCCCAAAGTGGACTCCGCCGTGGTGCGTCTGGTTCCACACGCAACAATGCCTTACCCGGTTAAAGATATTCGCGTGTTGAGCCGTATTACCACCGAGGCCTTTAACCAGCGCCGTAAAACGATCCGTAACAGTCTCGGCAACCTTTTTAGCGTTGAGACGTTGACGGAAATGGGTATTGACCCGGCAATGCGCGCGGAAAATATCTCTGTCGCGCAGTACTGCCAGATGGCCAATTATCTGTCGGAAAACGCGCCTTTGAAGGAGAGTTAAACATGATCAATTCGCCCAGAGTGTGTATTCAGGTGCAAAGCGTCTACATTGAGGCGCAATCCTCACCTGACGATGAACGTTACGTTTTTGCCTATACCGTAACCATCCGCAATCTGGGCCGGGCGCCAGTGCAGCTATTGGGCCGCTACTGGCTGATTACCAATGGTCATGGCCGTGAAACCGAAGTCCAGGGCGAAGGTGTGGTTGGCGTCCAGCCGCGCATTGCGCCTGGCGAAGAGTATCAGTACACCAGCGGCGCGGTAATTGAAACGCCGCTGGGCACCATGCAGGGTCATTACGAAATGATCGATGAAAATGGCGACGCCTTTACCATCGACATTCCCGTGTTTCGACTCGCCGTCCCTACACTCATTCACTAAAATTATAACAATGGCAACTTATCTCATCGGCGACGTTCACGGTTGCTACGACGAACTGATCGCCTTATTACAGCAAGTGGAATTTACGCCAGATACAGACACTCTGTGGCTGACTGGCGATTTGGTCGCCCGCGGTCCCGGTTCGCTGGACGTGTTACGCTACGTCAAATCGCTTGGCAATAGCGTGCGTTTGGTGCTGGGGAATCACGATTTACACCTGTTGGCCGTATTCGCCGGGATTAGCCGCAACAAACCTAAAGACCGGCTGACCCCGCTTCTTGAAGCGCCGGACGCCGATGAGCTGTTGAATTGGTTACGCCGTCAGCCGCTGTTGCAGGTAGATGAAGAGAAAAAGCTGGTCATGGCGCATGCGGGTATTACTCCGCAGTGGGATTTGCAGACGGCAAAAGAGTGCGCCCGCGATGTTGAAGCGGTGCTGTCGAGCGACTCGTACCCGTTTTTCCTCGACGCGATGTATGGCGATATGCCGAATAACTGGTCGCCGGAGTTAAGCGGTCTGGCGCGGCTACGCTTTATTACTAATGCCTTTACCCGTATGCGTTACTGCTTTCCTAACGGTCAACTGGATATGTACAGCAAAGCGTCGCCGGAAAATGCCCCTGCGCCGTTGAAGCCGTGGTTCGCCATTCCGGGGCCGGTGAGCGAGGCTTACAGTATTGCGTTCGGGCACTGGGCGTCTCTGGAAGGGAAAGGGACGCCGGAAGGTATTTACGCGCTGGATACCGGCTGCTGCTGGGGCGGGGAGTTGACCTGTTTACGCTGGGAAGATAAACAGTATTTTGTGCAGCCGTCAAACCGCCAGATGGATATGGGCGAAGGCGAAGCGGTCAACGCCTGATAGGTTTATGCCTGATGGCGCTACGCTTATCAGGCCTACATCTGGCGACATCTGGCTCAAGAGTAGGCCGGATAAGGCGTTTCGCCGCCATCCGGCACTACAGCGTTAACGACGTTCCAGAATCTCGAAACAATAGCTGTGAGAATTCTGCGCGTCGGCATCGTGAAACTCACTGAATACCGATTCCCAGTCATCCGGTTCATAATCCGGAAAATGGGTATCGCCTTCGACTTCCGCATCAATATGCGTCAGATAAAGCTTCTGCGCCTTTGGCAAGAACTGCTCGTACACGCGCCCGCCGCCAATGACCATAATTTCCGGCGCATCGCCGCAAGCGGCAATCGCCTCATCGACAGACTTCACCCACTGCACGCGATCGTCGGTGCCCGGCTGGCTGCTGATAACAATATTTTTACGTCCCGGTAAGGGGCGTCCGATGGACTCCCAGGTGTGACGTCCCATGACGACAGGTTTATTTAACGTGTTACGTTTAAACCAGGCGAGATCGGCAGGCAGGTTCCACGGCATGGCGTTTTCCATACCGATGACGCGATCCACCGCTAACGCCGCAATCAGACTGATCATTAATTATTTCCTGATACAAAAAAAATTGCCGCCACTATACGTAAAGCGCAATCTTTCGTCGACTGACGAAAAGAGGATGAGCACGAAAATTTTTCGTTCTGCTGGCGACGCCACTCATTTGATGTGGAGCGCCAGCATTACAGTAGTTCAAAAACAGCCAATTAGCAGTAAAGTTTGCAGAACATCACATTTTTTACTTTAGATTGACGGTTTGACCTCGGGTTCATCGGCGACCTCCCCGGAATGTTTGCCCTCAGCCGTTCCCTGCCAGCCGTGGCGCTGAATCAACGACAGATGCTCCCGGTCCTCGGTAATAATTTCGCTCAACATCGCGCTGGTACGTTTATAGGCGGCGGCGCGAGATAACGGATCGTTTTCCCCTTTCGCCATCTCTTCCACCATCCGGGTATTAAAATGGCGGAACAGATCCGCGCGCTCGCGAGCTTCATAACGCCCCAGCCCCAGCGCTTCCAGCGCCTGTCGTCCGCTTTTGAGCGCGCCTTCGAAGGTTTCACGTTCGGGCATCGCCACACCAGCCTGGCGCAGGCGAATGTAATGATCGACATCACGGGCGCGGGCGATAATCTGCAGATGCGGGAAATGCGTCTTCACCAGTTCACTCAGTTGCAAATTGGTTTGCGGATCGTCAATGGCATTAATCAATACCTCCGCTTTCGCCGCTCCGGCAGATTCCAGTAAATCCATACGCGTCGCGTCGCCATAAAAAACCTTCATGCCGAATTTACGCAGCGTTTCGATATGATCGGGGTCGTGATCGAGCACCACCATCTTCACCCCGCTCGACAGCAGCAAACGCCCGGCTATCTGACCAAATCGTCCAAACCCGGCCACAATAACCCGCGGTTGCTCTTCGTCGATTTCATCCGCCTCGCGCGCTTCACCCGTCGCGGTCTTCTCCATGCGCGTCAGCAGCACCAGAAAAATCGGCGTTGCCGCCATCGACAGCGCGACCGCCAGCGTCAGCGCTTTTGCCCATTCCGGCTCAAGTACATCCGCCATTTGCGCCGCGCCAAAAACCACAAACGCAAACTCACTTCCCTGGCCTAATAAGACGGCAAACCAGCGACGCTGTTTTGCCGGTACGCCCAGCGGCCTCGCGACCAGCCACAGCATGACGATTTTGATTGCCAGAAAACCGGCCAACAACAGCAGAATGCGCAGCGGATTCTCCACCAGCGTGCCGAAATCAATCGACATGCCGACGCCAATAAAGAACAGCCCCAGCAGCAACCCTTTAAAGGGTTCAATATCGCTTTCCAGCGCATGACGATATTCCGAACTCGCCAGCAGAACGCCCGCCAGGAACGCGCCCATCGCCATTGACAGCCCAACCTCTTCCAGCAACAGGCCGAAACCAAACACCAGAAATAGCGCCACGGCGCTGAACACTTCCCGCAAACCAGAACGCGCGACAAAGCGCAGCGCCGGGCGCGTAACGTAGCGTCCCAGCAGCACCACCAGCGCCAACGCGCCTGCGACTTTCAACGCCGATAGCGCAAACGCGCCAAGCGTGGTGGATGCGCCGCTGGCGGCCAGCAGCGGAATCATCGCCACCAGCGGGATCGCCGCGATATCCTGGAACAAGAGCACTGCGAATGCGCTACGTCCTACTTGTGAAACGGTCAGGTTACGCTCATTCATTGCCTGCATGGCGATAGCCGTGGACGAAAGCGCCAGCGTCATGCCAATCAGTTCCGCCACCTGCCAACGCAAGCCAAGAAACATACAGAACAGACCAATCAGTCCGCCGCAGACCACCATCTGTAACGCGCCGCCGCCAAATACCGAGGCGCGCAGCTTCCATAACCGTTGCGGGTCCAGCTCAAGCCCAATAACAAACAACATCAGCACGACGCCGATTTCCGCAAAATGCAGAATAGATTCGGCGTCCGTCACCAGCCGTAGCCCCCAGGGGCCGATAATGCAACCCGCAATCAGATACCCCAGCACCGATCCTAAGCCCAAACGTACCGCAATCGGCACAATCAACGCCGCCGAACCAAGATAGATCAGCGCCTGCAGTAGAGTATGGCTATCCATGATTCACCTCCTGCCATGCCAGTAAACGCTGTTTATACTGACGCGCCTGCGCCTGTAAGGTGTCGTCATCGCAAATGAACGTGCAGTGCATGGCAAACGGCGGCAGCCATTTGAGGCCGCAATAGAGCGCCGTCGCCTGTAGCGGCTGAGAAAGGACGTCAAATCCCGGATGTGAACCGATAGCAAAGTGGTTTTCACCACCGCCGGTCGTTACCGCCCACAGCAGATGTTTACCATGCAATGCCGTACCGCCATGACCGTAAGCCCAGCCGTGGGTGAGGACTTTATCCATCCATAATTTGAGTAAAGGAGGGACACTGTACCACTGCATCGGATGCTGCCAGACGATAAGACTCGCGCGCGACAGCGCCTCCTGCTCGGCGGCAACGTCAATATTGAAATCGGGATAGAGGTGATAAAGCGAACGTATTTCGACGTTTTCCAGCGTCCCTGCCTGTTCAAGCATCCGCTTATTCGCATGAGAATGATGCGGATACGGATGCGCATAAATAATGAGGATCATGATTAGCCTGTGATGATCTGTTTTTTATTACAAAGTGTAGTGACAAATTCGCCAGGCTAATAGTGAATATTATTGAGCGGCTAATCAGAAAAAATTGAATTAACGCCAGCCAGGAGTTGACGCCATCCTGCACCCGGAAGACGCTCTCGAAGGGCCGCAGGCGTTTGCGGAAAAGCGCGATCCGGTGTGGAAAGGTCGGTGATGATAGCAGTCTTAAATCGCTGACAAATCGGTTTAAGGCCTTCTTGTCGGGCGGCGCTGCGCTAAATTTTCCTGTAATGACTGTAATATCAATCCATTACATGATGACACAGGCCCAATAAGCGCAGCGCCAACAGCATCTGAACCTCCAGACACGCTGGATGCCAGATCGCCGACGCATAAATTAACCTAATGGGTCAGGTACTTAGAGCCTGGCCCAGTAGGCGTAATTGTTGAAGCCAGTTTGGGGCCGACCAGCGCGCAGAAACCGGAGCGTACACGTAGTACGTGAGGATTTTGAGCACTGCCCGGACCCAAAATGGCGAATAAAATAGCCTAATGGGCCAGGCTCTTAATCTTTCGCCATGCGGTTAAACTGCTCAATAGTAAGATCCCACGGCTCATGGGCCGCATCCGGCATAAAACTGCCGTCATCCACGCCAATTTCGTCTTTGATAATTTTATTCAGTTTTTCATTCATCGTAAGAATGAGATCCTGATATTTCTGTTTATCAGCAGCAAGGTTATGGTTCTCATCGGGATCATTTTTAAGATCGTAAAGTTCAAGATCGTTGTACTTAATAAGATCCTCCCAGGTTTCCGGCGTATTATGCTCCCTTAGCGAGAAATAACGCGCAAACTTATAACGACCATCGTTAATCATCCGCGTCCCTGAACGATGGCTAAAATCAGGATGCAAATGGGATATTTCCTGCTTGATTTGCGCCACCGTTTTTTGTTTATCTCTTTGTAGCGCGATAACGCGGTGGAGATAATGGGCATCGGTATACAAGATCATGCCATAGCAATATAAGCTGGCATTTCTCACCGCATTAACCGCAACGCCCTCCGGGTTTTTTAGCAATCCGCTAAAATTAACGCCTTTGCGGTTGCCTAACGCCTGGTGCTGTTTTTCTTCCGGCAAACCGGTCAGTCCAACTAATGTCGGCGCGATATCAAGATGACAGGTCAACGCCTGACATTTCTTATTACCGGGGTACGCCGGGTGGGAAATAATCATCGGTACATGGATCTGTTCTTTATAAACGGAAGCGCCTTTACCGTGCATCTGATGGCTTCCGCCTAATTCGCCATGATCGGCAGTAAATACAACAATCGTTTTATCAGTTAACTTGAGGGCATCAAGTTCATTTAATATCCGGTCAAGGTGAGTATCACAATCGCGGATACAGTTGAAATAGTAGTCAAGCAGTTTACGCCAACGACGATCTTCATCAGGAAACTGCCCTTCCAGCGCAGCGCGCGCCGTCTGGTATTCAAGATGCGCCGGCGGTCTTCCCTGCTCATTGAATGATTGATGCCTGTTTGCCGGCAGCGGATAGTTCGGCCAGCTTGCCTGATAAAGCTCGTTTTCCGGCGGCTGCGTGGGCGCCAGGGTATTATCATCCTGATCCAACTCGCCACGCCACTGTACCTTTTCTCCCTCTTTATCGGTATCAATAAACATGACGTCATGAGGATTAACGAGGTTAACGGCCAGGAACCAGGGCTTGTGTTGGTCATTCAAGGGCTGCCCCTTGCATCTTAACCAATTTATAGTCTGAGCCGTGGTGGTTGAATCATAAAAATAGCCGCCTTTACTATGGCCTATAATATCGCCGATGCCGTGATAGTCAGCAAAACCATATTTTTCCATAATTTTATGTAATTCTGGTTCGGGAATATCCCCGACATCAATATCCTCATCTTTTTCGTCAGGCAAAGGCTTCTCCAGTTTTTCTGTAAGATGCCACTTACCTTTATAGGCCGTATAGTATCCCAGTTCCCGCATCATATGGCCTGTGGTTCCAAGAGCGGGGTCAAGGTCATAAGGCATCCAGGGTAATCCCAGATTATCGAACATCTTTGTCTGGGGCATATGTAAGCCGGTATACAATACGGAGCGGGAAGGCGTACAGACATTACTGGTATTCTGATGATTACAGAATGTCACCCCCGTTTTCATGAGCCGCTCTCTGCCGGGTACCGGGAAAGGAAACGTAGGAAAAAAACGCTCCTGGTCGGTCACGACTAACAGAATATTATATCCTTCTGGCAATTTTTCCGGGATTTCGCCGGTAAACGGTTTATCCCACGCCGGTTTCGCCTTGACGGCGCATTTTTCATCAGCCTTTACCGCGCCGGATAGCATACCGCCGGCGGCAAGAATACCGGCGCTGGTTAACAGTTTCCTACGCGTAAGATCCGTCTCTTCTGCGGACAGATTTTTTTTATTACTCATATTATTATACCTGTAGTCAGTAACTTTATCACATATTCATTTATTACTGTACGAGGAAGCGTGGATATGTATCAATGCCTTCCGGGTAAGAATATGTGTTATAAATTGATTTGTATTTCAAATTAGAAATATATTAATAAATAACCATAATTCACTGAAAAATTATTTAGATGAAAAGTTCATTGTTTTTATTTTAGAGATACAACTGCAGACATTACTTCATAAAAAAATACATTATTAAACATACTCTATAGCTCTGTGTTCGTGCCTTTTCCCTTCAACTACGGTGATTACCCTATGCCGCTACAATAAAATCGCCCCGAAAGAAACACTATCAGTAACAGGCCGCGCAACCATAGACATACAACCGGTAATATCACTCTGGGAAATTAAAACATAACTCAATTCTGTTATGTTGCTTATGAATAAAACTAGCGTATTGCCGTGTGATTCAATAAAAATTACATCATTACAAGAAATAATATAAAAACTATTATTTACAGGGGGTTAAATTTCTTTTTAACTGGCAGCGCATTATTTTACATTGACAACAACATAAAGAGGTGACTATAACAAGATATAAGACGGTCACACCAAATAAGGCTATTTTCAGATAATCAACCGAGGTTATTACCCAAAATAATTCGAGTTGCTTAAAGGCGGTAAGGGAGTGAGTTACCAGGAGCATAGATAATTATGTGACTGAGGTGAGCGACAAATCTGCCGGGAGCAGATTTGAACGTCGCGTGCGACGGCCCGTCAGGGCGAGGCCCATGGATGGGCCGGGTAATCCGTAGCCACCCGTAAGCAACCTGAAGTATGAAGGGGATAAATAATTTCGTTACGGATTACTGATATTGCGCAAACCTTATCATCAATGCAACAGGAACAGAACTATGAAAAAACGCATTATTGCCGCCGCATTACTGGCAACGGTTGCTTCATTCAGCACGCTTGCGGCAGAGCAGGTCTCTAAACAAGAAATCAGCCACTTCAAACTGGTTAAGGTCGGCACCATAAATGTGTCCCAGAGTGGCGGGCAGATTTCCTCACCCTCTGATCTACGCGAAAAACTGTCAGAATTAGCTGATGCGAAAGGCGGAAAATATTACCATATTATCGCTGCACGTGAGCATGGTCCGAATTTTGAAGCCGTTGCCGAAGTTTATAACGATGCGACGAAATAAAGCTCTGATTGCGCCATAACGATGGCACAGGCATGAAATAATAAGAGAGCGCCAGCAAGGTGCCATGTTCCGTCACAATCCACTCAGGGCCGTCTGGAAACAGATGCTGGCCCTCTTTTTTATCAACAGTTCATCCGGGGCAGGCAAGCCGTTGGAATGTGCGCGCGCAGGCAGTAAGCCCTTCGTGAATAAGACGGTTTTGCGGGCTGTTTTATGGTAATATTTAGTGCGCTTTTACCTGCCTGAACCAGTAATTTTCCATTTTCGTTATCCATTTCCCCTTTTTATTTTTCGGTATTACGCCAGCCCAAAGTAATTGCAGCTGTCGGTTATAGGTTCCAATAGCGTGTCCACCATACGCCCCTTCAAATGCTATCACCATGGGTCCCTGCCCTTTTACCCCCTCTTGTCCTTCATGGCAATAAAGCGCATTGCGGTGAGTCACGTCAAGTTCATACTGCACGTTCAGTTTCACACATTTTTCCCCGCAGCCTTCTACTGGCGGCAATATTGTCATGGTATAAGGCGGGTTATCTGCCGTGGTTTTCCATGTTCCGATCAGGTCTTTGCAGGCGTTTATCTCCGTAGCCCCGGAGGCGGCAGAAAATAGCGCGAGCAAATAAAAAGGTATTAGTTTCAGTTTCATTACAGACTCCTGTTCCTTATACCTCATCATTTATACCTAATCATAAGGATAAATGCCCTGCGATATGTTTTTTTCCGGGAAATGTTGAGCCGCTGTTCAGAGAAATGTCGATGAGTGTAACCTCATGTAAGCGGACAGCGCGGTGGGGAAAGCGGGAACACGGGCGAACGTATTTCGACGTTTTCCGGCGTCCCTGCCTGTTCAGGCATCCGTTTATTCGCATGGGAATAAATGGATGCGCATAAAGAGAGAATATTATTGCGCGGCTAACCAGAAAAAATTGAATTAATTATCCAGCTCGCTCATATTTTTCAGCTGATCGCGGTTAATCTGTTCGGTTTTCCCGGTGGCGGCGTTTTTGTAAGACACCATACCGGTATCGTTATCGACCTCGGGTTTCCCGTCGGTGACAATAGTTTTGCCATCCGTGGTTTCAACCGCCTGGTTAGAAGAGCATCCTGCGACGGTGAATAGTATTGCTGCGGTAAACAGTGCGGTCATAAGACGTTTTTGCATGGTGTTCTCCCTGCTTTTCAGTTGTTTTAGCATGTGACTGTTAACTGTAGCGTTATTGGCGAAAAGCAGGGAGAAATGCAGAACACTCTTAACGCGGGTTATCCGATGGCGTTCCGCGCAAAGTCATGTTTCCGGTCTGTGTTAGCGTCAAGCCGCGAGTTTCCGGGGCAAACATCACCGATACGCCAAGCCCGACTAACGAAATCAACGCGCCAATCAGCATGACGTTATTAATACCGTAACGAGTAATAAAAATCGGTAATGCCCAGGTGGAGACAATGGTTCCGATGCGGCTTAATGACATGATGACCCCCACGGCCGAAGCGCGAATATCCGTCGGGAAGAGTTCATTAGGATAAAGCCATTGCAGTATGCCCGGTCCGCCGGAAAAGAAGGCGTATACCGCAAACGCCACCACGACCAGTATGATGCCCAGATTTGACACCAGCCCCAGCAGCGCCAGCGCGATAGTCATCATGGCGAAGCTGCCAATAAGCAGAGGGCGACGGCCAATACTGTTTAGCCAGAACATCGCCGGTATACAGCCCAGCATAAAAAAGAGGCTAATGACCACATTGCCGAGCGCCGCGTTGCGCCCCTGCTCCCAGCCGAGTAACCCGACGATCTGCGGCCCAAAGGTATAGATAGCGAACATCGGGATCACCTGACAGGTCCAGATAGCCGCAACGAACAGTACAAACGGGAAATGACGGCGGTTAAACAGCTGCAGGAAGCGGGTCTCCTGCGGCGGCTCATCGTCAAAGCAGACCGGTTCGCCGAACAGTTTGATCATCATTTGTTCGCACTCTTTTACCCGTCCTTTTCGCAATAGCCAGCGTGGCGATTCCGGCAGGTCAAAGCGGCCAATCAAAATGATTAAGCACGGGATAAAGGCGCTGCCAAGCATCCAGCGCCAGCCGCCTTCCATGTCATACAGCCAGTAACCCACCAGGTTGGCGCAGGTCGCGCCGACGTACCACATCGCGGCGATAAAACCGATGGAGAACGCGCGCTGGCGGGTGTTGGAAAACTCCGTAATCATGGAAGTAGCGATAGGGTAATCCGCGCCGATAACAATGCCAATTAAAACGCGCATCACCAGCAATTCAAGCGGCGTGGAAACAAACATGGTCGCCACGGAGATAACGCCGATAGCGATAATATCAAGCAGGAACATTTTACGCCGCCCGACTTTATCGCAAATATAGCCAAACAACGAGGTGCCGATAAACAGTCCGGCAAGCGTAGCCGCGCCGAGCGCGCCAATCCATTCAGCATCAAGGTGCAATAGCGGCGTCAGTTGTTCCAGCGCCACGCCAATGATCACCAGCACGTAGCCATCAAGGAACGGGCCGCCGCTTCCCCACAGCATAATTCTGCGATGAATGGAGGAGAATTTAAGGTCATCAAAGTTCCTGGGCTGCTGCATGGTGATGTCCTGTGTCAACACGGGCAAAGCGCATCTGTAGGCCGGATAAGGCGTTTCCGCCGCCATCCGGCATTGGCGCCACATGATTGCCGGATGGCGACGCTACCGCATCTTATCCGGCCTACGGGGGCACAACTTCGTACTTATTAGCCGTAGCGGAACTCCACGCCAAACGTCCCGCGCGGGTATTCCCATTTTTCCAGCGCCGTATCAAGGCCGAGGATCCGGCACGTTCCGCACTCCAGGCACCCGGCGTAATCAAAACGAACGCTGCCGTCGTCCTGCTTTTTATACAGTCCCGCCGGACAGGCCTTAATCAGCACCTCCAGCGCCTGTTTATCAGGATCGGTTTTAAGAATGATGTGCGGGCTGTCTTCATCCACATTGAACTTATTGACGCCCAGTTTGACGTCCACATTAACGGGAGATGTCATAATACGGTCACTCCTTTCAGGCCATCTTTCATCAGGTTGATGAAGCCCACTTTCTTCGCATGGCGCAGGATTTTTTTACGCATTGGCACCGGAGCGGAGCCATCCACGGTGAACAGGTCGCGCGCGATACTGACCGCCATTTCGGGATAAGCGGTAAACATGCGGGGATTATCGAGAAAAGCCGGCAGTTTCTGATACATGCGCATATCGCGCATCGGACCTTCGTCCAGATGCTGACGGTATTCACCCAACGACTGCTTGCTAAAATCGTCACGCTTCATCGCCGAAAGCACCGTCTTCGCCGCCGCTTCGCCTGCGGATATGGCGAGATCCATACCCCGGATGGTAAAGCCGAGGTTCATACACATGCCGGCAGCATCCCCGGCAATCAGTACGCCATCGCCCACCAGTTCAGGCTGCATATTCATTCCCGCCTCGGGTACAACGTGCGCGGCATATTCCACCAGCTTGCCACCGGCGATCAGCGGCGCAACTGCCGGATGCTGTTTGAAATCTTCCAGCATTTGCGGGACCGATTTTTTCGCGTCTTTCAGATGATGAAGTCCGCAGACCAGCCCCAGGGAAAGGGTTGTTTCATTCGTATACAGGAAGCCACCGCCCATCAGACCATCGGTTGGCGCCCCGGCAAACAGACAGGCGGCACCTTCGTTGCCCTGTAACTGGAAACGATCTTCAATGACCGACTTCGGCAATTCGATCAGTTCCTTCACGCCGACAGCAACATGCGATGCCTCAACACGCTTTGCCATGCCCAGCTTTTCAGCCAGCAGAGAATTCACCCCGTCAGCGAGGATTACGACTTTGGCTTCCAGAATATCGCCATCGGCTTCCACACCCACGACTTTGCCATCACGCTGAACAACGTTATCCACGCGAATACCAGTGATCAGTTGCGCCCCCGCCTCTTCGGCCTGCTCCATCAGCCAGGCGTCAAATTTACTGCGCAAAACGGAATAAGAAACTTGCGACGATGCGGCGTCCTCGCCGTTGCAATAATCCATCGTCATCGCCCCTTTGTCGGTCATAAAGGCGAGTTTTTCGTGGGTGATCATGCGTTCAATGGGGGCCTGATCCGCAAAGCCGGGAATGATGCGTTCCAGGCTATGTGCATACAAACGCCCACCGGTGACATTCTTCGCGCCAGCAGAATTGCCACGCTCGATAACCAGCACCTGTGCACCTTCGCGAGCAAGCACCAGCGCTGCAACCGAACCGGCCAGACCTGCACCCACGATGATGGCATCAAAGATATCTTCGGACATACGTACTCCTGTCAGCGGCAGGATACCTTCGTATCCTGCCCGAAATGGTTTATCGCGCTAAGGCAGCCGTCAGCGCAGGCAGGATCTTCAGCGCATCGCCAACGATGCCAAAATCCGCATACTGGAAGATTGGCGCGTTTTTATCTTTGTTGATGGCGAAAATCGTCTGCGCGCCGTTGGCGCCGACCATGTGTTGGATCTGCCCGGAGATCCCCACTGCCAGATACAGTTCAGGTTTGAGCATCAGGTTGGAGATACCGACGTAGCGCTCGTGCTCCATCCACTTCTCGTTTTCCGCCACCGGGCGAGAACAGGCCAGCTCGGCGCCAATCGTCTGGCACAGCGCTTCGGCCAGCGAGATATTCTCTTTGCTGCCGATGCCGCGTCCCACGCTGACCACCAGACGCGCTTTGTCGAGGTCAACGCTGTTGCTCTGACGCGCCTGGGTTGCGGTGCGGGTCACGGCAGTGGCCGGAGCCTGCCACTGCACGGTGTGCATCTCGCCGCTGCGAGAAGCATCCGGTTGTTGTGCGTCAAACGTTCCGCTGCTGAGTGTGATCACGGCAAACGGCGAAGCGATGGTCTCTGCCCCTATCGCCAGACCGCCGTAGACCATATGTTTGACCGCCGCTTTTCCATCCTGCAGGGAGACGTCGCTGGCGTCGTTGGAAACCGCAGCCGACAAGCGATAGCCCAGCTTTGCCGCCAACAGCTTGCCCCGACGCGTATTCGGCAGCAGCACCGCGCCGCCCTCGCTATGCTGACGAATAGTCTCAGCCATCGCAGCAGCGTAGTCTTCGATCATGCGGTCTTCTGGTTTGCCGCTGAGCAGCCAGACATGATCCGCGCCCAAATGGCATGCTGTCGCGCTGTCCGCTTCGTTCAGTACGAACGCGTTAACTTTTTCACCTACAGCCTGCGCGCCACTCATCAGTTCGGGCAGACGAGAAGGGGTATCGCTGAATACCCAGACACTGGAAAATTTGTTCATAACATCCCCTGATAATTAAATGATTTTGCGCAGATTCTCGACAAACGCGGCGATTTGTTCTTCACCGTCACCTTCAATCACCACACGCTGACGCTCGCGCTGCTTCGGTGCGGCAACCTGTTGTGCGGAATACGCGGGTACGCTGTTCAGCCCGATATCCGCAGGCGACCAGACCTGAACCGGTTTTTTCGCCGCGCCAAGAATGGCTTTCATCGAAGGGATTTGTGGGGTGTTAATGTCGGTGGAAACCGCGATCACCGCCGGGAGCGGGATGCTCAGCGTTTCAACTTCATCTTCCAGTTCGCGTTCTACTGTCAATGTGCTGTCGGTAAGAGAGAGGATTTTACTCACGCCGTTAATCGCCGGAATGTTCAGCGCTTCGCCCACCAGCAAACCAACCTGCTGAGCATAAAGATCGGAAGAACCGTCGCCGCAGATAAGTAGATCGAAACCTGATTTTTGCGCCGCGGCGGCCAGCGCGCTGGCAGTTTGTTGCGGCAGCGCCTGCTCAAATTGATCGTCAATCACCACAATCAGTTCATCAGGGCCACGAGAGAGGACATCTTTGCGCCCTTTTGCATTAGTCAGCGCTTTGCCGCCAACGCTCATGGCGACAACCTGAGCGTCTCCCAACTGCTGTTTTAACTGGCAAGCAGCTTCAATTGCATTCAGATCATATTGGCTGATTTTGCTATCCGCTTTGCTGAAATCGAGTGTTCCGTCAGCATTATTAATCGCAATATCCTGCTCATCAGGTACGCATTTGTAGCAAGTAATTATCTTCATTGCATCTCCAGAAATCATGAAGGAAACGTATTTATATCGGCGGTGTTAAATACAGATATCACGCTCTTTAATTCGGAAATAAAACCTTAATCACCAATATTGAAAATGTCACACATTGATATTCGTAACTTTCAATAGTGTTACGCACCTCACCAATATTGAAAGAAATATGCCAAATATGAAAATTTTCAATATTGTTTGCTGGCTCAACAATATTGAACGTCAGATACTTAAAAAAGTTAAAAAACCACAACCAATCAATTGATAAATAAAGCAAAAATCAAAATTTAGACACAAAATAATCAACGCAAAAAAGTGTGACGAAGATAACAGAATCACCCGAAGTGAATACCCATCATGAGTTACTCATTGAGGCGTCCCAGAGGTTAAAAACTTATCAACAAATCATTAATAATAAATAAACAAACGTTCATGGACTGGCACGCTAAATAAATTTCGTTTTCACACTGGAATTCACTTATGAAAAATGAAAAGAAAAAATCGGGAATTGAACCGAAGGTTTTTTTTCCGCCATTAATAATTGTCGGGATACTTTGCTGGCTAACAGTCAGAGATCTTGATGCCGCTAACGTCGTTATTAATGCGGTATTCAGTTATGTCACCAACGTCTGGGGTTGGGCATTTGAATGGTATATGGTCGTCATGCTCTTCGGCTGGTTCTGGCTGGTTTTTGGCCCCTATGCCAAAAAGAGATTAGGTGACGAAAAACCGGAGTTTAGCACCGCCAGCTGGATTTTCATGATGTTCGCCTCCTGTACATCCGCTGCGGTTCTGTTCTGGGGCTCTATTGAGATCTACTACTATATTTCCACCCCGCCGTTCGGCCTGGAACCCAATTCCACGGGCGCGAAAGAGATAGGCCTGGCGTACAGCCTGTTCCACTGGGGGCCGCTACCGTGGGCAACCTATAGCTTCCTTTCCGTGGCCTTCGCCTACTTCTTCTTTGTACGCAAGATGGATGTCATCCGCCCCAGCTCCACGCTGGTACCGCTCGTCGGTGAAAAGCATGCGAAAGGGCTGTTCGGTACCATCGTCGATAACTTCTACCTGGTGGCGCTGATCTTCGCGATGGGCACCAGCCTCGGTCTGGCTACCCCGCTGGTCACCGAGTGTATGCAATGGCTGTTCGGTATTCCACATACGCTGCAACTCGACGCCATCATTATTACCTGCTGGATCATTCTGAACGCGATTTGCGTGGCCTGCGGCCTGCAAAAAGGGGTCAGAATCGCCAGCGATGTGCGTAGTTACCTGAGCTTCCTGATGCTCGGCTGGGTGTTTATCGTCAGCGGCGCCAGCTTCATCATGAACTACTTCACCGACTCCGTCGGGATGCTGTTAATGCACCTGCCACGGATGCTGTTCTATACCGACGCCATCGGTAAAGGCGGCTTCCCACAGGGCTGGACTGTTTTCTACTGGGCGTGGTGGGTTATTTACGCCATCCAGATGAGTATCTTCCTGGCCCGTATTTCCCGTGGTCGTACCGTACGTGAACTGTGCTTCGGGATGGTGATGGGTCTGACCGCGTCTACCTGGATCCTGTGGACAGTGCTGGGCAGCAACACGCTGCTGCTGATGGATAAAAACATCCTCAACATTCCGCAACTGATTGAGCAACACGGCGTGGCGCGCGCCATTATCGAAACCTGGGCCGCCTTGCCGCTCAGCACCGCCACCATGTGGGGCTTCTTCATCCTCTGCTTTATTGCCACCGTCACGCTGATTAACGCCTGCTCTTACACCCTGGCGATGTCGACCTGTCGCGAAGTTCGCGATGGTGAAGAGCCGCCTCTGTTAGTGCGTATCGGCTGGTCGGTGCTGGTCGGCATCATCGGTATCGTTCTGCTGGCGCTGGGTGGTTTGAAGCCGATTCAGACCGCGATTATCGCCGGAGGATGCCCGCTGTTCTTCGTCAACATTATGGTGACGCTGTCCTTTATTAAAGACGCCAAAGTGCACTGGAAAGACAAGTAATTCTTATTAACCCAATTGATCAAGAGGCTGAAAGATGGATTTCAACTTAAATGACGAACAGGAGCTGTTTGTCGCCGGTATTCGCGAACTGATGGCCAGTGAGAACTGGGAAGCTTATTTTGCCGAGTGCGATCGTGACAGCGTCTACCCTGAGCGTTTTGTAAAAGCGCTGGCGGATATGGGCATTGATAGCCTGCTGATCCCGGAGGAACACGGCGGTCTGGAAGCGGGTTTTGTTACCGTCGCCGCCGTCTGGATGGAACTGGGGCGTCTTGGCGCGCCAACTTACGTGTTGTACCAATTGCCGGGAGGTTTTAACACTTTCCTGCGTGAAGGGACTCAGGAGCAAATTGATAAAATCATGGCGTTCCGGGGCACCGGTAAGCAGATGTGGAACTCTGCTATCACCGAACCGGGAGCAGGATCGGATGTTGGTAGTCTGAAAACCACTTATACACGCAAAAATGGTAAGGTTTATCTCAATGGCAGTAAGTGCTTTATCACCAGTAGCGCCTATACCCCGTACATCGTGGTCATGGCGAGAGACGGTGCATCGCCGGATAAACCGGTTTACACCGAGTGGTTTGTGGACATGAGCAAAGCAGGTATCAAGGTCAACAAACTGGAGAAACTCGGTCTGCGCATGGATAGCTGCTGTGAAATCACCTTTGACGACGTTGAACTGGACGAGAAAGACATGTTCGGTCGGGAAGGTAACGGCTTCAACCGCGTGAAAGAAGAGTTTGACCATGAGCGCTTCCTCGTCGCGCTGACCAACTACGGTACCGCAATGTGCGCTTTTGAAGACGCTGCGCGTTACGCGAATCAGCGCGTGCAGTTTGGTGAAGCTATTGGCCGTTTCCAACTGATTCAGGAGAAGTTTGCGCATATGGCGATCAAACTGAACTCCATGAAAAATATGCTGCTGGAAGCCGCGTGGAAAGCGGATAACGGCACTATCACCTCCGGCGACGCGGCCATGTGCAAATACTTCTGCGCCAACGCCGCGTTTGAAGTGGTAGACACCGCCATGCAGGTACTGGGAGGTGTTGGTATCGCGGGCAACCACCGCATCACGCGTTTCTGGCGTGACCTGCGCGTTGACCGTGTTTCTGGTGGTTCTGACGAAATGCAGATCCTGACGTTGGGTCGTGCGGTACTTAAGCAATACCGCTAATCGATCCCTTGTAGGCCTGATAAGACGCGAGGCGTCGCCATCAGACAATCATGCCGGATGGCGCTGTGCTTATCCGGCCTACATACCGCAAAAAATGCCAGGAGAAAAATGATGAATCATTTACCAATGCCAACCTTTGGCCCGCTTGCTGGGGTACGCGTTGTTTTTTCGGGAATCGAAATCGCCGGTCCATTCGCCGGACAGATGTTCGCCGAATGGGGCGCCGAGGTTATCTGGATTGAAAACGTCGCATGGGCCGATACCATTCGCGTACAGCCTAACTACCCGCAGCTCTCACGCCGCAACCTGCACGCCCTGTCGCTGAATATTTTCAAAGATGAAGGTCGGGAAGCGTTTCTGAAACTGATGGAAACCACCGATATTTTCATTGAAGCCAGTAAAGGCCCGGCCTTTGCCCGCCGTGGTATTACTGATGAAGTGCTGTGGGAGCATAACCCGAAACTGGTCATTGCCCACCTTTCCGGCTTCGGCCAGTATGGTACCGAGGAGTACACCAATCTTCCGGCGTATAACACCATCGCGCAGGCATTCAGTGGTTATCTGATCCAAAACGGCGACGTTGATCAGCCGATGCCAGCCTTCCCGTATACCGCCGATTACTTCTCCGGGATGACCGCGACGACAGCCGCGCTGGCAGCCCTGCACAAAGTACGCGAAACGGGTAAAGGTGAAAGCATCGATATCGCCATGTACGAAGTGATGCTGCGCATGGGTCAGTACTTCATGATGGACTACTTCAACGGCGGCGAAATCTGTCCACGTATGACGAAAGGGAAAGACCCCTACTACGCCGGTTGCGGCCTGTATAAATGCGCCGATGGTTACATCGTCATGGAGTTGGTCGGCATCACGCAAATCAACGAGTGTTTTAAAGATATTGGCCTGGCCCATATTCTCGGTACGCCGGAAGTTCCGGAAGGCACGCAGCTCATCCATCGCGTGGAATGCCCTTACGGCCCGCTCGTCGAAGAGAAACTGGACGCCTGGCTGGCAACACACACTATCGCCGATGTTCAGGCGCGCTTTGCTGAGCTGAATATCGCCTGTGCGAAGGTGCTCACCATTCCGGAACTGGAAGGTAATCCGCAGTACGTTGCCCGCGAATCGATTACTCAGTGGCAAACAATGGACGGTCGCACCTGTAAAGGGCCGAACATCATGCCGAAATTTAAAAACAACCCGGGGAAAATCTGGCGTGGCATGCCGTCACACGGCATGGATACCGCCGCCATTCTGAAAAACATTGGTTATAGCGAAGCAGATATTAAGGAACTGGTCGGCAAAGGCCTGGCCAAAGTTGAGGATTAAACGCGATGCGCTAATCGGTTTTCCGGTTAGCGCTCACGCCTGATTTCAGTGGATAAAGCAATATGGATATCGTTGGCGGACAAAACTTACGTCAGATGTGGGACGACCTGGCCGGGGTGTACGGAGATAAAACGGCGTTAATTTTCGAATCCTGTGAGGGAATCGTTCGGCAGTTTAGCTATGCTTCGCTCAATGAAGAGATTAACCGCACGGCGAACCTTTTTTATTCCTTAGGGATCCGCAAGGGTGATAGGGTCGCGCTGCATCTGGATAACTGTCCGGAATTCATCTTTTGCTGGTTTGGACTGGCAAAAATCGGCGCCATTATGGTGCCGATTAATGCTCGCTTACTGGGCGAAGAAAGCGCCTGGATCCTGCAAAACAGCCAGGTGAGTCTGCTGGTTACCAGCGCCCAGTTTTATCCTATGTACCGTGAAATACGCCAGGACAATAGCACTCCGCTTAATCATATCTGTCTGATTGGCGAGCAGCTTCCGGCTGACGACGGCGTGAGTCACTTTACCCAACTGCAATCCCGCCAGTCCACCACGCTGTGCTATACGCCCGCGTTATCCACTGACGATACGGCGGAAATTCTGTTTACCTCAGGCACCACCTCACGGCCTAAAGGGGTGGTAATTACCCACTACAACCTGCGTTTTGCAGGCTACTACTCTGCCTGGCAAATCGCCCTGCGCGATGATGACGTGTACATGACGGTGATGCCCGCGTTTCATATCGATTGTCAGTGTACCGCCGCAATGCCTGCATTCTCCGCTGGCAGCACCTTTGTCCTGCTAGAGAAGTACAGTGCCAGGGCCTTCTGGGATCAGGTACGTAAATATCAGGCGACGGTGACCGAGTGCATCCCGATGATGATCCGCACGCTGATGGTCCAGCCCGCCGCACCAACGGACAGGCAGCATCACCTGCGCGAAGTGATGTTCTATCTCAATTTATCCGAGCAGGAAAAAGACGATTTTACCGAACGCTTTGGCGTCAGGCTGCTGACCTCTTATGGTATGACTGAAACCATTGTCGGAATTATTGGCGACCGTCCCGGAGACAAACGGCGCTGGCCTTCCATTGGTCGCGTGGGTTTTAGCTATGAAGCTGAAATTCGCGACGATCAAAATCGCCCGCTGCCCGCCGGAGAAATTGGCGAAATCTGTATTAAAGGCATCCCCGGCAAGACTATCTTCAAAGAGTATTACATGCAGCCGGAGGCAACCGCCAGGGCGCTGGAACCAGAGGGCTGGTTACATACCGGTGATTCGGGTTACCAGGATGAGGATGGCTATTTCTATTTTGTCGACAGACGCTGCAACATGATTAAACGCGGCGGGGAAAATGTCTCCTGCGTCGAGCTGGAAAATATTATTTCTGCGCATCCGAAAATTCAGGACATTGTGGTGGTTGGTATTAAAGACGCGATCCGTGATGAAGCCATTAAAGCGTTTATTGTCCTTAATGAAGGTGAAACATTAAGCGAAGCCGAGTTTTTCAGCTTCTGCGAAAACAATATGGCGAAGTTCAAGGTTCCCTCTTTTATGGAGATCAGAACCGACCTGCCGCGCAACTGTTCAGGAAAAATAATCAAAAAAAATCTGAAATAAACCTTCCGGCAGGAATCCCTCCCGCCGGAAAACTATTTATCTGGAGATGAACTATGAGTGAGTCATTACATCTGACCCGTAACGGCCCGATCCTGGAAATTACCCTTGACCGACCTAAAGCGAATGCCATTGATGCCAAAACCAGCTTTGCAATGGGTGAAGCTTTTCTTAATTTCCGTGACGATCCGGAATTACGCGTAGCAATCATTACCGGCGGCGGGGAGAAATTCTTTTCTGCTGGCTGGGACTTAAAAGCGGCAGCGGAAGGTGAAGCGCCGGATGCCGATTTTGGTCCCGGCGGCTTTGCCGGTTTAACCGAAATATTTGACCTCGATAAGCCGGTTATCGCCGCGGTGAACGGCTACGCGTTTGGCGGCGGTTTTGAGCTGGCGCTGGCGGCGGACTTTATTGTCTGCGCCGAAAACGCCAGTTTCGCGCTGCCGGAAGCAAAGCTCGGCATCGTGCCTGACAGCGGCGGCGTATTGCGTCTGCCTAAGCTGCTGCCACCGGCTATCGTCAACGAAATGGTAATGACCGGCAGACGAATGAGCGCCGAAGAAGCGCTGCGTTGGGGGATCGTGAACCGCGTTGTCAGCCAGAGCGAACTGATGGATAGCGCGCGCGAACTGGCGCAACAACTGGTCAATAGCGCCCCGCTGGCTATCGCGGCGCTGAAAGAGATTTATCGCGCGACCAGCGAAATGCCGGTAGAAGAAGGCTACCGCTACATCCGCAGCGGCGTACTGAAGCATTATCCGTCGGTACTGCATTCAGAAGATGCGCTCGAAGGACCGCAGGCATTTGCCGAAAAACGCGATCCGGTGTGGAAAGGTCGTTAATGTGACTATGCCGGATGGCGCTTCGCTTATCCGGCCTACAGCACATGCGCAACCGTAGGCCGGATAAGGTGTTTACGCCGCCATCCGGCAAAAAAACCGAGGTACAACTATGAGCTATTACGCCTTTGAAGGACTGATCCCGGTGGTGCATCCGGACGCGTTTGTCCATCCCAGCGCCGTGCTGATTGGCGATGTCATCGTGGGCGCCGGTGTTTATATTGGCCCACTCGCGTCATTGCGTGGGGATTATGGTCGCCTGATCCTGGAGGCAGGCTCTAATCTGCAGGATGGCTGCATTATGCATGGCTACTGCGATACCGATACCATCGTGCATGAGAACGGCCATATCGGCCACGGCGCTATTCTACATGGCTGCGTGGTGGGACGGGACGCCCTGGTCGGCATGAATAGCGTCATTATGGACGGCGCAATGATTGGCGAAGAGAGCATTGTCGCCGCCATGAGTTTTGTCAAAGCCGGATTTCAGGGTGAGGCAAGGCAACTGCTGGTGGGATCACCGGCGCGCGTACTACGCCAGGTTACGGACCAGGAGCTGCACTGGAAACGCCTCAATACCAAAGAATATCAGGATCTTGCGATCCGTTGTCGAACGGGGTTATCTGAAACGAAGCCGTTAACGCAGGTCGAAGAAAACCGACCGCGCCTGAAAGGCACGACGGACGTGAAGCCAAAATCAGCACAGTAATTGATGCCGGATGCGCTCACGCTTATCCGGCCTACGCGTCAATTACCGTTTACCCCGCCAGCAGGTAAACAGACAATTAGCGACGCATACTCTTGGAGAGCATCATCTGCCATTTCTGCTCACGGTTTAGCTCTGTGGGGGGAACGGCAGACAGCCGCGGCGCTTTCGCCACGCTCACTTTTCTTTCCTGCAAATTATGATTCAATCGGCGATAGAGTTGAGAGTCGATACTCACGACTTTCACCAGACGCTGGCACTGGCAGCCTCGTCCTGCAATTTGGTTAGGGATCATCTTCACTTCACAAACAATTTCCCCCACTTCTGACAGAATATAGGAGAGCGTATTAATTGCTTTGCAATGTTCAATATCAAATTGACGGGAAATCTCCCTGGCAGTGATCCATCGGTTCTCTGCCATCATCCAGTCAGCAATTAACAAATAAAGCGGTCTTTCAACATATTTTTCACACATAAGCACACCATTTCACAAATTAAAAATCTGGCTACGGCCTGTCCAAACTAATAAAAACTAAGCCATATTAAAATTGTGGATATGCAAGATAGTATGCGACTTAAATATTGATTAGTGTGAGCAATATCGTGCTTATTACATTGAAAATGTGGTTACGGAAACGGACTTCTCCAGGAATGACCTTACACAAGATAAAAAAAGGGTTTCTTTACAGAAACCCTTTCAACATTATATTACAGGTCCGGTTAGAGCAATATCCGCCGAACCCTTTGTTTACGACTTTTTGATCTGCGCGTGCATTTCCTGCACCGAGGTTACCTTCTCGGTGGCATCAGCATTGAGCGCCATCGTCGTGGCAAAACCGCCGTTCAGCGTGGTGTCATAATGCACCTTGTACTGCAGCGCGCTGCGGCGAATCACCCTGGAGTCTTCAATCGCGCGGCGGCCCGCGGTGGTATTGATGATATAGGTGTATTCGCCATTCTTGATACGGTCCTGAATGTGCGGACGACCTTCATGCACCTTGTTCACCAGACGCGGGTTGATACCGGCTTCGCCCAGCACAATCGCCGTACCGTGGGTGGCATCCAGCTCAAAGCCCTGTTTCAGCAGCTTAGCGGCGAGATCCACCACGCGCTCTTTGTCGCCTTCGCGAACGGAGAGCAGCGCACGGCCCTGTTTCTTCATGGTGGAGTTACTGCCCAGCTGCGCCTTAGCGAACGCTTCCGCGAAGGTACGGCCGACGCCCATCACCTCCCCGGTGGAGCGCATTTCTGGCCCTAACAGCGGGTCAACGCCCGGGAATTTGTTAAACGGCAACACCACTTCTTTCACCGAGTAGTACGGCGGGATAATTTCTTTGGTCACGCCCTGCTCGGTCAGCGATTTGCCGGCCATCACGCGCGCCGCCACTTTCGCCAGCGGCACGCCGGTGGCTTTGGAGACGAACGGCACAGTACGCGCCGCACGCGGGTTGACTTCAATCAGGTAGACTTCGTTGTCCTTGACCGCAAACTGCACGTTCATCAGGCCGCGCACCTGCAACTCGAAGGCCAGCTTCTGCACCTGCTGGCGCATCACGTCCTGAATTTCCTGGCTCAGCGTGTAGGCCGGCAGGGAACAGGCGGAGTCGCCGGAGTGTACGCCCGCCTGCTCAATGTGCTCCATAATGCCGCCAATCAGCACCATTTCGCCGTCGCAGATAGCGTCCACGTCCACTTCAACCGCGTCATCAAGGAAGCGGTCCAGCAGCACCGGCGCATCGTTAGAGACGCTGACCGCCGTCTGGAAGTAGCGACGCAGGTCGGCTTCGTCATAGACAATTTCCATCGCCCGACCGCCCAGCACGTAAGAAGGACGTACCACCAGCGGGTAGCCGATCTCTTTCGCTTTTTCGACAGCCTGTTCAATGGCGGTGACGGTGGCGTTGGCCGGTTGCTTCAGTTTCAGACGGTCAACCGCGTGCTGGAAGCGCTCGCGGTCTTCCGCGCGGTCGATGGCGTCCGGGCTGGTGCCGATAACCGGCACGCCTGCCGCTTCCAGCGCGCGCGCCAGCTTCAGTGGGGTCTGGCCGCCGTACTGCACGATAACGCCTTTCGGCTTCTCGATACGCACGATTTCCAGCACGTCTTCCAGCGTCACCGGCTCGAAGTACAGGCGGTCGGAAGTGTCGTAGTCGGTGGAGACGGTTTCCGGGTTACAGTTGACCATGATGGTCTCGTAACCGTCTTCGCGCAGCGCCAGCGAGGCGTGTACGCAGCAGTAGTCAAACTCAATGCCCTGGCCGATACGGTTCGGGCCGCCGCCGAGGACCATGATTTTGTCGCGGTCAACGGACGGGTTCGCTTCGCACTCATCTTCATAAGTGGAGTACATGTAGGCGGTATCGGTGGCGAATTCCGCCGCGCAGGTATCCACACGCTTGTAGACCGGATGCAGGTTGTATTGGTCACGCAGCTTGCGGATTTCCGCTTCACGCACGCCCGCCAGTTTCGCCAGACGCGCATCGGCAAAACCTTTACGCTTGAGCTGACGCAGGAAGTCGGCGTTGAGGCCGGTAATCCCGACTTCAGCCACTTTCTCTTCCAGACGCACCAGCTCTTCAATCTGCACCAGGAACCAGCGGTCGATGTTGGTCAAGTTGAACACGCCGTCAACGGAGAGACCTGCGCGGAAGGCATCGGCGATATACCAGATACGATCAGCGCCCGCGTCTTTCAGCTCGCGGCGGATTTTAGTCAGCGCTTCCGGGTCGTCGAGGCTCACTTTCGGGTCGAAACCGGTGGCGCCCACTTCCAGGCCGCGCAGCGCTTTCTGCAGGGATTCCTGCTGCGTGCGGCCAATCGCCATCACTTCCCCGACCGATTTCATCTGGGTGGTCAGACGGTCGTTAGCACCGGCGAATTTCTCGAAGTTAAAGCGCGGAATTTTGGTGACAACGTAGTCGATGGACGGCTCGAAGGAGGCCGGTGTACGGCCACCGGTGATGTCGTTCATCAGCTCGTCGAGGGTATAACCCACCGCCAGTTTGGCGGCCACTTTGGCAATCGGGAAGCCGGTGGCTTTCGACGCCAGCGCCGAGGAGCGGGAGACGCGCGGGTTCATTTCGATAACGATCAGACGACCGTTTTTCGGGTTCACTGCGAACTGGACGTTAGAACCGCCGGTTTCGACGCCGATTTCACGCAGTACCGCCATCGAGGCGTTACGCATGATTTGATATTCTTTGTCGGTCAGCGTCTGTGCCGGGGCCACGGTGATGGAGTCGCCGGTATGGATGCCCATCGCATCGAAGTTTTCGATAGAGCAGACGATGATGCAGTTGTCGTTTTTATCACGCACCACTTCCATCTCGTACTCTTTCCAGCCGATCAGCGATTCATCAATCAGCAGCTCGTTGGTTGGCGAGAGGTCCAGACCGCGTTCGCAGATTTCTTCGAACTCTTCACGGTTGTAAGCGATACCGCCGCCGGTGCCGCCCATGGTAAAGGACGGACGGATGATGCACGGGAAGCCCACGTCAGCGGCAACCGCCAGCGCTTCTTCCATGGTGTGCGCGATACCGGAACGCGCGGTGTCGAGACCAATTTTCTTCATCGCGATATCGAAGCGACGACGGTCTTCGGCTTTATCAATGGCGTCGGCGGTGGCGCCAATCATGGTGACGCCGAACTCTTCCAGCACGCCCTGCCGCTCCAGCTCCAGCGCGCAGTTCAGCGCGGTCTGGCCGCCCATGGTCGGCAGCACCGCATCCGGACGCTCTTTTTCAATGATTTTGCGCACCACTTCCCAGTGAATCGGCTCGATGTAGGTGGCATCGGCCATTTCCGGGTCGGTCATGATGGTGGCCGGGTTGGAGTTCACCAGAATAACGCGGTAGCCCTCTTCGCGCAGGGCTTTACACGCCTGAGCGCCGGAGTAGTCAAACTCACACGCCTGACCGATAACAATCGGACCCGCGCCCAGAATCAGGATGCTTTTTATATCTGTACGTTTTGGCATGGCTCTTATTACTCCTGATTATTTCGCGGACTGACGGTATTGCTCAATAAGCTCGATAAAGTGGTCGAACAGCGGCGCCGCATCGTGCGGGCCGGGGCTGGCTTCCGGGTGTCCCTGGAAGCAGAACGCCGGTTTGTCGGTACGGTGAATGCCCTGCAGGGTGCCGTCGAACAGCGACTTGTGGGTCACGCGCAGGTTGGCTGGCAGCGAGTCTTCATCCACCGCAAAGCCGTGGTTCTGCGCGGTGATCATTACCACGTTTCTGTCCATATCTTTTACCGGATGGTTGCCGCCGTGATGGCCGAACTTCATCTTAACGGTCTTCGCACCGCTCGCCAGCGCCAGTAGCTGATGACCGAGGCAGATGCCAAATAGCGGAATGTCGGTTTCGAGGAATTTCTGGATAGCAGTAATCGCGTAGTCGCACGGAGCCGGGTCGCCAGGGCCGTTTGACAGGAAGATGCCGTCCGGATTCATTTTCAGCACCTCTTCAGCAGAGGTCTGCGCTGGCACCACCGTCAGGCGGCAGCCGCGATCCACCAGCATACGTAGAATGTTGCGCTTGGCGCCAAAATCGTAGGCCACCACGTGGAACGGCAGGTCATCCTCAGATTTCGCTTCCGGTAAACCGTCTTTCAGCGTCCAGCTACCCTGCGTCCAGCGGTAGGTTTCCGCCGTGGTCACTTCTTTCGCCAGATCCATACCGTTCAGTCCAGGAAATGCTTTCGCTTTTTCCAGCGCCAGCTTCGCATCCGGGCTATCGCCTGCAATGATGCAGCCGTTCTGTGCGCCTTTCTCACGCAGCAGTCGGGTCAGCTTGCGGGTATCGATATCAGCAATCGCCACGATGTTATGGCGTTTCAGGTAAGAAGAGAGGTCTTCGGTGTTACGGAAGTTGCTGGCAATCAACGGCAGATCGCGAATCACTAAACCTTGCGCATGAACCTGAGAAGATTCTTCATCGGCTTCATTGGTGCCGACATTACCAATATGGGGATAAGTAAGAGTGACGATTTGGCGGGAATAGGAAGGATCAGTGAGGATTTCTTGATAACCGGTCATTGAAGTATTGAAAACGACTTCCCCAACCGCCGAACCTGTTGCCCCTATGGCCCGACCGTGAAACTGGGTTCCGTCTTCCAGAACCAATAGCGCTGACTTAATCAAAACACCCTCCAGAGAATATTCACTCACTTTATTTGCATATTAATTCATTCAGTCAGTATGAAGCAATGCAAATTTGCTTACCCGTGGATTTCTGGCAAACGGCGGCATTCTGAAGTTAAGCCGGATAAAAGTCAACTTAAAGAGGGTGTTTTTTATGTTATTTTGCACATTATAAAGAAGTTATTCTGTTTAAGAGGCAAAAAGATCAACTAAGTGACGATAGAAAACGCTTGCGCTTCCGTGAGTTCGCAAAAAACTGGCTGGCATGATAAAAAGTGGACCAAATGGTCAAATTTCACATTAAAACAACAAAAAACAACGATAAAAATTCATTTAATAGCCATCAACACTATTAAATGCATAAAAAATTCAAAATTAAGCAAATTAACGACAAAAACATTTTAAAAATCAAGGTGTTAAAAACATAAAAAATAAAACAAATGCATCATAAAACCAACAAAAAAAGCAAATTAAGACAATGTAATAAGAATTACAATCGCGATATAAAGATCCAACTTCTTTTTCTTTAAGACTAGCGCATAAGATTGGAACACAACCAGCCTCACTACAGCATAAAAAAGCTAACCCATTGAAGTAAAAGAGATAAAATGACCCCATGGAACAGCACTACCCCCCCAATGGATATCAGTCTTATTAGTCTGGTCGAGGTGCCTTTTGCATACGGTAAGCCACTGCGGCAGAACATGTCGTGGGCGAAGAAACTGTCGAAACATGAATGGTGAAAAGCGTTATTTATCTGACCGAATAACCGGGGGGCAAAAAAACAAAAGGGCAATAATATATTGCCCTTTGTAATCAATTAATCTTGATTACCACAACCACATCACGAAGGTATTTAGTCGCTATAATACATCCAGCCCCAGCACATCCCGCATGTCAAATAGCCCATTTTTCTTCGTTTTTAGCCATAACGCCGATCGCAACGCGCCATTTGCAAACGTCATGCGACTGGAAGCTTTATGCGTAATCTCTACGCGCTCGCCAATATCGGCAAACATCGCGGTATGTTCGCCGACGATGTCGCCCGCGCGTACGGTCGCAAAGCCAATCGTGCCCGGTACGCGCTCGCCGGTATAACCTTCACGCGAGTAGACCGCGCAGTCCTTCAGATTTTTATCCAGCGCCCCGGCGATTGCCTCGCCCATTGCCAGCGCCGTACCCGACGGTGCATCCACTTTATGGCGGTGGTGCGCTTCAATAATTTCAATATCGCTATAGTCGCCCATTACCTTCGCGGCTTTCTCCAGCAGCTTGAGCATGACGTTAACGCCGACGCTAAAGTTTGCGGCGAAAACGATCGCAATCTCTTGCGACGCCTCGCGAATGGCCTGTTTACCGGCGTCGTCAAAGCCGGTAGTACCAATCACCATCCCTTTACCATGCTGGCGGCAAAACGCCAGATGCGTCAACGTGCCTTCCGGACGGGTAAAATCGATGAAAACGTCAAAATCATCTTTTACCGCCTCAAGGCTGCTTTGAACGATCACGCCGGACTTTCCCGCCCCTGCCAGTTCGCCAGCATCGCTGCCCAGCAAGGAAGAGCCTTCGCGCTCCAGCGCGGCACCCAGCTGAACACCTTCCATCGCCATGGCGGCCTGGATTAACTGCCGTCCCATGCGGCCACCGGCGCCGGCAATGGCGACGCGGATTTGTGCTTCATGCATAGCTATTCTCTTTTGTAAAAATTGCGTAAACCGTTTTCAGAGTAACCAGCGCGCCCGGAGGCCGCCATCTAAAATCGCCGATAATTAGAAATTAATGATAAACAGGGAGCGATATCAGTAAAAGACATGATTCATCCCGCAGGATGAATCATTGCTGGAGAGAATGAAAGAAGAGAAACTTACTCAGGATAGAGGGAACCGGCAGGAAAATGACTTAAAAACCAGGTCACTGCCAATAAATCCGCGCTACCGCCAGGGCTTAAGTTACGCAGGATGAGTTCATCATCGAGGGACTGCATCGCTTCAATGCCCCCCTCAACCAATACGCCCCCTTGCCACAACAATTTTTGTGCCTGCTGCTGCACGTAGTAAAGCCCTTCCAGGCCTCCCCGTGACACCAGATTGGTATCATCATTCCACGCCATCAGATGCAACAATGTTTGCAGCAGGGCAAGATGGGTATCGTCATGCTCCTGCACGACCCGGTTAAACACCGGCAAAGCCTGCGTTCTGACGGTTCGAAAACCGCTTTCCGCTTCTCCCCGCGCGCCCGACAGGCCATAGCACTGGAAATGGGTTTCACTCTTTGTCAGTTTTCCCGCTTTTTTTGCTGAGAGCTCGTGGGCAACAATATTCCGACTCAGGCGGGCAACCTGGTCGCAGATACGATTTTGCTCCAACGGTTCTCCCCGCGCGAGAAGTCGGCCAATCGCTGCGCTCAGCAGGCCAAAAGCGAAAATCGCCCCGCGATGGGTATTCACACCATTGGTCGCCTGTAGCATATCGTTCTCACAGGCCATCCCCAGCGGACGCAGCATCACCAGGACATTTTCTGCCGCCACCGCCGCCGTGTTGTTGCCCATGATAAAAAACTTTTCCATCCATGGAGCAATGGCGGTAGTGCTACGTTCAAATGCCGCCAGATCCATATCCCTATGCGCTCCCGAATTACGAATATCGACCAGACCGGGTTTTGGTGTCAGCCTGGCTTCCGTCAGCAGCGCTCTTGCAACCAACCCATTAAGTTCGCCAGCCGCCAGCGATGAGTACGCTGGCGTACGCCGTTCAGTCACAACGCTCACGTTCATAGCATTCAATCCTTCGTGCAATTTCATCCAACAAAAGGTCAAGGGTGTGATGCTTGCCCCGGGCACAGAGATGAGCATCCTGCTGGCATATCAAACATGGCCGGGCAGGATGCCCGAGTTCACGGCGTGATAGCGACTTACCGTCGCTATCAATAATGTCGATGTCCCAAAGCCGCCCTAACGGATGGCGCATCTCTAGTGTCGACATGTGCTGTTTCAACGCCATTGCCGGCGCACAGACCGCTGCCATCCATTCCGGGCCGCTGCGTTCATTTACCTGCATTTCCCAGACGTTGACCCACTCCTTCTGTTCGCAAAGCGCCAGTATTTCGGCAATTGCGTAATCGGCGACACGCCGCCAGACCGCTGAGTTTTTAACGGCGCCCGGTGCAACCAGCGTGAGGGAAATCAACGGTAGCCGATAGCAGTTCAACGCCTGACGCTGCCTGGCGGCACGTTTATCGCGCGCTTGTAGCATCTCCTCCAGCGTAACTGCCTGGCCCTGGTACAGCAGGTCTGTGCCCTTCATCAGCCTTTAACCTGGCGAATCACGTCAATCACTGAACCGTCGCGATAACGCACCACAGCCACCACCCGATCGGTAAACTCAATCGGCTGCGGTTTACCGGTCAGTTGCTCGGCGCGCTGTTGCAGTTGTTCGATGGTCATCAGCGCCACACCCGCAGCACGCAGGTTATCAAGCAGATCCTGACGCGCGGGGTTTACCGCAATACCATGGTCGGTAACCAGCACATCAACACTTGCCCCAGGCGTGACGGTAGTCAGCACTTTTTCTACCACGCAAGGAATACGCCCGCGCACCAGCGGTGCGGTAATAATGGTGAGATCGGCCCCTGCTGCCGTATCGCTATGGCCGCCCGATGCGCCACGCAGTACGCCGTTTGAACCGGTCATCACGTTAACGTTGAAATTCACGTCAATTTCCAGCGCGCTCAGCATCACCACATTCAGGCGTTCGCATGCCGCGCCTTTAGAGCCGGGGTTCGCGTATTGATTGGTTGAAATTTCAATATGATGCGGGTTCTGCGCCAGCGAACGGGCTGCATCGCCATCGAATGATTGCGTATCCAGCAGCGCTTTGATCAACCCTTTCTCATGCAGATCCACCATGGTGCCGGTGATCCCACCCAGGCCAAAACTCGCCGTAATGTTGTGGCGACGCATTTTGTCTTCCAGGAAACGGGTGACCGCCAGAGAAGCGCCACCGGTGCCGGTTTGCAGCGAGAAACCATCACAAAAATAACCCGAGTGTTCGATCACATTGGCCGCCTGCCGGGCGATCAACAGTTCACGCGGGTTGCTGGACAGACGAATCGCACCCGCGGTGATTTTTTCCGGATCCCCTACCTCATCCACCTGCACGATCAAATCAACCTGATCCTGCGCGATACTGGCCGGATAATTGGGGAATTCGACCCACTCTTCAGTCAGGAGCACCACACATTTAGCGTACTGCGCATCAACCTGCGCATACCCCAAAGAGCCGCAGCGTGACTTGCCGCTAAAGCCGTTCGCATTACCAAATTCGTCGCAGCACGGCACGCCGAGGAAAGCGACATCAATATTCAGCTCACCGCTCTGAATCAGCTTTACGCGGCCGCCGTGAGAGTGGATCTGTACCGGGTTTTCCATCAGGCCAGCGGAGATCTCTTCCCCTAACTTGCCGCGCAGCCCGGAGGTATAAATCTGCCGCACCACGCCATTTTTAATGTGTTCGATAAGCGGCCAGTGGGCATCAATTAATGAGCTGGAGGCAAGCGTCAGATCGCGGAATCCCATTTCCGCCAGCTTCGCCATCACCATATTGACAACTTTGTCGCCACCACGAAACGCATGGTGGAAGGATATCGTCATGCCATTTTTAAGCCCGGAACGACGAATAGCCTCTTCAAGCGAGTCACAAATTTTACGCCGACGCTTTTCCGTTTCACTGGCAAGCCACGGGCTGTTCGCTGTTACCCCCTGGTAGGGCTGTAATCCTTCCGGTACGACATATTGCTGGTTGAGCATGGTTACAGTCTCTTTCATGGTTCCTTCCTTAATCACGAATACCGGAAGCCGACAGCGCCACCACTTTGCGCGCGTGGTCGATAATCGGGCCGTCAATCATTTTGCCGTTGAGTGAAACGACGCCCAGACCGCGAGACTCAGCCTCTTCAGCGGCGGCAATCACCTCATACGCATGCTCAACTTCTTTACGTGTCGGAGAATAAGCCTGATGTAACAGCTCAATCTGACGTGGGTTCACTAAGGACTTACCGTTAAAACCAAGCCCTTTCGCCAACTGCACTTCCTTCAGGAAGCCTTCTTCATTATTGATATCCGACCAAACGACATCATAGGCGGCAATACCCGCAACGCGCGCCGCATGCAGCACTGCGCAGCGGGCGTAGAACAGCTCGGTGCCATCGCCCCGGCTGGTGCCCATATCCATCACGTAATCAAATGCCGCCAGCGCAATTGCCACCATGCGCGGGCTGGAGGTGGCGATGTCGACGGCATTGACCACGCCTTTCGCTGATTCGATCGCCGCCATCAGCCTGGTACTGCCGACTTCACGTCCACATTCACGTTCGATCCGTTCAACCTGCGCTTCCAGCTCCAGCACATCGTTTTTGCTGTCGGTTTTCGGCAGACGCACGATATCCGCGCCACCACGCACGACGGCCTCAAGATCGGCCAGACCGAATGGCGTGTTCAGTGGATTAATGCGCACCACTTTTTCAACATCCTGATAGAACGGATGTTGAAGCGCGTGATGGACTAAAAGACGGGCGGTATCTTTCTCACGTAATGCTACGGCGTCTTCTAAGTCGAACATCACCGCGTCCGCACCGTAGACAAACGAGGTGCTCAACATGGCCGCATTTGCGCCGGGGATAAACAACATACTGCGACGAGGTCTCATAACGCACTCCATTGAATTTCCGTTTGTTCTGCAGCGCGTAACGCCGCCGCCTGCACTCGGGCGCGTAAAATACACTCCAGCGCGCCTTTGTCATCGACGCTAACCAGCGCGCGTTCAACGCCCAGCTTCGCCAGCGTTTCCCGAACCACCTGCTCAATCGCCGCGCCAAACTGCTGCTTCACCAGACTCTCTAGCTCCAGCCGAATTCCTGGCTCGCTGGATGGACCAATCCTGATCATCACATCGCTGGATTCCAGCGTGCCTGCCAGGGCATCTTTAATGATTTTCATTAGTTATGTTCCTTGTTAACGGTGTTACGTCATATGGTTTCAGTGTGTCTGGCGGCATGCCGCTGCAGATATGCCAGGGTGCCAGCAGGCACCAGCGCGCTTATTGCCGACCAATTACGTTCGCTATACAGTTTTCTGACGCGAGAGGCGGAAATAGCCGCGCCGTTTTTCTCTACTCGCGCCAGCTCGACGACCTCAATAACCGGGCCGCTACGCTTCGGATCGTGTAAAATGTCGTGCATTCGCTGGTTATAGGCACAGGTCAGAGGACAAAACGGTTCACTGCCGACAAAACGATGGGTAACCCCCAGCGCTGGAGCCAGATGTTCACGGAAGAGTTGCAGATCGATCTGGCAATGGCAGTCGTCCACAACCCCTTTTTCTTTGAGGAAATAGCCGGGAAACGTCGCACGCGAGATCATATAAGCGGAGCCGGAATGCAACGTGACGTTGTCGATGCCCGCGATTCCTTGTTCGATCAGCGCCCAACGGTCGGTATAGGAAAAAAATGAAGCATCTTCTTTGACCACAAACAGATGCAGCCAGTCACAGGCCGCAGCCGCTTGCTCCACCAGATAACGGTGGCCCAATGTAAACGGATTGGCGTTCATGACGATGGCGCCAATCGTTTTTCCCGGTTGACGATAAAGCGCCAGTTGGCGACAAAAGCGCGCTAACCGTTCACTGCTGTTCTCCATTAACACCGCCAGCTCACCTGCCTGCGCAATGGGCCAAAACCCCGCGCCAGAAAACAGCAACCGATTTTGCGGCTTAGTGAACAGGAAAAGCTCGCTGCGGTTTAACTCGTAGGCCAATGTAAGCAGCTCAGTCAGCAGTTTGAGGCTGAGCCCTTCCCCTTGTAAAACCGGGGAAACGGCGATGCATTTCAGTACGTTCCCGGCCAGCGAGCCGCATCCAACTATCTCACCCTGCCAATATGCGCATACCGCGATTTCACAATCGTCTTCCAGGGCGAGTCCCACGCCATCCAGAAACATGGCGACCGACTCGCGACGCAATACATCCTTTTGCAAATAAATGCGTTTAAATATTAGATTCACTCTATTCTGCATCCGTCAGCAAATAACGTCGCATATTTCGCCAGCGTTTGTATTACTCGTCTGGAATAGACATCACACTTTACCCCTTGCTTTTATAAGCTTTATGGTTTTTATTTTCTTAATTAACCAGAGTTAATAAAAATAATTAAATTAATTAAAAACACAACCATTCAGTGAAGATAGTCACATCTCACGGTTCATTGAATTTATTAGTATGCGCGGGTCTTGTTACCCATCAATACACAGGAAAATGTTTATGACCAACATGACCCAGGCTTCGGCGACGGAGAAAAAGGGGGCCAGCGATTTACTCAGATTCAAAATCTTTGGTATGCCGCTACCGCTTTATGCCTTTGCATTAATTACTTTATTACTGTCTCATTTCTATAACGCTATACCGACTGACTTAGTCGGTGGTTTTGCTCTTATGTTTGTTATGGGGGCCATTTTTGGTGAAATCGGCAAACGTTTACCGATCTTCAATAAATATATTGGCGGCGCACCGGTTATGATATTTCTGGTTGCAGCTTATTTTGTCTATGCTGGCATATTTACGCAGAAAGAAATTGATGCGATCAGCAACGTAATGGATAAAAGCAACTTCCTTAACCTGTTTATCGCAGTGTTGATCACAGGCGCGATCCTGTCGGTAAACCGTAAGCTGCTATTAAAATCACTGCTGGGCTATATCCCAACCATCCTCGCCGGGATTGTCGGCGCGTCCCTTTTCGGTATCGTCATTGGTCTGTGCTTCGGTATCCCGGTCGACCGTATCATGATGCTGTACGTTCTGCCGATTATGGGCGGTGGTAACGGCGCGGGCGCCGTGCCTCTGTCTGAAATTTATCACTCGGTTACCGGACGTTCTCGCGAAGAGTATTACTCAACGGCTATTGCTATTCTGACCATTGCGAATATCTTCGCCATTATTTTCGCCGCCCTCCTCGATATGATTGGCAAAAAATACACCTGGCTTAGCGGTGAAGGTGAGTTGGTTCGTAAGGCTTCCTTCAAAACCGAAGATGATGAAAAGGCCGGTCAGATTACCCATCGTGAAACGGCGGTTGGCATGGTGCTATCCACCACTTGCTTCCTGCTGGCCTATGTTGTTGCCAAGAAAATTCTGCCAAGCATCGGCGGCGTCTCTATTCACTACTTCGCCTGGATGGTCCTGATTGTTGCTGCGCTGAACGCATCAGGTCTTTGCTCACCGGAGATTAAAGCCGGGGCGAAACGTCTTGCTGACTTCTTCTCCAAACAACTGCTGTGGGTGCTGATGGTAGGTGTAGGTGTTTGCTACACCGATCTGCAAGAGATCATCGATGCCCTGACGTTCGCCAACGTAGTTATCGCCGCGATCATCGTGGTCGGCGCAGTCGTTGGCGCAGCTATCGGGGGCTGGTTGATTGGCTTCTACCCGATTGAATCATCCATTACTGCGGGTCTTTGTATGGCCAACCGCGGCGGCTCCGGCGATCTGGAAGTACTCTCCGCCTGTAACCGTATGAATCTCATTTCATATGCACAAATTTCCTCTCGTCTGGGCGGCGGTATTGTGCTGGTTATCGCCAGCATCGTGTTCAGCATGATGGTGTAAAAAAACGCACGGCGGTGTCTTTGCCGCAAATGACCTGGAGAAAAGTAGAGGCCAAAGCCAGAGGTGGCCAAGGGAAATCCACTCTACTCCTTAGCCGGATTCACCAGGAAGGTTGTCGTCAAGGCCACCGTCGTGCCTCTCATTATGGAAAATGATTCATGAACGAAGCTGTATTACTGGGTGAAGGTTTCACCCTGATGTTTTTAGGGATGGGGTTCGTACTGAGCTTTCTGTTCCTGCTCATCTTTGCCATTCGCGGCATGTCCGCCGTGATTACTCGCTTCTTCCCGGAACCCGTCGCCGCGCCCGCACCGCGCGCCGTTCCCGCCGTGGACGACTTCACCCGCTTAAAGCCGGTGATTGCCGCCGCCATTCACCATCACCGACTTAACGCTTAATTCCCGGAGGGATCCATGACTATTGCCATTACCGATGTCGTCCTGCGCGACGCCCACCAGTCCCTGTTCGCCACCCGCCTGCGCCTTGACGACATGCTGCCGATTGCCGCCCAGCTTGATGACGTGGGCTACGGCTCGCTGGAGTGCTGGGGCGGCGCCACCTTTGACGCCTGCATCCGTTTCCTCGGCGAAGACCCGTGGCTGCGCCTGCGCGAGCTTAAAAAGGCCATGCCCAAAACCCCGCTGCAGATGCTGCTGCGCGGCCAGAACCTGCTCGGCTACCGCCACTACGCCGATGACGTGGTGGAGCGCTTCGTCGAACGCGCGGTGAAAAACGGCATGGACGTCTTCCGCGTCTTCGACGCCATGAACGACCCGCGTAATATGAAGGCGGCATTACAGGCGGTGCGCAGCCACGGCGCGCACGCCCAGGGCACGCTCTCGTACACCACCAGCCCGGCGCACACCCTGCAGACCTGGCTGGATTTAACCGAACAGTTGTTAGAGACCGGCGTTGACTCGATTGCCATCAAGGATATGTCCGGCATTCTCACGCCGATGGCGGCGTATGAGCTGGTCAGCGAAATCAAAAAACGTTTTGAGGTGCGCCTGCACCTGCACTGTCACGCCACCACCGGGATGGCGGAGATGGCCCTGCTGAAGGCTATCGAGGCGGGCGTCGACGGCGTGGACACGGCGATTTCGTCCATGAGCGCCACCTACGGCCACCCGGCCACCGAAGCGCTGGTGGCGACGTTGGCAGGTACTGAGCACGACACCGGGCTGGATATCCTGAAGCTGGAAAATATCGCTGCGTACTTCCGCGAGGTGCGCAAAAAGTATCACGCCTTTGAAGGCCAGCTGAAGGGCTACGACAGCCGTATTCTGGTGGCGCAGGTACCGGGCGGGATGCTGACCAACCTCGAAAGCCAGCTGAAGCAGCAGAACGCGGCGGACAAACTCGACCAGGTGCTGGCGGAAATCCCCCGCGTGCGCGAGGACCTCGGCTTTATCCCGCTGGTGACCCCGACCTCGCAGATTGTCGGCACCCAGGCGGTGCTCAACGTCCTGACCGGCGAGCGCTACAAAACCATTGCCAAAGAAACGGCGGGCATTCTGAAAGGCGAATACGGCCACACCCCGGTGCCGGTGAACGCCGCGTTACAGGCCCGCGTGCTGGAAGGGGGCGCTCCGGTGACCTGCCGCCCGGCGGACCTGCTGAAGCCGGAACTGGCTGAACTGGAAGCGGACGTCAGGCGCCAGGCGCAGGAGAAGGGCATTACTCTGGCGGGAAACGCTATCGACGACGTGCTCACCGTGGCGCTGTTCCCGCAAATCGGCCTCAAATTCCTCGAAAACCGCCACAACCCGGCGGCGTTTGAGCCGGTGCCGCAGGCGGAAACCGCGCAGCCGGTGGCAAAAGCAGAGAAGCCTGCCGCCTCCGGTATCTACACCGTGGAAGTGGAAGGTAAGGCCTTTGTGGTGAAAGTCAGCGACGGCGGCGATATCAGCCAGCTGACCGCAGCCGTTCCTGCCTCCGCGCCAGCCGCTGCCGCCCCGGCGGGCGCCGGCACCCCGGTCACCGCGCCGCTGGCGGGCAACATCTGGAAGGTGATTGCCACCGAGGGCCAGACGGTGGCCGAAGGCGACGTGCTGCTGATTCTGGAAGCCATGAAGATGGAAACCGAAATCCGCGCCGCGCAGGCCGGGACGGTACGCGGTATCGCGGTGAAGTCCGGGGACGCGGTTTCCGTCGGCGACACCCTGATGACGCTGGCGTAAGGACGAGGAGCGGAAATGGAAAGTCTGAACGCCCTGCTTCAGGGCATGGGACTGATGCACCTTGGCGCAGGCCAGGCCATCATGCTGCTGGTCAGCCTGCTGCTGCTGTGGCTGGCGATTGCGAAGAAGTTCGAGCCGCTGCTGCTGCTGCCGATTGGCTTCGGTGGGCTGCTCTCCAACATCCCGGAAGCGGGTATGGCGCTGACCGCGCTGGAAAGTCTGCTGGCGCATCACGACGCCGGGCAGCTGGCGGTGATTGCCGCGAAGCTTAACTGCGCGCCGGACGTGCACGCCATCAAGGAAGCGCTGGCCCTTGCTCTGCCGTCGGTGCAGAGCCAGATGGAGAACCTGGCGGTGGACATGGGCTACACGCCGGGGGTGCTGGCGCTGTTCTATAAAGTGGCGATTGGCTCCGGCGTCGCGCCGCTGGTCATCTTCATGGGCGTCGGCGCGATGACCGACTTCGGCCCGCTGCTGGCCAACCCGCGCACCCTGCTGCTGGGGGCGGCGGCGCAGTTCGGTATCTTCGCCACGGTGCTGGGGGCGCTGACGCTGAATTACTTCGGCCTGATTTCCTTCACCCTGCCGCAGGCGGCGGCCATCGGCATCATCGGCGGCGCGGACGGCCCAACGGCGATTTATCTGTCGGGCAAGCTGGCGCCGGAGCTGCTGGGGGCCATCGCGGTGGCGGCGTACTCGTATATGGCGCTGGTGCCGTTAATCCAGCCGCCGATTATGAAAGCGCTGACCACGGAGACGGAGCGGAAAATCCGCATGGTGCAGCTGCGCACGGTGAGTAAGCGGGAAAAAATCCTCTTCCCGGTGGTGTTGCTCATGCTGGTGGCGCTGCTGCTGCCGGACGCCGCGCCGCTGCTGGGGATGTTCTGCTTTGGCAATCTGATGCGCGAAAGCGGCGTGGTGGAGCGTCTGAGCGACACGGTACAGAACGGGCTGATTAATATCGTGACCATCTTCCTCGGGCTGTCGGTGGGCGCAAAACTGGTGGCGGACAAGTTCCTGCAGCCGCAGACGCTGGGCATTCTGCTGCTGGGTGTGATTGCCTTTGGTATCGGGACTGCGGCCGGGGTGCTGATGGCGAAGCTGATGAACCTGTGCAGTAAGAACAAAATTAACCCGCTTATCGGTTCGGCGGGGGTGTCGGCAGTGCCGATGGCGGCCCGCGTATCGAACAAAGTGGGGCTGGAATCGGACCCGCAGAACTTCCTGCTGATGCACGCGATGGGCCCGAACGTGGCGGGGGTTATCGGTTCGGCCATTGCCGCGGGCGTGATGCTGAAATACGTGTTGGCGATGTAATAGTGGATGGGATACGCATGTCGTATCCCATTTTCATCCAAATTTTTTCTGAAAGAAAAGTAAGTATGAACTGGTTCAGGTTCCGGTGATGCCGAATGCAAGAAAATACCGTAATTAAATATCTAACTACCAATATGTTTATACGGGAAATTACACACTGGTTTGCCAGACGCTCGTTTCAAAACCGGATATTTCTACTGATCCTGTTTACATCCACCATCGTGATGCTGGCAATCACTTGGTATCTGACCGATATCACGAAAGAACGCCTGCATTATCAGGTGGGCCAACGTGCGCTTATTCAGGCAATGCAAATATCCGCTATGCCAGAATTAGTTGAAGCCGTAGAGGCGCATGATTTGTCACGCATCAAAGCGCTGATTGACCCAATGCGCTCGTTTTCGGACGCGACTTACATTACCGTTGGCAACGAAAAAGGTCAGCGACTGTATCACGTCAACCCGGATGAGATCGGCAAATATATGGAGGGCGGTGATAGCGACGACGCGCTGTATAACGCTAAAAGCTACGTATCGGTGCGCAAAGGTTCATTAGGCTCTTCCTTACGTGGTAAATCCCCGATTCAGGACAGTACCGGTAAAGTCATCGGTATTGTTTCCGTCGGCTATACTCTGGAACAGTTGGAGAGCTGGCTTAACTTACAAATCAGCTCGTTGCTGTTCCCGATGGCGTTACTGCTGCTGGTACTGTTGTACTGCGCCCGCCGCTTCTCGCTGCATATTAAAAAGCAGATGCTTAACATGGAGCCGCAGCAGCTTTCACAACTATTAATTCAGCAAAGCGTGTTGTTTGAGTCGGTATTTGAAGGGTTGATCGCCATTGACTCCCATCACCGTATTACCGCTATTAACCAAACGGCTCGCCGCTTACTGAATCTGAGCCAACCGGAGTCTGAACTCATTGGCTATGCAATCCACCATGTCGTGTTGCCGGAGGCCTTCTTTTACGATGCGCCGCAAAAAAACAAAAAAGATGAGATCGTCACCTTTAACCAAATGAAAGTCATCGCCAGTCGCATGGCGGTCATTATTGACAACCAGCCTCAGGGCTGGGTTATTAGCTTTCGCAACAAAGACGATATCAATACACTCAGCCTGCAGTTAAGTCAGGTACGGCAATACGCCGATAACCTGCGCGCCGTGCAGCATGAGCATCGCAACCTTATTTCCACCATTGCCGGACTGCTGTTCCTGAAGCGCTACGATAATGCGCTGGCGCTGATTCAGCAGCAGTCGGAAAGCCACCAGAAAGTACTCGATTTTATTTCCCATAATTTCCGCGACCACCACCTTGCGGGGCTATTAATCGGTAAATATTATCGGGCAAAAGAGCTGGGGCTGGAGCTGATTTTCGATCCTTCAAGCTTTGTTGAACACCTGCCGTCATCGCTCTCGCATAATGAATGGATTTCGATTGTTGGCAATTTATTGGACAACGCCTATAACGCCACCCTGCTCAATAGCGAAGGCTCGCGACAGATTGAGTGCCTGATCAATAGCGAAGGTAATGAAGTCATTATTGAAGTTGCCGATCAGGGATGTGGTATTGACGAAAATATCCGCCAGCATATTTTCGAGCGTGGAGTGACCACCCACAACAACGGCGATCACGGAATTGGATTATGGTTGGTGCACAGCTACGTCAAGCAGGCCAATGGCGACATTATCGTCGATAACAATAATCCTTTTGGCACCATTTTTACCCTCTATATCCCTTTTACCAGAGAAGAATAACATGGATAGCATTACGACACTCATCGTTGAAGACGAACCGATGCTAGCGGAAATCCTGGTGGATACCATCAAGCTTTTTCCCCAGTTTTCAATCGTCGGCATCGCAGACAAACTGGAAAGTGCAAAGAAGCAAATACGCCTCTATCAACCACAGTTAATTCTATTGGATAATTTTTTACCCGATGGCAAAGGGATCGATTTAATTCGTCATACCATCAGCACCAACTACACGGGGCGAATTATTTTCATTACCGCCGACAATCATATGGATACCATCAGCGATGCCTTACGCATGGGCGTATTCGATTATCTGATTAAGCCGGTACATTATCAGCGCCTGCAGCATACCCTGGAGCGGTTCACCCGTTACCGCAGTTCGTTACGTTCCAGTGAGCAGGCAAACCAGACGCACGTTGATGCCTTATTTAATATCCAGGCCAAAGAACAAACCGCAGAACCGAATAGCGGACTGCGGGGAATTGATGAAAACACCTTCAACCGGGTACGACAAATATTCGCCGACCCGCAGGCAGTACATACAGCAGACACTCTGGCGCAAATTCTGGGCAGCAGTAAAACCACTGCCCGACGCTATCTGGAACAAGGCGTGAAAAATAACTTTCTCGAAGCGGAGATCAGCTACGGGAAAGTGGGCAGGCCGGAGAGACTCTATCGCGGCAAAGTATGAGATTATGGCGCCAACATGTAATTACGGCGCACAGGCAAACACCTCAGCCACCCACTGACGAAAACCGTCCACATCCAGCGCCAGCGCCACCTGCGCGTTGGCGGGCTGCCCCAGACGCCCTTCAATATCCACCACCGTGGTACCGGCGGTATATTGCCCCTGCGTTTCTACGGCCACAAAACAGGATTGCAGGGTAAAAAGCTCCGGACGCACCAGCCAGGCGATCGCGCAGAGATCGTGCATCCGGACGCCAGTGCGCATACTACCGCTGCGATAATGGTTGAACAGGCTGTGCAACATCTTACCGGTGCGATTCAGCGCGGGCAGTTTACTTAGAAAATCTGGCGAGAGCATTGCCTGATTCGTGACGTCCAGCCCACACATCACAATCTCAATGCCGCTACGAAATACGTGGGCGGCGGCCTCCGGATCGACAGCAATGTTAAATTCAGCATTAGGCGTAAAATTGCCGCGCCCTGCGGAACCGCCCATCAACACCAGACGGCGAATGTTACACGCACACTCCGGATAGTGCATCAGTAGCAACGCAATATTGGTCAATGGCCCAATCGCCACTAATGTCATGGGCTCCGGGGCGTTCATCAACACATCCCGGATAGCGATAAACGCAGGCTTCGCCAACGGTTGGCGCTGATGGTCGACAAAATCATAGCCTTCCATACCGGATTCGCCGTGGACGTATGCCGCATCGCGTAACGGACGCAGCAACGGCGTCGCGGCCCCTTGTGCAAGTGGCACATCGGCGTCCCAGAAATGCAGAAGCTGCAACGCATTACGGGTGGTTTTTTCGACCGAAACGTTGCCGGCAACGGTGGTTATTAGTTGCAGATCCAGCTCGGGGGCGAACAGCGCAGCGGCAATCGCAGCCGCGTCATCAATGCCCGGATCGGTATCAAGAATAATGTGTAGGGATGCTGTCATTAACGCTCTCCTGACCTATTGTTTTATATCTTCATACTCAGCGCGACTGATACAGGTATCAGGCACATCGTCATCCGTCACCAGACGCGGACTTAGCTTATCACCTTCGATAAACGGAACTAATGGGCAAAAACGCCCTGGCGATGCTTTGTTTTCCTGCCACTGAATCTCAAGCGATTCGGGCTCAGCGCCGGGTTTTTCTGCCTGAATCACGGTACGAACATTACCGATTAGCCAAAAAGGTTGACACGTCCCATCAAGGCTAAGAGGCGGCGTCAAATGACCATTTTTACGTACTAGCGGATAAATAATACGCCCATCAGCGTAGGAAGGTGTCATGTAGCAGTTATACATTTTGCCTTTGCTTATCACAGGCTGAAAGTAGCTTTCACCGCGATCGATCAGTTCAATCGTTTTTCCTTTCCAGCGATACACATTGACGCCATGGCTGCAGCAACCGCCGCGCCAATAGCTGACAATCTGTTTATGTTCAGCATCGATCTCTGGTGAAGTGATTTCCTGATAAGACGCTGGCGCATCAACATAACGCTGTTTGGCGGGGTCATAGAGCCATGTTTGTACTGGAGCATCCGGCCCAGCAAGTAACTCTGTTACAATCGACAGATCCGGGTAGCCATCAAAATTGACATCCCCCCATTGAGGCATAAACGGGCTACAAGTGCCCACCGAGGCGGTATCTAAGGTCTGTATGAGTTTACCATCACGGTATAATTTTATCGCCGAAATGGCCGGCGTATTGCCGCAATCAATCTCTTTGGAAGGGTCGTAACCCCCTGCATCATTCGTGTTCGTGACCAGCACAATATCAGGGGAGTTTTTAGGTTTGAGGTAGATAAGGGCAACAGGAAAATGTCGTTTTTTATCTGCGGACGTCCATTCGCCTTTAATCTCACTGCTGGAGATTTCCGCATTCCAGTAACCCGAAAGCGCCTTTACGCGTTCTTCAAGATGTACCCTTTTATCCTGGAGTGAGCCGCGTAGAACAATCGCTGCCTTGTGCTGATTGCAAGGTTCATAACAGTAATACCCATAAAGCGTGTTACCAAATCGCGTGATATTAACGTTTACCGGTTTCCCCGCGATAGTTCCGGTATAGTTTCGCTCCCAGGCGGGTAGCTCCAGCACCGTAGCGCTTGCCGCGTCCATCCAAAAGCCGATGGCGAGTAACGTTGGCAATCCATATTTTATTTTGCCCATTTCCCTTATCCCTGTAGGCATTACAACTAAAAAACCAGCAACGATTGTGCTGGTTTTTCAGATGAATAGCAAAAAGGTGGGGCATTAGCAACGGATGACGACTACGCCTTATTCTTCCTGTCGCACATTGAATATCAAAAGAAATTCTTAAGATCTGGTCAACGTAGCGTCATCAGGCAGATTTCTGAATTATGAAATCTTATTCGACCTCACGAACATCCACACGCAGCTCTTTCGGCACTTCGAAAACAATATTTTCTTCGCGCCCCTCAAGCGTGACAGCTTCGCCGCCGCCAAACTCGCGCAGACGCGCAATAACATTCTGCACCAGAATATCCGGCGCGGAAGCGCCAGCGGTGACGCCGACGCAGGCGGCTTCTTTCACCCACGCCTCCTGGATATCCGCCGCATCGTCGATAAGAAACGCGGTTCTTCCCATCCGTTGGGCCAGTTCCGCCAGCCGGTTAGAGTTAGAAGAGTTTTTCGAGCCGACCACCAGCACCACGTCAGCCTGCTCGGCCAGCGCCCGCACCGCTTCCTGACGATTAGTAGTGGCATAGCAAATATCGTCTTTGCGCGGGCCGACGATTTTCGGAAAGCGTTTACGCAGCGCATCAATCACATCGGACGTATCGTCCACGGAAAGCGTGGTTTGCGTCATGAAGGAGAGCTTGCCTTCATTTTTGACATTCAGCGTCCAGACGTCCTCTGGCGACTCAACCAGGTACATCCCCCCTTCCGGGTTGCTGTACTGACCCATGGTGCCTTCCACTTCCGGGTGCCCGGCGTGGCCGATGAGAATAGATTCCTCACCGCGACGGCTGGCGCGCGCCACTTCCATATGGACTTTCGTCACCAGCGGGCAGGTGGCGTCAAAAACGGTAAGATCGCGGCTTTTCGCCTCGTTACGCACCGCCTGGGAAACCCCATGAGCGGAGAAAATCAGAATGGCGCCATCCGGCACTTCGCTAATTTGCTCTATAAAGATCGCCCCGCGCTGGCGCAGGCTGTCCACTACATAGCGGTTATGCACGACTTCGTGCCGAACGTAAATTGGCGCGCCGTAAATAGCGAGCGCATTTTCAACAATGCTGATAGCGCGGTCTACCCCGGCGCAAAAACCGCGTGGGTTGGCCAACAGGATCTGCATGTTTATGCCTCCAGCGCCGGATCGATTTCCAGCACTTCAATATCAAAGTGAACGGTATGCCCGGCCAGCGGATGGTTAAAATCAACGGTAATCGAGTCGCCGTTGATTTCGCGAATCACGCCAGGCATTTCGCTGCCATCCATTGCGGTAAAAAGCATAATCGCCCCGACTTCCGGTTCGCCCGCCGCCATAAACTCACGGCGCGAGAAATACTGGATTAAGTCCGGACTGGGGACGCCAAACGCGGCGTCAGGCTCCAGCGAAAACGCTTTCTTTTCCCCTTCTTTCAACCCCAGAAGCTGCTGCTCCAGACCTTCGGAAAGCGAGGTATCGCCAAGACGGAACAGGGCTGGCTTGCCGTTATTGCGGGTAGATTCCGCCGTTGAGCCATCATCCAGTTTCAGGGTGAAGTGAACGAGGATCGCGCTGTTGCTCTGTACGGATTTAGACATGCAAATTGCTCACGTGTTTTGCCCGGAGGCATAAAGAACGATAAAACCGTAGGCCGGATAAGGCGTTTTCACCGCCATCCGGCACCACGTTTGCCTGATGGCGCTGCGCTTATCAGGCCTACAAAACCGGATAAGCGCCATCCGGTATTTACGCTTATGCCTGTTCTTTCGCTGTCGGCTTCGGCAAAAAGCCTTCCAGTACAATCAGCGCCGCGCCGATACAGATCGCGCTATCGGCAAGGTTGAACGTCGCGAAATGCCAGTCGCCGACGTAAAAATCGATCATATCGACAACAAAGCCGTGCCACAGGCGGTCGAACAGGTTACCCAGCGCGCCGCCGATGATTAACGCATAAGCGATGTTATTCAGCTTCTGCGTTGCTTTCGAGCGATACATCATCACCAAAAGAATTACGCAGATACCTATCGCAATCCCGGCAAAGAACCAGCGCTGCCAGCCGCCGCTATCCGCCAGGAAGCTAAAAGCCGCGCCGTAGTTACGCGCATAATGCAGATTAAGCGACGGGAACAGCCCTACCGTATCCCCCAGAGCGAAATTCTGGAGGATCAGGTATTTGCTGCCCAAATCGATAATCAGCACGACTACTACCAGCCATAGCCAGCGTAGTCCTGTTGAACAGAGTGGTTTACTCATCAGGCAAATTTACGTTGTTCGCCATTACCGGCGATGTTGCTGACACAGCGTCCGCAGATATCTGCATGTTCCGCCACCTTGCCGACATCAGTAGTGTAGTGCCAGCAGCGCGGACACTTATCACCCTCGGCACGCGTTACCACTGCCTGAACTGTCGTATTACCAGCATTGTACTGAATATTTTCATCATCAATACCCCCCGCTTGCTCAGAAATCACGAACTGGGAAGTAATGAAGATAAATCTGACCTCTTCACCCAACAGTTTCAGCTTCTTGATCGTACCGTTAGCATCGTCAGCATATTTCAGCGTCACTTTTGCTTCCAGGTTCGATTTGATGCCATTGGCTTTCTGATTTTCCAGCTCTTTGTTGACCTGGTCCTTGATATAGCGGACATCGTCCCAGAATGCGTCATTAAATTCTTCATTCTCTTCCAGGCCAAACAACCCGTCGTACCATTCGCCGGTGAAGACATATTTTTCACGCTCGCCCGGCAGGTAGCCCCAGATTTCATCAGCCGTGAAGGACATGATCGGCGCCATCCAGCGAACCAGTGCTTCTGCGATATGATACAGCGCAGTCTGGCAGCTACGACGCGCGACGCTATCGGCCTTCGCGGTGTACTGGCGGTCTTTGATGATGTCGAGGTAGAACGAGCCCATTTCAACGGAGCAGAAGCGCATCAGGCGCTGTACCACCTCATGGAAGTCGTAAGCTTCGTATGCCTTCAGAATCTCTTGCTGCGCCGTTTTCGCGCAGCCCACCGCCCACCTGTCCAGCACCACCATCTCTTCCGGTTTGACCATATCGGTGGCCGGATTGAAGCCATTGAGGTTCGCCAGCAGGAAGCGCGCGGTATTACGGATACGACGATAGCTGTCGGCAGCACGTTTCAGGATCTCGTCAGAGACCGCCATTTCGCCGGTATAGTCAGTAGACGCTACCCACAGACGCAGGATATCCGCGCCCAGTTTATTCATCACATCCTGCGGCGACACGGTGTTACCGATGGACTTGGACATCTTGCGCCCTTGACCATCGACGGTGAAGCCGTGAGTCAGTACCTGGCGGTATGGCGCTTTGCCTTTCATCGCCACGCTAATCATCAGGGAGGACATAAACCAGCCGCGATGCTGGTCAGAGCCTTCCAGATACATATCGGCAGCATGACCGGCGAATTCCGGACGTGCGTCAACCACGGAGTAACTGGTGGAACCGGAATCAAACCAAACGTCCAACGTATCCGGAACTTTCTCGTATTGATCGGCATCTTCGCCGAGGATCTCTTTCGGGTCGAGATCCCACCACGCCTGGATACCGTCAACTTCGACGCGTTTCGCCACCTCTTCCATCGCCGCCAGAGTACGCTCAATCGGCAGCAGCTCCTGCGTTTCTTTATGCACGAACAGCGACATCGGTACGCCCCAGGTACGCTGACGTGAGATACACCAGTCAGGACGATTAGCGACCATTGATTCAATACGCGCCTGACCCCAGTCCGGGATCCACTGAACGCCTTTGATCTCTTTCAGCGACTGTTGACGAAGCCCTTCTTTATCCATGCTGACGAACCACTGCGGGGTCGCGCGGAAAATGATCGGCGTTTTGTGACGCCAACAGCACGGATAGCTGTGCTGCATTTTTTCGACATGCAGTAGCGCGCCTTTTTCTTTCAGCAGTTCAATAACGATATCGTTCGCCTTGAAGACGTTAACACCGTCAAGCGTTGGATATGTGCCTGGCAGGTAAGCGCCGTCCGGGCCAACCGGGTTAGCGGTTTCCAGGCCATACTTTTGACCGATCACGTAGTCATCCGGGCCGTGGCCAGGGGCGGTATGTACCGCGCCGGTACCTGCGTCCAGGGTGACGTGATCGCCGAGGATCGCCGGCACGTCAAAGCCCATAAACGGATGGGTAAAGCGCAGCAGTTCCAGCTCCGCGCCTTTAACGGTGCCGAGAATGGTGTATTCAGCCGCGCCAATACGCTGCATGACGCTTTCAACCAGATCTTTCGCCAGAATCACCGCCTGGCCGTCAATCTGCACCAGCGCATAATCAAAGTCCGGCGCCAGGGAGATGGCGCGGTTAGCCGGTAGTGTCCACGGCGTGGTGGTCCAGATAACCAGCGACACAGGGCCGCTCACGCCCGGCAAACCAAACTTCGCTTTCACCGCATCCTGATCGACGGCGCGGAACGCCACGTCGATAGACGGCGACGTTTTGTCGTAATATTCAACTTCCGCTTCCGCCAGCGCGGAACGGCAGTCAACGCACCAGTGCACCGGCTTAGCGCCTTTGTGCAGATGACCGTTTTTGATAATTCTGCCCAGCGCGCGGATGATGTTGGCTTCGGTTTTGAAGTCCATGGTCAGGTACGGATGCGACCAGTCGCCCAACACGCCCAGACGAATGAAGTCTTTACGCTGGCCGTCAACCTGCGTAGCGGCATATTCGCGGCACTTGGCGCGGAATTCAGCGGCAGTGAATTTCTCGCCCGGCTTACCGAACTCCTGCTCGACTTTCAGCTCGATAGGCAGACCGTGACAGTCCCAGCCCGGCACGTAAGGCGAGTCAAATCCCGACAGTCCTTTGGACTTCACGATAATGTCTTTCAGAATCTTGTTAACTGAGTGACCAATATGAATGCTGCCATTCGCATATGGAGGGCCATCATGCAGAATGAAGGTTTTTTTGCCTTTTTTGGCCGCACGAATGATGCCGTACAGATCATCATCGGTCCAACGCGCCAGCATTCCCGGTTCACGCTTGGCGAGATCGCCGCGCATCGGGAACCCTGTTTCCGGCAAATTCAGGGTCGATTTATAGTCACTCATCAGATTCTCGGTTCCGTATTTCGGTTTGATAAACACCGTCAGGCTTACACCTGCCCGGCTAGCCCAAAAAACTTGCGGGCCGTTAACTCATCGCGTGCGATTTGCGCTTTTAGCTCATCAAGCGACGCAAATCGCTGCTCATTACGTATCTTTTTACGCAGTATTACATCTATATGGCGACCGTAGAGGTCCATTACAACGTCCAGCAGATGCACTTCCAGTTGTTGACGCACGCCAGCCACCGTTGGACGAGTGCCAATGTTCGCTACGCCGGGTAACGGCTTATCGCCAAGCCCGGTGACTTCCACCGCATAGACCCCTTTGACCGGGGAGACCTGACGGCGCAGCGGTAAGTTCGCCGTCGGGAAGCCAATGGTACGTCCCAGCTCGTCGCCATGAACGACACGCCCGGAAATAGTAAAGGGATGTCCCAGCAGGCTTTCGGCAAGCGCCAGGTTATCCTCCGCCAGCGCCTGTCTCACTGCGGTACTACTGATACGCACGCCGCCTTCACAAAAGGTTTGGGTGCTGGAAACCGCAAAACCATACTCCGCCCCCGCCTTCTGTAATAACAAGAAATCGCCCGCACGGCTAGCACCAAAGCGGAAATCATCGCCGACGGCAAGAAATTGCACGCCAAGTCGCTCCACCAGCAGTTCGCTGATAAACGTTTGCGCCGTCAAAGCGGCAAAGCGGCGATCGAATTTCACGCACAGCACATAGTCCACGCCGCACTGCGCAAGGTAATGCAGTTTTTCACGCAGGCGCGTCAGGCGAGCGGGCGCTTTATCCGTCGCGAACAGCTCCAGCGGCTGCGGTTCGAAAATCATGACCACCACCGGCAGACCGCGTCTGCGTCCTTCTTCCTGCAAACCCTGCAGTAGAGCGCGATGCCCCCGATGTACGCCGTCGAAATTACCAATGGTCAGCACACACCCATGCGGGGCCTGACTGAGATTATGTATGCCGCGTATCAGCTTCATGTCTGACTCAAAACAGTGAAAATCGCAAGAGTATACCTTGTACAGCGGTCAAGGTTAACCGACTATTGCCCTGATGAAACATAAAGAAGATGCTTTTCATCGCCATGCGGCAAACTCCGCCCCAAAACCCGCCGCTTAATGCAATTTTTCTCATGGAAAGGCTGTATTCACAGCACGCAAGCTGGTAGAATCCTGCGCCATCACTACGCAACGAGTGCTGCAATTTAAACGGCGCTTATTTGCACAAATCCATTGACAAAAGAAGGCTAAAAGGGCATATTCCTCGGCCTTTGAATTGTCCATATAGAACACATTTGGGAGTTGGACCTTGGCTAATATCAAATCAGCTAAGAAGCGCGCCGTTCAGTCTGAAAAGGCTCGTAAGCACAACGCAAGCCGTCGCTCTATGATGCGTACTTTCATCAAGAAAGTATACGCAGCTATCGAAGCTGGCGACAAAGCTGCTGCACTGAAAGCATTTAACGAAATGCAACCGATCGTGGACCGTCAGGCTGCTAAAGGTCTGATCCACAAAAACAAAGCTGCACGTCATAAAGCTAACCTGACTGCACAGATCAACAAACTGGCTTAATCGCCTGCTTGTTATCAGCTTTGTAGAAAAACCCGCGTAAAGCGGGTTTTTTTATGCCTGCTATCTGCCGTTTTGCTCGACAACCGCTGGCTCTGACCTCACTCGTTCACGCTCTTCCTGACCAGCCTATTTTTTCAGCTACCCCTCCCTCAGTCACGTAATACTTGAAAGTTATTTTCTTTCACTGTTTTCCTTTTCTTATTTCATTACTGAAAAAACTGTGACCACCTTAGCAAATAAAAACATCGCTCATTCAAAAACTAATAAACGCAATCCTGATGTAAGATTTAATAATTGATTGATGCCGTCGGGTTAACTACTTTTCATGTACACCTTACTTACTCATTTTAATCTGAGGTTAAATTCAAAAACGACATAAAAATAATATTCAAAACTTGCTTAGAAAGTAGAGGTTGTTTTTCTGGGCGTATCGTACCAATATCGGAGTTATCATTATGAGTTCTGTCATTGAGGATACCCAGCCTTCCGGGTCAGCATCATTGTCTTTACTACAGCGTATTAGCTACGGCTCTTTGGATGTGGCGGGTAATCTGCTGTACTGCTTCGGTTCAACGTACATTTTATATTTCTACACAGACGTTGCGGGCATTAGCCTTGCCGTAGCAGGCGTTATCCTGCTGCTGGCGCGTATTATCGATGGCATAGACGCCCCCATATGGGGGATCATCATCGATAAAACGCGTTCACGCTACGGTAAATGTCGTCCCTGGTTTTTATGGTTACCGCTGCCTTTTGCGGTATTCAGCGCGCTGTCATTTTGGTCTCCTGATATCAGTATGACAGGAAAAGCCATCTATGCAGCAATATCTTATATGATTGCCAGCATTCTATTTACCGGACTTAATACACCACTCAGTGCAATATTACCCCTGATGACCTTATCTCCCAAGGAAAGACTGGTTTTAAATTCCTGGCGAATGACCGGTGGGCAAATTGGGGTTTTATTAATGAACGCGACCGCCTTGCCGTTAGTCGCTTTTTTAGGTAACGGTGATGATCACGCTGGTTTTATTTATACGGCAATTACGTTTGCCATTATATCCTGCGCGCTAACGCTCTTTGCGTTTAAAAACATTCGTGAAATGGATACGGATAAAATACAGCATGAACCTAAGTTGCCGATGAAAAAAAGTTTCGCGGCGATGAAAGGTAACTGGCCGTGGATCCTGATGGTGCTGGCTAATCTGATCTTCTGGATTGCCCTACAGCAGCGCAACACGACCATTGTCTATTATCTGACCTACAACCTCGACCGTAAAGATCTGGTACCGCTGATTAACAGCCTGGCGACGATTCAGATCCTGTTTATCATCGCTATCCCCTTCTTTAGCAAATACCTGGCTAAAACCTGGATATGGGTAGGCGGTCTGCTGGTCGCCACGTTTGGCGGCGTCATGATGTGGCTGGCAGCGGACAACATTACTTTCCTCATCGCCGCCTGGATACTCGGCAATATCGGCAGCGGTATCGCCTGCTCAATGCCGTTTGCCATGCTGGGCTTCGCCGTTGATTTTGGCGCCTGGAAGACCGGTATTAAGGCTACCGGCATTCTTATCGCCTTCGGCAGTACCTTCTGCATCAAGATGGGTAGTGGCCTCGGCACCGCTTTCGCCGCCTGGATCATGAACAGTTTTGGCTATGTCCCCAACCATGCCCAGAGTGCTGCGGGTCTGGAGGGCATTATCTGGGCCTTTATCTGGGCACCCGCCCTACTCTTCGCGCTCGCAGCGATCCCACTACTTTTCTTTCGCAAATACGAAGCGATGGAAGAGAAGATTCGCCACGATCTGGAAACCGTCAACTCATAACGTTCTTTACCTTCACCCTCGAATATGGGAGGCACCACCATGCCATTTATGCAACAAGACCCGCGTCGTCTGGTCTGGCAGCAAAACGATCGCTATTTATGGATTGAACCCTGGGGCGAGAACAGCCTGCGCGTACGCAGCGGCCGTCATCTGCCGGTAATGAGAAATGAAGACTGGGCATTGACTGAGCCAGTCGCAGAAAGCCAGTGCCACATTGATTATGAGCACCACCAGGCAACGCTGACCAACGGCAAAATTATCGCTATCGTCAATCAAAAAGGACAGGTTACATTTTACCGCCATCCACACAAACCCCTGTTGCAGGAGTTCTGGCGCCTGCGGGGCGAAATTGGCGAGGATGAATCATCTCACGGCCAGTACGTCAGCGCACTCAACCTTGAGGGACGCGAGTTCCGCCCTATTCAGGGTGGGAAATATTCACTGAAAGCCCGCTTCGAAGCCACCGAAGGGGAAAAAATTTATGGCATGGGGCAGTATCAACAGGCCAACCTGGATCTCAAAGGATGCGTGCTTGAGCTGGCGCAACGTAACTCCCAGGCCTCAGTACCGTTTATGCTCTCCAGTCTGGGCTACGGATTTTTATGGAACAACCCGGCAGTCGGACGCGTAACCTTTGCCCAAAACGTTACCGAATGGGAAGCGCAGGTCAGCGAACAGTTAGACTACTGGATCACGGCTGGCGATACCCCGGCAGAAATTAGCCGGGCTTACGCGCTGGCTACCGGCACGCCGCCGATGATGCCGGACTACGCCATGGGCTTCTGGCAGTGCAAACTCCGTTATCGTACACAGGAAGAGCTGCTGGAGGTCGCCCGCGAATATAAGCGCCGCAATCTGCCTATCTCAGTGATCGTAATCGACTTCTTTCACTGGCCGAATCAGGGTGACTGGATGTTCGATGCGCGCGACTGGCCCGATCCTGATGCCATGATTGCCGAGCTGAAATCGCTGGGAATTGAGCTGATGGTCTCCGTCTGGCCGACGGTGGATAACCGTACCGAAAGCTATCGGGAGATGCGCGAAAACGGCTGGCTGGTACAAACGGAACGTGGCTTGCCGATCAATATGGATTTCCTCGGCAATACCACTTACTTTGATGCGACTCATCCGGGCGCGCGCGACTACGTCTGGGGCAAAGCCAAACGCAACTATTACGATAAAGGCGTGAAGTTATTCTGGTTAGATGAAGCCGAACCTGAGTTCAGCGTTTACGACTACGACAACTATCGCTACCATGCCGGGCCGGTACTGGAAGTGGGCAATATCTACCCACGTATGTACGCTAAAACCTTTTTTGACGGCATGAAAGCCGATGGCGAAGACCAGGTTATCAACCTGCTACGCTGCGCCTGGGCCGGCAGTCAGAAGTTCGGCGCACTGGTCTGGTCAGGGGATATTCACTCCTCGTTTAGATCGCTACGCAACCAGTTTGCCGCCGGACTCAATATGGGAATCGCGGGGATACCGTGGTGGACGACGGATATCGGCGGTTTCCATGGCGGTAATATTCACGACCCGAAATTCCATGAATTGCTGATTCGCTGGTTCCAGTGGGGCGTCTTTAGTCCGGTGATGCGTCTGCACGGCAACCGCGATCCGCAAATTTTACCCGCGCAACCGTACCGGGATGGTATCGCCCAGTGCCCTACAGGTGCGCCGAACGAGGTCTGGAGCTACGGTGAGGAAGTATGCGAGGTACTGACAGGTTGCCTGGCGTTGCGAGAAAAACTCAAGCCCTATATCAAAGCGCTGATGGAGGAAACCCATAAGCACAATACGCCAGTGATGCGCCCCCTGTTCTTTGAATTCCCCGAACAGGAAACAAGTTGGGCAATCACCGACCAGTATTGTTTTGGTCCTGACCTGCTGATCGCCCCCGTCATGCATGAAGGTATGCGCGAACGTGATATCTGGCTACCGGAAGGGGAAACATGGACGGATCTTGCAACCGGTGAAAGCTATTCAGGAGGGCAGACGCTGCAGTACGCTACGCCACTGAACAGAATTCCGGTGTTTATCCGCGAAGGTGGGCAGTACCGTAGCCTACTGAACTTGTAGAATGATTCCGGCTGCGGGCTAGTTCCGCAGCCGGAAGTATTACGGTAGGTACGTCTACTGTAGTTTAAACAATGCCGAGTAGTCCGCATTGCAAATACGCTGCACCGCCGGATGCTGGATCATTCTCTCGGCAAAAATCGCATGATATTCTTCCATGACATTCTCCACGCGCCCAATCTCTATTACCGACTCATCGGCATAAAAATCCAGCGAATAAAGGCTCGGCGCCACAAAAATCGCATCGTGCGTCGCGCCAAACGCCTTCATTAAGGCCGCGTCATCAAATTCACCGAGGATCTCAACCTGCAACCCCTGCGAATTAAACCAGTTCAACAATTTACGCCCCAGCATTGAGCGCCGTCCCGGCACCAGCAACCGTCGCTCTTCCAGGCAGGCAGGGAACGCTTTTTCAGGAAGCGGATTCGTACACCAGAAACTGACGCTGCATTCGCCGATTTTGACTGAGAATAGCCCCTCCTGCTGCGTGGAATCTATCGGGCAGTCGGAGATAATCATATCCAGCTTGTGCTGGCTGAGCTGTTCGAGCAACATTTCGTGCGTCGACTCGAAGCAACGCAGATGTATGGGTTCGTCTACCACCACCGCCGCATCCAGAACGCTGCTGACCAGACGCTTGGATAAAGCATCGGCGACGCCGACATCAAACAACAGGTTTGATTCTTTGCGGTAATTGACGATATCCAGCATCTCCTGGCTTAGCGTAAACATTTTGTCCGCATAGCGAAAAACCAGCTCGCCCAGTTCGCTGGGTTCAAGACCGCGTCCCTTACGTTTAAATAGCTTCCCCTGTAAACGCTCTTCCAGGGCTTTAATTTGACCAGTAATGGTTTGCGGCGTCAGAAAAAGCGCCTCTGCGGCACCCACGACAGAACCTTCTTTATAGACATGCCAGAAGTAATAAAGATGGTTGTAGTTAATATGAGACATGCTCATTTCTCTCCCTGTTCAATGTCGCAAGGGAGCGATACATCGCTCCCCCTTTCCTTCGTACTGATTATGCCGGCGCGTTCAAACGCGCGCGCAACCAGCTATACCCCACCACTGCGGAGAGCAATGAACCAATCAAAATGCCCAATTTCGCCCAGTTAATAAGTTCCGGATCGACATTGCCAAATGCCAGGCTGGCGATAAAGATGGACATCGTAAAGCCAATGCCACACAAAATGCCGACCGCCATGATTTGCTGATAAGTGGTCCCCTGCGGCAGATGCGCCAGCTTGAAACGCAGCGCCAGCCAGCAAAACAGGCTAATCCCCAGCGGCTTACCAATCAGCAGACCGGCAATAATTCCCAACGGCAGCATGGAGGTCAGACCGTCAATCGTGACGCCCTGAAGAGAAACGCCGGCATTCGCAAAAGCAAAGAGCGGCAGGATCAGGTACGCGACCCACGGGTGCAGAACATGCTCCAGACGCTTGGCCGGCGAGCGACCGTGTTTTTCTTTCAGCGGAATAAAGAAGCCGACAATGACGCCTGCCAGCGTCGCGTGAACGCCGGACTTCAGTACCGCCGTCCACAGCACTGCCCCGACCAGAATATATACCCCTGTCCGTCTGACGCCGCACAGGTTCAGCAGCGCCAGCACGGCAATCGCGAACGCCGCCACGCCCAGCGAGACGATAGAAAGATCGCTGGTATAAAACAGTGCGATAATAACGATGGCGCCGAGATCATCGATGATCGCCAGCGCCATCAGGAATATTTTCAGCGCCAGCGGAACCCGACTGCCCAACAGCGCCAGCACGCCCAGCGCAAAGGCGATATCCGTCGCGGCAGGAATAGCCCAGCCCTCGCGAGTGACCGGATCGGAGTAGTTAAAGGCCAGATAGAGCAATGCCGGTACAATCATCCCGCCGATGGCGGCAATCACCGGAAAAGCGGCCTGGCGCAGACTGGCTAACGAGCCTTGCATCAGTTCGCGCTTAACTTCCAGGCCAATCAACAGGAAAAACACGGCCATCAGCGCATCGTTGATCCACAGCAGCATGTTTTTGTTGATTTCAAGCGCCCCAACCCGTAGCTGAACCGGCGTCTCCAGAAAATCATGATACCATCCACTGGTCGCGCCCATATTGGCCATCAGCATAGCCAGCGCAGCGGCGATGATGAGAATGATGCCCCCAGAGGCATCGCTGCTAAAAAATCGGTGCAGATGTTTCACTTTTTATTCTCTCAATCAGGTGAATTCTTCGAATCTACTATCTTACCTCGCCTGACTCATCGTTAAAATTAGATTATATATGATGAATAGCTCGTTTTTTACGAAATGAAGTCCGACTTACGCCGGACTTTTTTAGTGCAATCAGTCATTGATGATAGACCGCTACGCGTACAGATCCATTTTATACACCCGGAAACTGGTAATATCGTAGCGATAGCCTTCCCCGTTCGTTTCCGCGTTTTTGTAGTAACCTGACGTCATGGTCGCTTCAAAAAGCACGGTTTTCTCCGTAGGCGCAATCTCCTGTAAAATTAGCAGCCCCATCGCCTCGCTGCCCGCCTGCGGATCGATAATATCGCTCTCGCCAGGCTGGCAAGAGATGGCGCGGCCATTTTCATCAAACGTGCAGTCGGCAAAATGCACCACAATATTGCCATTCTGCTGGATCGCTTTCGCGCTAACGCAGCTACTGTAGCCACGCGCGCCCAGCTCCTTGCCGTATTCAAATGGCCGCATAACGGTCATCTCATTCATATTCACCACGAAATGGACAATGCGGCTGTAGTTATCCGGCGGTAACAGGCTTTTGCTGTCATCACGCGAACGGTAGTTACCGTTATCAAATACCATAAACTCCACTATACCCGGCGTATTATTGGCGATTTCAACGACGTTATGCTGGCCCCAAGTCCAAAAGTCACGGTCGGCCGCGTCGATATCCTCCTGTTTGCTAAAGTCATAAAGCGCCACACCTTCACTGTCGACCGGGGTTAAAAGATAAGGCTGATAAGCGTCGTCCCAGTCTTCATGCGTTGACAAAATAAAGCGTAGCGCTTGCGTTTGCAGATCGACGCCAAACACCGCGCTCTGATGACGCCCGGACGCAATTAACAACTGATTCGTCTCATTCACGTAGCTCTGGTTTATATGCAGCCAGTCTTTAACCGTCGGGTCTTCTCCCGGCGCCGTACCTGAAGGACGGGAAACCCGCGTCGTATCCAGCACCTTCGCCATATCGTAGTAAGCCGTCTCCAGTCCGGTAGTCAGATCGACAACCGATACGCCGTCTTCATTGGTTTTCAAATCGTCGGGCCGACCCGAGGTATATTCAGAGGGCGCAACAATGGTATTGCTATCCCACGGCCAGATAGAATGGTGAAATTGATTATCGAGATTATAGAATGTGTGAAGACGCCCCATCATGTCGAACTCATACATATCCAGATAGGTATTTTTCGCTTCTGAAGTAGTGAGGAAATGGCCATTATCAATTCGAACAAAATTATAAGACGGATAATCCTGAGTAACGTACCAGCGCACCAGACCATTCTGATCTAATGCGTAATTATAGCGATCGAAATGCGTAATAAAATAAAACCCTGGCGCCATCTTGTCCGCATCGGTAGCAGGTTGCGTCACGTTGATAATCGGAAAACCTAATACGACTTCCGCGGAATCTGCCGGCGGTAATGGCTGTGTGGTGAGCGTATAGACGGCAAGCGGCGTATCTGCCTGAGAAAAGACAATACGGTTTTCAGTATCCGCTACCAGCCCCAGAACCGGCAACAGATTTGCGCCTGGCGTAAGGGTGTAAAGATGTTCTACCGGCATCGCCGTTTTTGCCGCATCCTGGACCGTGACTATGATCTCAGCTGATTCCAGACTCCAGACCCCGGCATAAGCGCTTAAAGGCGCCGTGCCGTAAGGGTCTAACAACATCAGCGCATTTTCTACCGTATTCTCTTGCGTGACCTGCGCAAGGCAATTTTCATAAATAGCGGTATGGTTAAGCACCATTTCATTATTGATATCGATACCCTGATTAATCGCCGGACGCGGCGCAGGAAGGACAACAGACGTTGCAGTCAACGTATTCATGATAAATCTCCAGTGTATTAATCTCATCGCCCCTCATGGGGACCACGAAAATTAATACTCTGGATTTTTAAGCCGTCCGAATAAAATACCGCAACAACACCTCATCACACTTTTTATTTTAGCAATTCAGTTACGTGAAGCGTTATATTCAAATTTTAGGTAATCCAGTACGGCAACAACATTGCCAGGAGACATCCGGTTAAGATGCGGCAGGAAGGGATGGTTATGAACATAGCGAATAAACGCCGTCGCGCTATTTAACGTCGCATGGCGTAACAAACTCACCTTTTTATTTCCTGTAAGATTGCATACTGCCATCGCATAATCCCGTGTGGAAAATGTACGCCAGACGTTGTTGCGAATTCCGCCGCTCAAAAACAACCGCGGAGGGAGATCGCGTTTGGGCGGCGTAACGCCTCTTTCACGCACAAACGAAATATGGCAGCGACCCTGACGAAGATAGCTAAAATTCGCCATCATACAGCCGCCCAGAATGAAGCATTCGTGATCGAGATAATGCTGGACATTCAGGGAGCGCTCATCCGTCAACGCCTGAACCAACTCAAAATGTCGATAAGCAGGTAATACGGGTTTTACTAACATCCCCGGATCGTTTTTATATAAAATGGCGGGGCCGTAATCCACATCAAATAATACATTGCGGCGCATGGTCAGCGCCTCTTTTCGCTGCACCAGATGCGCCAGCGTGCCGGACGGAAGTCGTTCTTCGTAATCAGAATGATATTGATAATCCGCTTCCACCGGTTGGGCGGAGTAATTCGTTGAGATCGCGACGACCTTACCGCTCTCTTCTTCCGCCGTCACCAACACGTATAAGCTGCTGTCGCCGCCGTTAAATTTCACACGAAACGCCCGCGTGCTCATAGCGATGTCAAACGCGGGAAACACAAAATCGCGTTCCGCTTGATTAGCGCGACGGGACAGTTTTTGTAATTCGCGGCTAAAACCCGTGCTGTCTATCGCCAGCGCCGCGCGTATTTCAACTAGCGACGCTCCTTCGCCAATCAACGTGGCAAGGTTCTCTTGTCTGGCGTCGCTTCTGATAGCGGTATAGGAGATGAACGTTTTATTACACTGGCGGCAATACATACGCCGTTCACCTTTAGTGGAAAATCCATATTTTTTCAGCGACGTCCCGCCACAATGCGGACAGGACTTCACCAGACCTTTCCAGGGTTGATTCGCCGCCTGGCGAAAAAGATTAAGCGATCTGGCTGAGATAATGGGGAACAAAAAACCGCACGCTCGACAGAGAACATTTTTCCCTTGCGGTAGATAGTCTGGACTCCCCAGAATCCCCAGATTTTTGCAGCCTGGCGTTTTGCAAGCATCGACATTAATGTGAGAAAACATATTCACTCCCTGCGAATACCACCTTCAAACAAATATTGACTTTATTTCTGCAGGTGAGATGCCTTTTTCATACAGGGTTCGCATGGCACTCATCGCCGTCGCGGTATGCGAGAAAAAAGCCTGATAACCTGCACACAGATAGTTATGATTGGTTGCGCCTGACGCGGAGGGTAAAAAACGATGTTTCGGACAGCCGCCATAGCAGGCGAACTTCCATTGACAGCGATGGCACTCCTGCGCCATTGAATGCTGTTTATCGCTGCCGAACTGGCGATTTTGTTCGCCCTGATTCATTTGACGCAGCGTCTTCTGGTGGATATTCCCCAGTTTAAATTGCGGATATACGAAGTGATCGCAGTTATAAACATCGCCGTTCATTTCCATCGCAAACGCGCTGCCGCAGGTGGGAGCAAAAACGCAAACCTGCGGCGGCAGGCCGCACCAGGCTGCCAGCGTCTGTTCAAATAGCTGGATGCCGATATCGCCGATATCCTCACGGATCCAGACATCAAATACCGCATTCAGAAACTGACCAAATTGCAGGCTATCGACCGACCACGGCGTCATCGCGATATGTTTATCCTGCGGCTGCGCCAGCCCATTTTCCCCGCATCGTTCAACTAAAGGGATAAATTGCATATAGCGGCTACCAATGCTTTTCAGGTAGCGATAGACCTGAACAGGATGGTGCATATTGGTACGGTTAACCACCGTGAGGGTATTAAATTCCACGTTGTGCTGCGCCAGACAACGCACCGCATTTTCTACTTTTTCATGCGTCGGCTTTCCGGAGCGCGTCACTCGCCATTCATCGTGTAACGCGGCATCGCCATCAATAGAGACGCCAACCAGAAAATCATGCTCCCGGAAGAAGGTCGCCCAGTCGTCGTTGATCAGGATGCCGTTGGTCTGGAAGGTATTGACGATGGTTTTGCCGCCACAATAGCGCTGCTGAAATTCAACGGCTTTACGATAAAACGGGATGCCCATTAATGTGGGTTCCCCGCCCTGCCACGCAAAAATGACCTCATCAATATCCTGTGCGGCAATCTGCTGCCTGATGAAGAGTTCGAGGGTCTCTTCCGACATTTTGTAATGGTTTTTTCGATCCGGATAGAGCTTTTCTTTCTCCAGATAAAAACAGTACTTACAGTCAAGGTTACACACCGATCCGGTTGGTTTAACCATGACCTGACAACTTTTCCCAAACATCATTACCTTCCCTGAAATAAAAGAACCTGATCCGGCACAGAGTGACCGGATCAGGTGGGCATCGCCCTAAGTGGCATACTTAATTTTTTATAATTATTCCATTAGCCCCAGGTGACAGGCGTCGGCTTATCGCCACGGGCTTTCATCAGCGAATCGTTATCAATATCCTTTTTATACTTCAGGAACTTACCGTAAAGCTGTTTCTCAATCTGCGGCTGTTTACCAATTTGATTGAGCGTCTCGAAACGATCGGTTTTCAGGTTATAGAGATATTTAGGTTTATTCTGGCGATCGATGATCATCTTCCAGTCGCCGTCGCGGATCGCCCACTCATCCGTCGGATCATCCTGGAACGGCATATCGATACCGAAGATCAGCGGTTTCTGGCGTTTTAACGTCTTGTCCTTCAGGAGCGGAACTAAAGACTGACCGTCGTAGGTACGATCTGTCGGAAGTTTAAAGTCCATCATGTTGGCCAGCGTCGGCAACCAGTCAAGACCATATACCGGCGTGTCCGTTACCATCCCCTGTGGAATGTGCTTGCCGTATTTGATGATTGCCGGTACGCGAATGCCGCCTTCCCACAGGTTGTCTTTACGCCCGCGCAGACCGTCGGTTTCCCCGGCCAGGTTCAGCTCGTATACCTTACGCGCTTCACGCGTGACAGGGCCGTTGTCGCTGGTAAAGATGACGATGGTGTTATCTTCCTCGCCCATCGCCTTAATTTTATCCAGCACTTTACCGACCTGCTCATCCATGTAGCTGATATTGGCGTAATATTCGCCAGTGCCGCGCCACGGTTTGTCTGCCCAGTCGCCGTAGAACAGATCCGGATGCTGCTTCTGGTAGTCGGTCATGTACTGCGAATACATATCAAGGTATTTTTTCGGCGACGCCAGCGGGCTATGGACTTCGGTAAAGGCGACATATAAGAAGAACGGATTATCGTCTTTTTTATTATCCAGCCAGTTCACCACTTCAGAGCTCACAAACTCGCCGCTCATCTTATCTGCGCGGCCAATATGTTGGCCATTACGAATCCACCCCGTAGGATGCACCACGCCATAGCGCGGGCGCTCCTTGGCGTTGTCCAGCGTAGCATCGGTGACAAATCCCGCCGGATTAACCAACGTATAGTCAAAGCCCATGTCTTTCGCCTGCGGCTGATCGGTGCGATCGCCGCCCGCATTCAGGTGTAATTTCCCCATCATCGCCGTATCGTAGCCCTGCTGTTTTAGCAGATTGGCGATAGTCAGTTCATTACGCCCCAGCGCAACATCTTTGCCTTCCGGTATCCAGGAACGGATTCCGGTACGGAACGGCATACGACCAGTTAACAGGCCCGCGCGGGAAGGAGAACACAGAGGCGCTGGCGCATAATAGTCGGTAAACTTCACCCCCTCCTGCGCCAATTTGTCTATGTTAGGTGTTTTAACGATGCGGTGCCCGTAGGTGGCGAGATCGCCATACCCTAAATCATCCGCCAGAATAATGACTAAGTTAGGACGCTTTGCGGTTGCCGCTTGCGCGGTTGATAATACGCTTCCAGCGCATAGCGCCAACCCTATCATACTGGCAACGACTGTTCTTTTCATTTCAACTCCTTTGAGTTATCGCACGGTCTGATTACGATATATTTGCCGATAGACCCGGCTGCGGAATACAGCCTGAATTAATTGCACTATATATATTCGATTTGTCTTATATTTCTTCCATTAACATCGTTTTATCGTAGAAAATTATTCACACTCATTATAATATTAATGCCATAAATATATTTCGTGCTAAAGAAAACACGCCTGAAGCAGTCTATAAAAAAAGAAATCGCGAACGAGTGATGCAGATCTCAAATATGGCCCATATGTCACAACCGCTATTGTGATGTCAATATATGTTGCTGTTTCAACGGTAACACCCTAATTTACTGGCAGTAAGTTGTCTTTACGAGAGATTATTCCCATTCGAAGTTTCATTAATTTCATGCTATCCGGTGTGACTTTTACAACAGAGACATAAACTATAAATCAAATAGTTATCACACAACAAACAACATTATCTGACACGAATATTTGACGATTATATGTCGCTGATATTTTTGAGACATCTATCACCTACGTATAAAAAGACACTCCTTAGAATTCGCTTCTTTACACAACATTTCACTGTGTTTTTACCTCATGGAGTTGAGCATGAAAAATAAGAAATATATTAATAGTCTACTCGCCGCATGTGTTCTTTTCTCTTGCTTTAATGGCCAGGCAGCGGAATTGAAACGCGTATACGGTAAACTTAGCTTCGGATATGGCGACTGGAATAAAGGCTTTGTCAATGTCGATCGCGGCGAAGTGTGGAAAGCGGTAGCCGATTTCGGCGCCGTGTTTGACAGGGGCGAATTTGCATCATTTTATGAAATGAACGTGCTCAACCATCCGGTAGAAGGCCGTAACCATGTTACCCAATTTCTGGGACATTATAGGGTAGTAGAAGGCTCTAACTTTACCGCAATGATGAAACTCTATATGTCGATGGAGAATAAATTCGGTGATGAATTAAACATGATGTACGGGGTAGGTTATCTGGGTTTAACCAGCCCATCAGGCTTTATTAAGCCCTATTTTGCTGTTCATAACTTATCGAACGATTATACCTCTAAAAAGTATGGACAGGCGACAGGCTTTAACGGTTATGTTCTCGGTTGGGTCGCGGCTTATAACTTCGATATGTTTAATGAAAAGTTCGTCATTTCAAACTGGAACGAAGTTGAAATGGATCGTAATGATGCCTACGCCGAACAACAGGGTGGGACGACCGGCCTGAATGGCGCGGTAACGTTTACATGGAAATTTATGCCGCGATGGACCGCCTCCGTCTCTTACCGTTACTTCAATAATAAATTGGGGTATGACGGCTACGGCGACCGTATGAATTACCTGATCGGCTTCGAGTTTTAATAATTAATAAACTTGATGAATATTACTTAATTTCCCCGGTTTGTAGTCGTGAATGACACGACTACAGACATTGTTTTTCTTTAATGTAGCGTAAATGGATGGTTTATATGAACAAAAAGTTTTCGATATCCCTACTGTCGCTGTGCATTGGTTTGTCTTCAGCCATTTCCTTTTCAGCCGATGCGCGTGACATCACAATTTATTATACAAACGATTTACATGCCCATGTAACCCCAGAAATTATCCCCTATGTATCCAAGACACGTCCGGTAGGGGGCTTTGCGCCCATCTCGAAAATTGTCAAAGATGCAAAAGCGAAAGAGAAAGATGTCTTTTTCTTTGATGCTGGCGACTATTTCACCGGACCTTTTATCAGTACGCTGACCAAAGGCGAGGCTATTATTGATATTTTAAATACCATGCCTTACGACGCCGTCTCTGTCGGTAACCATGAATTTGACCATGGCCATGAGAATCTGGTTAAACAACTCAGCAAATTGCAATTCCCGGTATTGTTGGATAATGTTTTTTACAGCGGCACAGATACGCCATTAATTAAAGAACCGTATACCATCGTGGAAAAAGATGGATTCAAGATCGGCGTCATCGGTATGCACGGCGTTTCCGCATTCTATGAAGCGATTGCCGCAGGCGTGCGTGAAGGCGTTGACTGCCGCGATCCGATTCCTTATGTGAAAAAACAGCTGGAAGAGTTAAAAGGGAAAGTTGACCTGACCGTGCTGCTCGCCCACGAAGGCGTGCCGGGTATGCAGTCCAGCGCGGGCGAGGCTGATGTCGCACGCGCCCTGAAAACCGACGTTGATATGGCGAAATCGCTGGAAGGCTATGGACTTAACGTCCTGATTACCGGCCATGCGCATAAAGGTACGCCAGAACCGATTAAAGTGGGCGATACCCTTGTCGTTTCCACGGATGCGTACACCATCGAATTAGGTAAACTGGTGCTTGACTGGAACCCGGAAACCAAAAAAGTGGACAGCTACAATGGTAAGTTGATCACCATGTATGCGGATACTTATAAGCCAGATCCGGTCACGCAGGCCAAAATTGACGAATGGGATAACAAGGTTAAGAAAATTACCGATGAGGTGGTCGCGCACTCTCCGGAAGTGCTGACCCGTTCTTACGGTGAATCCGCGCCAACCGGCAACTTAATCACCGATGCCCTGATGGCTACCGTTCCTGGCGCCGACGCATCCTTCTATAATGCTGGCGGCATCCGTACCGAATTGCCTAAAGGTAATATCACCTATGGTGATGTGCTGAGTATGTATCCGTTCACCAACGATGTCATGAGCATGGAAATCAGCGGTAAGGACCTGAAATCCATCATGTCACACGCTGCCGATCTGAAAAACGGTATGCTGCACGTATCTAAAACCGTCCAGTTTAAATATGACAGCACCAAACCGCTGGGCCAGCGTATTGTTGAATTTGATATCAAAGGCAAACCGGTAGAAGACAATAAACTCTATACCGTCGCGCTGGATTCCTTTATCGGTAAAGGTGGTGGCGGATTTACCTTCACTAAAGGTAAAAATATCAAATATATAGGGATACAAACCGCACCAGCGTTGGTTAACTATATGAAGCAGGTTAACAATATTCAACCTGACCACACCATGCGCGTGGATGATATTAGCAAATAAGCCATAATGTTATGCGGTCGATAACCGGCCGCATAACATACTTAGTTATGCAAACAGCGGCATTTTGTATACCCGAAATGCAGAAATATCATAACGATAATTCGTGCCATTCGTCTCTTCGTTCTTGAAATAGCCCGACGTCACCATCGCTTCGAATAAAACCTCTTTCGTCTCTTTATTGATTTCTTGTAATACCAGTCGGCCTAACGCCTGTTGCCCTTCATCCGGATCGACAAGATCGCTGGAACCTGGTTGCGCGGTAATGGTATGTTCAAACTCATCAACCGTCGTCGCGCCGAAGTGAATAACCAGGTGACCATTAGTCAATAAATGCTTAGCGCTCACAAAACTGCTATAGCCCCGGTTCCCGACTTCCGTTTTACCATATTCATACGGACGCGTTACGGTCATCGTGTTTAGGTTTATTTTAAACTGCACCACCCGGCTGAAGTTATCGAGCGGCAACAGACTTTTCGCATCTTCGCGTGAACGATAGTTACCATTATCAAAGACCATAAACTCCAGGATACCAGGCTCATCGTTTGGAATTTCAACAATGTTATGCTGCCCCCAGGTCCAGAAATTCTTATCTGCCGCATCAATCCCTCCCGGCGAGGTAAGATCGTACAGCGGGACACCATCATCATCGACAGGGGTTAATAAGTATTGCTTGAATTCGTCAGACCAATCCTCATGGTTCGCCATAATAAAGCGCAGTTCGCCGGAATCCACATTTACGCCAAAAATCGCGCTCTGATGTCGACCGGAACAGATCAGCAAATTGTTGGGTTCATTAATATAGCTTTGGTTGATATGCAGCCAGTCATCCATTGATACATCCTGACCTGGCGCGCTTCCGGAAGGACGCGGCGATCTGGAATAATCCATCACATACAGCATATCGTAATAGGCGACTTCAAGTCCGGTAGATAAGTTAATAATAGAAACGCCATCTTTCCCGGTTGAGTAACCGTCTGGCCGTCCATTGCTATATTCTGAAGGCGCAATCGCCAGATTGTTCTCAATGGGAAGAATGGAGTGATGGAACTCATTGTCGAGAAGATAAACAGTATAAACCCGTCCCATAATGTCAAATTCATACATATTCAGGCAATGGTTTATTCCCTGTGACGTCGCCAGGAAATGGCCGTTATCCATTCTGACAAAATTATAAGAAGGGATTTCCTGACTTACATACCACCGGACAATCCCGTTATGATCAAAAGCCAGATTATACCGATCAAAATAAGTGGAGAAATAAAGTCCTTCCTCCATCAGCGAGGCCTGCTGCGCAGGACAGGAGACGCTAATAATAGGGAAACCGAGGCTCACGTTAGCCGAATCCGTGGGCGGTAATGCGTCTGTCATTACTGTATATTGCCCGACAATTTGCGAGGCAAGGCGTAGGGTAATCTGATTATTCACCGCGGATACCATCCCACACACAGGAATAAGGTTAGCGCCCGGATGTACATCATATTGATAACGCACTTCCTCTGTCGTCGCTTCGCTATCAACAACATTGATCTCAAGCGCGGCAGCTTCATCCATCCAAACCCCCAGATAGAGACTCAACGGGGCGGTCCCGTAGGGATTTACGGTGACAATGGCCTTGTCACAGGTATTAGATTGCGTGATCTCCGCTAATCGTTGTTCATATATGGCGTTATGATTTAACACCAATGCGTTATTGGTATCGATTTTCTGGTTAATCGGCTCACGCGGTGCGGGCATGTTAACCATTGACGAACTTTTCTTATTCATACGTTTCTCCTTATTAATTCAGATATAGACAACGAGCGGCCGCAACAAGCCAGCCCGTTGCTTAGCAAATAACCCTACGTCAACAAGAGAAATCGGTTTAATAATTTAAAATAAAACATCCATAAAATAACGCCCAGACTAAAACTATTCTTTATCATCCGAAGATTTTATTTCCCTGGCGCTACTATAAAAGCATAACAATTATGTAGCATTAATGCATTGTGACTAATAGCCTATACCTTTTTTATGGTTGGCATAGGCCTTGCGCCATAATTCAAATTATTTTATATCAACAATAAATCAATCAAAGCATATCAATCTACTGATAAAAATTAACACTACTATCATTTTATTTTTAGAGCGACTAAAAATAAAATTTTAGTTTTTCTAAAAAACCATCATTTTTGTGACACGATACGATTTTCTCTGGAAAAAAGACGCTATTACAATCACGCCAGTTGATCCATAAATTTAATATGCATATTATTATCGCCACCCCAATTAAACCCATTAAATAACATCATGACTATTTATTTAATTAACAGCACGCACACTTACAATGATAAGACCAATGAGCTAAAAAACATAAAAACGGGAAAGATGATAAAAATTGCCGCAATGCGCATAAAGTGTCTGGAATATATGCTGAATCATGCACAACAAGAGATCATTTATAAAAAACAACTCACTAATGAACTTTGGGGGGAAAGAAGTCAATTTATCAGCGACGCCAACCTGACCCAGATTTTATATCTACTGCGGCGCGATCTTAAAGGCTTTGGCCTGAGCCAGTTTTTTTCCACGGTGCCTCGAACTGGTATTAAAGTAGATGCTAACATTATTATCAGCAATGAAAAGAAAAACCTCCCCTCTTCTTTAAAAAAAGAAGAGTATAAATATATAGCATTATTTTTTGCTTTACTGACCATGGTCATAACGGTTATTTATTTAATACAATAATTTGATATTAAACCGACAAATCGCATAAGGATGTGCTTCCTTCAACCAAAGCGTCAGGCTGCTTTTCCTGGCTAAAAAGAAAGGTCGACTGAAATGTTGATATCAGTTTTTTGGCATTTTTATAATGGGTGCTGTTTGTAGCCAGATAAGCATAAACGGGTAATGTACGAAAAATTATTTCATCAGGCATACGTAGTATTTTTATATTATAACGCCGCACATCTCTAAAATAAGTAGCAATCTTTCCTGGCAAAATCGCAACCATATCGCTTTTTTCAACAACACCGATAACTCCAAATAGTGAATCACTATAATAACCTATTTCCCTGCGCCCCGCATAAGGCGTACTGCTCTTGAATAAATCAATGCTATCAGTGGTGAAGGAAGAGAACATATCTGAATGATAAACAGCATGTCTGGCAGCATAAAAATTATATAAAGACATTTTTTCAAGCCCAACCAATGGACTTTTTTCACCACAAACACAAACAAAATCAGATAAATTATCAATAAGATAACTTTCGATCATCTCATTCTTAATTTCCAGAATTCCCATGATGACATCCGCATAGCCATGCGTCAGCATGGAGGCTGGCGAGTATTCCCCTGTTTTTTTAATCGCATAGTGTTTAATAATATATCGATTCATCAACACAGTATCCAGCAATGCCGGAAAATAGTAATTTTCAGTGATATCACTTCCCAGAACAATGAGTTCATTACTATCCTGAGCATCTGTTTTATCGCACAGTGTGCTTTCTATAGATTCAATTGCCTGGCGAAATACCTGGTGAAGCGATTTACCTTTGCTGGACGGAACTAATCCTTTGCGGGTTCTGATAAATAACTCTTCGCCATAAAGATTTTGTAAACGAAGAAGAGCCTGAGAGATCGCCGCAGGCGTGACATCCAGTTTCCTCGCCGCCCTGGTTGCATTTCCTTCAGTAATAACCGTATCGAACACTTTGATCAGATTGTAGTCAATTTTTTTTGCATTTTTTATTGGCCGCATATAGGTTATCCTGGCTGGTATAATCTGGCACCATCATTTAAGGCGCAGATTAACCTTGCACCACACTTATTTCAATAAGTAAATCATTTCCTCTACCTGTTTGTTATTAAATTATAATTTTATTGATATCATTTCAGCCTGTGTGAAATAAAAACACATGATGCTATTTTATAAAAAACATCAAAAACATCTGGCACACTTTATAAAAAAGTAAAAAAGCATAATATTATCCTGTTTAATCACAAATGATTCTCTTATTTCTTTGCGGTTCTCTACGCTTATCCGTACTGATGTAAGGAGTACTTTACCGCCAGTGAACACACTGACAGTGTGAAACTTACCTTATGAATATCAAAACGGAGTGAATTCATGAGACAATATACTATTAATAACGAATTTATTTATAATGAGTCATTAAGAGAAATAATATCATTACATGATAAAAAAGTGCTAAAGGTGACGCTAATGCGTGCGCGTTGTTTAAGCTATCTTTTTGAAAATGCCTACAAGAAGCTGATTACGCGGGAGATGATTTCACACGCAGTTTGGGGAGAGCGAAGTCAATTTGTTAGCGATGCTAATTTGACGCAACTTCTTTATCTGCTGCGACGAGATTTACAACAAATCGGGCTTTTCGAACTGTTCGTTACGCTCCCCAGGCAGGGGATAAAAATCGATGAAAGATTTATCATTGACGCTGCTGACATACCGCCACAAGCTATTCAACATCATACTCACCGATGTAATAAAATTATATCTATTGGTATTCCCACTCTTTTTTTATTGATCGTACTTTTCTTTTTAGCGCCATTTATCTGAAGATAAAGTCTATAGACCGTGTCCCGGGAAGGTGAGAACATTTTTCATAATATCCTCACACGACACTGACGGGACACTATCTGCGGTCTGCTACGCGGTTCAGTCATAGACAATGCGTAGCACTGTTAATTGCTTATCTTCATCCAAATAATCTCGTTTTACCGTTGCATGAGGAGACGATATCGGCGTGATAATATTCTCGACAATAATATAACGTTCAACTCCCTCTTTATTATGGCATTGAATTTCTAAGGTTCCCACGTCATTCCAGCAGCCTGCCTCAACAACCGATCCCATAAAATGAATCTGAGCGGTCGGTTTCGCTGTCCCTTCATGAACGATAAAGGAAAGTAAAATCACCGGTATGACGCAACGCATAGACTTCATTTTACTTTCACTCCTGTGCGTTCTCCTCTGAGCGAATATCACCCCTTCGCTTTCTGAATCGCCATTTGCAACATATCCTGAGTCGTGCTTCCCGGGATCACGGTCACCCGTTTTACATCACCGTTTTGCGTCTGAGGCATGACGACAAAAGCAGGCGTGCCGCTAAAGTCCATATGCTGCGCCAGTGCCTGGTTAGTGAGGAGCGCATCATGTACTGCACCGCTGCTTTGCGCTTCTTTTACGGCGGCCAACTGCGTCGGCGTTAGATAATGTTGCGCCAGGGTGTAGACATCGTGTTCCGTTAACGCGCCTTCCACCTTCCCTGTGGCATAAAGCGCATTATGCCAGTCGAGATATTTCGCCCCGCCCTGTGTAAGCCATACCTGTTCGCCGGCTCTGGCCGCCAGTCCGGATACTGGCCAGCGGGAGGAAAAAATAGGAAACTCTTTGAAAATAAACCGGGTATCCGGGTTCGCCTTAATCAGGTTTTCGACCACAGGCGCCATTTTGCTGCACCACGAGCACTGGTAATCAAAGAACATCACCACCGCTGCTTTTGCCTCGTTTGGTCCAACGGAAGGACTGCTGCTACTGAGCAACTCAGCACGATACTGTAATGCCAGTTGAACATACGCCTGTTGTTGCGCAATCTGCTGACGCTGATGCAACGTCTCGCTGGCGGCGACCAAAAATTCCGGATGTTCGGCCAAATACGTTGCCACCACCTCTCCCACTTTATCCGGATGACTGACGATGTAGGCTTCCGCCGTCGGGCCAATTTGCGACGTCGGGGCAGAATCGGCGGCGATTGCCGAGGCGGATACGGCAACGCCTGCCAACGTCAACATCGCCAGTCGGGAAAGTTTTAACGCGTGATAATACATAATAAAAGTCTCGTTCGATAAGATCGGAAAGCCTCCCGCTATCGGAAGGCGCCTGAAAAAAAGGTTAATGAATACGCGTCAGATCCACGGTTTGCGCTGGCATTACCCGCCCATAGTCATTAATACTTTGCCAGCGCACAGTGCAGCGAACCGTGTGCCGGCACCAGTCCGTTTGACGCGTTGCAAAGGGAGCCACGACCCCGGCGTTGTCATGGGCGCGCTCGTTAGCGCGTAATAAAAAGAGCGTAACGTAATAGGGTGTCGGATTGCGTACCGTCGCGCCATCGGGGGTAAGCGACCAGATCAGATGCCGGTAGGCCTGCTGCGGATTGCCGGCGAGTCCCTCAGGGCGATAGAGCAATTTTAAAGCCGAACGAAACGCCATTTGTACACGGTTCGCCTCCGGTTTACCGGAGGGAATGGCGGCGATACTCAAGGTAAACAGACTTTCCCTGTCGGCGGGTAGCGGTCCGCCGGTATAAACCACCCGCATTGAGTTTTCCTGGCGCGCTGAAAGCATAAATAATGGCGGCGTGACCACGAAGGGCGTGATATTCCCTTCGTTTTTGGTTCCAGGCCAGCGGCCACCAGGTAAAATATGCGTATCAATTAACCAGGACGCTTCTGAATGGTTACTTACCGGTACGCTTAATGCCGGGGCGCCCGCATGATAGATAAAGCGAGTACCGCCAATTACCACGCCAGCCTGCGCCCATGATATGGGAAGCAAGCACCAATATATCGCGCAGCGTAAAAAGAACTTATTCATAGGCAAGAATGAAGGTTGCGGAGGCATTGGCGTCCCCGGGCGTTACCGCGCCGCCATCAGCAAGATAACGCGCGTAAAATTGCAGATGCGCCGACGCCTGGCCCGGACTGAGCGTCACCACATCACTCTCCTGCCCCAGTGGGATTAAGGTTTTATTTTGATCATAAAGCGCAATCCCAATGCCCGAAGCGTCGCTTTCCCCTGCGGTAAGCGCCAATAAATCCGTATTACGACTGTCCGCCGCACCGCTAAAACTGACCGTTACGCCGCTGGCAGTGCTGCCGCAGTTCTGTAAATCGATAGCAAAAGGTTGCCATGCGGAACCGTCGCCTGCGCGATAAAACTGCCGTTGAGAAACCGCGCCCATCGCCACGTTAATATTTTCCGAGCCGGGAGAGAGCGAACACGTATTGTCCGTGATGGTTCCGGAGACATAGACCCGGCCATCGTGCGCCTGGACGCCGGATGCCGCCAGCAGCATCCCGATGCCGTACAGGATATCGTTACGCATAATTACGATGGCTCCTCATTCATACTGCATATCGAAATACATGACCGCCGTCGCGTTCCCGGACGTGACCGTCGGCCGGGTCGATTTATAGCGAATATAAAAAGACAGCGTGTTGCGTCCGGCTTTCAACGGATAGACCACCGAGTCGGCATTATTGATACTGATGGTATCCTGATCATCATTCAGAATTTCCACCCCAACCCCGCTTGCTAACATGTTTCCGCTTCCCATTCCGGTATCGGTTATCGCCAGTAGCGCGGGATTGTCCGGATCGGGTTCGCCGGTAAACCAGATCTTCGCCCCGGCAATTCCTCGGGAACAATTTTTGAGGTTGATATTAAAGGGCTTAAATTTTGTCGTTGTTCCTGTCGAAGGAAAATCGCCAACTGCAAACTGCCCTAAATCAATACTTTGACTGAGACTGGAAATATCTATGTCGCAGGTTTGCGCCACAATAGTGCCGGTAAATTCGAGGTTATAAGCGAGGTCGTCAGCGCTGGCATTGATTTGTGGACACAGCATCAGTCCCATGGCAAAAAGAGCGCAGTGTGATCTGTTCATTTAGTCAAAGTCCACTCGCAGGCTGGCCAGTGCGGTAAACGCCCCTTCCGCTGGCGTTTCGCCTGTTGTACTTACCGGGTAGGCTTGCAGTGTGATGTTAGCGCGTCCGGCGCTATCGGTGATAAAAGGCGCGACGCTCTGTGCATCATTGGGGATAAGCGCGTTTCCTTCATCGGTTTCGACCACTACGCCGACATCCGCATTATCCGAAGCGATAGCCTGGGGAACGTGGCTATCCGGCGTAGCGATAAGACGCATCGTTAAATTGACCTGCGAATCCAGGCCGCTGCACTTTACCGGTACGCTGAATTTTTTCGCTCGTACCCCCTCCGGCTTTTGGCCTGCATGGTTGAAATTGCCGCTGTATAATGCACCGAAATTCACCAGAATCGTTTGTCCGGCGTTGATTTCACAGCTTTGCGGTACGGTCACCGTTCCACTATAAAGAATGCTGTATACGACATCTGTCAGCGGATCGCCTGCGGCGGTCATGACATAAACATTGAACATAGTCTTAGGACTAATATTCACCGTGCCGACGAACGGTTTAACAATTTTGAGCTGAAACTCCAGATTTGAGTCACGAACGTAAAACGGTTGACCCGCTTTCACATTTTCATCATATCCCATCAGGACATTGTTCATTGGCGGATAGATATCGCCCGCCGAAGAATCCTCAATTCGCATTCCGCCTTCAAGGTAGTCCGGGTCCAGCTTTAAATATTTCCAGTTACCGCTCGTTTCTACGACCGGATATGGCGACACATAGGAGCGATAAGTCTGGCTATAGGTCGCCGCGCCGGCGGGACACACCGCCTGTACATTAACTTCCTGGCTTTTTTCCAGTTGAACCGTCTTTCCCACCTGGTTTTGTTCTGCCGTCAGAGTGGTCGTTAAATCGTAATTAATACTGGAAGGTACACCGTTAACGTTTTTACACACGTCTGCGAAGGCGTACTGCGATACGACACTTCCCGCCAGCAGAGCAAATAAAAGAGGTATTTTCATTTAATGACACTCCGCATGTTGTCGACTCAGAATCTGACGGGAGGAAGAGAGATGATAGGATGCGACGCACTGTTGATCCGGCAGGTTCCCCCAGCGAACGTGCAGAACGCCTTGCGCTGACAACCCGGAAAGATAGACTTCCCCGGCCTCGTCAACAATCGCCTCCGCATGGCGATCATTCACCGTCACCGTTGCGCCAAAGGGTACAGGCTTACCGTTATGATTCAGCGTTACCAGGGCACGCGCGCCGACTCGCGCTTTAAAGCGGGCCAGAACCAGCGCGCCTTCGGTCGGCACAACGCGAGTCACCGCGTCATCAATATCGACATCATCCGCCATGGCGTTAACGTCCAGCGCCATACGGTTTTGGCGATATGTTGTCGCATACGGCACCACCGCATAGCCACGCGCGTCCGTATGAATACCCGGCTGGTCGACAACGCCGACATTGGCTGCGCCCGGCGCGGCAATCAAAATATTGGTATTGCCTAACGGCTGGCTTAGCGTCACTCCATGCGCGTGCGCCACCAGGCCGCCGCTCAGGCCATAGTTCACCTGCTGGTAATCGCCGTTATCGCTAACGTTATAGCCAATATTGGCGTTGCCTTTTGCGCCATCGTATTCCAGGCTGGCGGCGCCGCTTTCGCCAATACCGTGATTCTGATAGCCTTGCTGTATGTTGTAACTAAGATTGTTTTCGTCCAGCAGTGTGCCGCTAAGGCCCGCATTCTGCGTAACGTTATGCTCTTTGTCCGTACTGGTGCTAAAGGTAGCGTAAACATTGTGATGGCGCGTGACCTCATCATCGTGTTGCAGCCATTGACTTAGCGGCACCGAGATATTCAGCGCGAAAATTTGATCGCGCTCCGCATCGCCTGCGGATTTGTTATTGTTGTAAGAAACGCTCCATGCAATCCCCGCCAGCGTATCGCTGTATCCCACCTGCAACAAAGAATCCTTTTCATCAGTGTGCCAGTAACTTTGCTGACTGCCGGTAATAAAAAGCGATCCCAACCCGCCTAGCTGTTGATTGATATCGAGTTGTACTTTCCCCCTCCTGGTATAATAAAGATTGTAATAATCCGCCCATTCCGGCCTGCTTTTATCGCTGTCAGTCCGACTGTCATCGTCATAGCCGCTCATCCGTTTCCACGTGGTATCATCCAGCGTGTAAAAGCCCGAGGTTGAATAGCGATAGCCCATAAGCTGTAAATTGGTTCCTGACTGTGCAAGCGATTTGGCATACAGGAAACGCAGCGATTGCCCCTGGTAGGTGTTATTATCCGCCAGCGTACTGGTAGCCTGGGTGACATCCAGCGACACCGCGCCCCAGTCGCCCAGATTTGCGCCGCTGCCGATCGCCAGCGCGTGATAATGACTGGAAAGTTGTGTTCCGCCATACAGCGTAAAACCATGCGGTAACCCCCATATCAAGGTCGCCTGACTGAATTTCACCTTCTCTTTTTGACTACTATCGCTGCGATACTCCGCCACCGTCGCCGCATACTTCAACCGCCCTTCTCGTTGTAGAATCGGCACGGCGGAATAGGGCACGTTATAGCGATTAATAGAACCGTCGGACTCTTTGACTTCCACAGTCAAATCGCCGCTGGCGGCGGTGGGATAGAGATCATTAATAGTAAATGCCCCGGGCGGCACATAGCGCTGATTAATGATGTAGCCGTTTTGCCGAATGGTCACTTGCGCGTTGCTTCTGGCAATGCCGTGAATGGTCGGTGCGAAGCCCTTCATGCTGTCTGGCAACATATTGTCGTCAGACGCCAGTTGTAGCCCGCGAAAAGGAAGGCTGTCGAATAATGCGGAGGGGGTATAACTATCGCCTGCCGTCAGTTCTCCCTGCAAAAAGACCACATCACGTTCCAGATAAGTACTGATGTGCTGCCAGTCGCTGTCGCTATTCTGATCGCCGCTATTCGCGTTCCATGTGGAGTAGTCGCGTAACCGCCAGGCCCCCAGATTAAGGCCGCTATTCAATCCAAGAAAATAGCTGTTCTCCGCACTGCCGCCTGGGCTCCGATCCTGACTATTCGCGCCGGTAAAGGTGTAATTCAATAGCAACGCATTAATACCTTCATCCCAGTATTTCGGTGGGATATAGCCTCTGGCGCTGGCAACCATCGCCGCCTGCGGGATGCTAATGTCGAGACGTTGCTGCGCAAAATCAAAGCGGGTCCGGGCGGCCGGTATCGCACTGGCGAGATCCGGGCAACTTCCCGCCGCCGCCTTCGCCAACAGTGGAAACGCCCCGGTGTTTACCCCCATATTTTTAAGCATTTCAGGCGTCAGGCAGGCGCGTAATCCGCTGTCATCGGTGGGCGCGCTTTTTCCCGTCGTTTTCACCGCCTGGAAGGCAATGTCTCTGGTTGCGAGAAACGTATTGTTCAGGTAAACGTCAACGCGATACATCCCCGCCGCCTGGGCATTACGGGAAAAGGTCGATAGGTCGGCCACCGCAGACGGGTCGTCAGACAGAAATGCCGGGTTGAAATAGTTTTCCGCCCACCCCGGCGCAGGCGCCAGTGCGATAGCCAACGCCAGCGGGGTTAATACGGGTTTAGTTACGCTGGAGTAATATCGCGTCATGAAAAGCTGATTACGCATAACATCATGAAGCTGGACAAACGCGTGCTGGCGTCGTTGCGCCAAAATCGTTTACCGTGCGCAAAGATACCTGGCCGGGCGTCGCCGGGAGAGTGATCGCGCCTTTCGGCGGTACCATAGTATTCGGCAGTTTTTTCCCCGCGCTATACAGTTCAACCATCGAAACGTAGTACGGCGAAGGATTAGTAATCGTTAGCTGGCCGCGCTCGTTACGGCAGCGAAGCGTCGACGGGGCATGAGCTGGCGCCTCCGCCAGATTTTTCGGGCGGATAAATAGCTTAATCACGCTTTGCGTCGCAATTTGCAGGGAGTTGCCGGTCAATTTATTTTTATCGACAGAGGGTATCGCTTTACTGTTTAAATAAAATACGCTTTCGCGATCGGTCGGTAATGACGGCCCGACATACATAATACGTAATATATTTTCTTTTTTAGGCTGGATCACAAAGAGAGGCGGCGTAATGATAAAATCCGTCGAGCGTGAACCATCGGCATTGGCGACCCATGACTGAATTAAAAAAACATTGCTGGCAGAAGAATTAATAATCGGCAAGGAGGTTTGCTTACTTCCCTGCGGATAAATCACCCTGGTCGCGCCCAGCGCAATGCCTCCCGCCTGCGCGGCAAACGACAGGCCGGCCGCCGACAGCAGTAGCAATAATCGAAGGAAAATCGGTACGTTTTTTTTCATCTGCGTAATATCCTGATGCCGTCGGTTTGTTACGCGCAGTGACGCGCGTAACGCCCCTTTCTCGCCTCCCAACAGACGAGAAAAAAATCCCGATAAGGAATCAGGAATAAACCATGCTAAATGTCGCCGTCGCGGTAACATTACCGGCAGTCGCCGTACCGGTAGCGATATAATCCACGCTAAGCGGAATAACGTTTTCGCCATCGTTCAAGGTAACAGTACTGGACGATTCACCGATATTCAGCGCCTGGCCATCTGGTCCATAAAGTTGTAATGCCACATTCGTCGCCGAACCTGCCCCAGCGGTATTCGCCAGCGACCCCGGCTGGTTTGCGTCCTGTTGGCCATTAAAAATCACCGCCGCATTCTGGCTGGTCTGAGTATCGCAGTCTTCCAGTTTAATGGTGAAATCTTCTTTTTGATTCGCCACCATACCGGCCTCGGTTAATTTACTGGCGCGAACCTGGCCTAATGTCACGGTCTGATCGACAGAGTCAGCGGAAACAGAACAGGCGGCGTCAACGACCTGTCCGACAAAATTTACCGTACCGCCAGTGACGGTTGTAGTATCCGCTTGCGCGGTGGACAACATTCCGCCAAAGGCAATTGCAGAGACCATTAATGCTAGTACAGGCTTTTTCATTCAAGCTCCTTTTAAATATAAAAATGAGGGTAATCAGATTTTTTAACGAAACGGCTGCTGATATTTCTTCACAGCAATATCACGACTTTTTCTTATGCGAAAAAAAGTGTCTTCTTGTTCTGATATAAATGTCAGAGGCAATAAAACAGCCACTCAACGTCGTGAGTTAATCTTTACGTTATAATGAGATAACGATGTTATTAATTATTAGCAAGCCAACGGCAAGTTGCAATCATCGACATTTGGTTTTATAGGACCAGACATAACCTCTTGTTTTATATTAACTTTACACCAGCCGTTCGGCCTATCTCCTTTAGCTGTATTGACTTTTTTAAAATAGCCTTCATAACAACCTTCAATAAAACATTTTATTAACGATAACAGGCAAATTCAGTCGAGATATGTAAATATATCGTTGCGGATAGCGCATTAATACGCCACTGGCAGTTTTCCGAGCGCCGTCAGCCGCCCATTATCAATATGGATATACCCGCCTTTTTTTAGTTCAGACAGAATCTTCATAGTCCGACTGCGCGATATCCCGGTACGCCGTTGAATAAAATTCAACACGATAATGCTTTCCCGGTAGGCCTGTGGATAAGCCCAGATTTCAGTCAGCAGCGCCCGAACTTTCAGATAAGAATCGACGCCGACTAATTCACGATCGCGCGCGCTCATCACCATCAGACGGTAAGCCAGACAACGGGCCACGTCGTGCCATAAATCGCATTCATCGGCGATTTTTATAAAATCCGGCAGGCGAACAAATCTACCGGTACAAACCGTTTCTGCGAGCAAAAAGTGTTCCGGTCGTGCGGGGACATTATAGGTAGCGCCATAGCTGTCAACCATACCCACGACCGATGGCGCAAACGATGAAGATATATGGAGTCGTTTGTCATTATGACAGAAAGAAACAACGCCTGACTCCAGTAATACAATGTAGTGTTCATCGTTTGCCTGTAAATAAAACTCATCGCCGATACCCAGCGTAAACGGTTGACCAAATGGCAACAAGGCCGAAAATAAGGCATCAATCGCCGCGTGAGGTTTAGCCTGCTGAGAAAAAAGAAAAGAGTGTAATGAATTCTCATTATTATCTTTAGCAAAAGCGTCGTTCATCATTTTTTTCATTAACGGTTGTCTACTCAATGTAGCGTCACAGTATAACCTCTCAAAAAGTACTTAAATTAATAATAAATAACATCGCTATGCAGTATTTCTGTATTCACAAGGCACTAATACGCAATATTTTTAAGATTAAGACAATTCTTAATACAAAATGATTACAGAAAATTAATAACGAATTACGCATAAAGAATGAGAGGTCAAGGGGCGCAGAAAAAGAGATTCGAAAGCACGCGCCTTCGAATCTCAAACTAATAGTCCAGATTAATGCAAATAAGCAGTGATATTATCTGAAATAGCGTGGAGCAGCATAATACTCTACCATTTTATCCGCCAGCCAGCCGCCGTCTTCACCGTTAGAATGGATTGTCGTAATACTGATAGTAGAACCACCGCCCCATAAGATCGAAAAGACGTTAAAGTCCGGTAGGTTCAGCGCCTGCATCTGGCCCCAGTCATACCCTTTATCTTTACGTAAAAAGTCGCCGACGGTCGGGACGCCGTAAGTCGCGCTATTTAAGGCCGTATTGAGTAGCTGCAAAGAGAGCGTGTCAGGATCGCTGCCAATGCGGGCGTCACCCATAAAAAAGGTTCCGCCGGATGCAAAGTGCGCAGCGCTGATTTTACTGACGCCCTCTTCTACTGTAGGCATATGGCCGCCTGGGATTTGCCACAGCATGGCTGGCGTCAGCAGCGCTTTCGTCACCTGTTTGACCATCGCCAGGTAATTAAGCCAGCATGTCGCATTCCAGCCATAGTGGGCAAGCGCATCAGGACTGAAACAGTCACGCTCAAATTTATCAAACGCAATAAAGTCCGGCGCATATTCTCCGCTATAAACGCCCAGTTCATGAATAAATCCGGCGATCGCCTGCCCTTCAGCTACCGGATCAGCGGTATCGCGCAGCACCCAGTCCGCCGTTCCTGTCGCCCAGACATTCGTCTGCCAGCCAAAAGCCACATCCGGGGCAAACTGACGAACAAGATAGTTCACCGCCTGAATATAGCCGTAGAGATCGTCGCTAAACGTCGGCAACGAAGGCGCGATAAAGCCAGCCATCGCCGGTAATGCTTGTATCGCCGCCGCCAGTTGGGCATTCACCGGCACACTGTTTTTTTGCCGTACTACGGTATAGCCATACGGTCCTTGCTGTAGCGCCCCGAGAAAATCCGGGTTAAGCACAAAGGTGGCCGGGACAGGATGCGTCTCATCTTTGTATGACTGCGCCGCCAGACACTGGGTAATAAAGTTACCAAAATGGTTACGTAGCTTTTGCGCATCCTGTAAATCCGCCAGCGCGCTACCGCCGCTGGCATTCGCGGTATAAATGACCATTACCGGCATGACGCTACGCCCGGCTTCTTTTTCTATCTGGCGCACCAGCGCAACGGTTTTATGGATCGGTAACGTCGCGTAATCCAGAAAACCATCCCCGTTCACGTCAACCTCCGCGGCCGGAACCGGATCGCCGCCGCCGTCAAAACCATCGTATTTAAACAACGCGCTAAACGGTATATCGCGATAAAGAGAAACCGTCTCTGGCGCGTTAACCGTCACGCCGCCATGAGCAAGGTAATCAGGCCAACCTTTTACCTGTAGCGTCACGCCGGGCAGAAACTCCAGCGCCACATGGTTGACCTTTTGCAACAACCGTAGCGGCCCGGCCTGTTCACAACGCCACGGCACACTGTCGATGAAAATATCGTCCGTCTGAACATCATACAGCCCGGGCGCAAAGCGTAATGCCAACGTCTGCCGATCGCTGCCGCTCTCCAGCATTAATGAGTACTGATATTTACCGCTGCTGAACAGATAACGCTGCGGCGCGACGCCATCGGGCAGGCCCAGTAGAGTGGCATCCACCGTCACGAAACTCGCCGTGTCGAGCGCTGACTGTTGGTAAGCGACAGCAACCTCGGCAACCTGCGCCGCAGCAGGGATAAAACCCGTAAGCTGTATGGGGGCCGATATAAAGCGGTTATTAATCATCGCAGGCTGCAGATTGACCGTATAATGATGCCCCGCCAGTAGCCGGGTGATTAACTGCGGTTGGTTGGCGATCAGCGTGACGGTACGCTCATCCGCTTGCGTAGTATCAGCGATATCAACGGTCAATTTCGCATTACCAAGCGCAGGGGCGTCAATCATCAGACGCGCGCTGGCATAACGGACAATCGGCAGACAGGATACCTGGACCTGCGCGGCGGCATCGCCGGATTGCAGCGTAACGGTAAAAGAGGACTCGACTGGCGCGATTTGCATCTCATCATTCGCCAGTGCCGGTACGGTAAGCCGATACGTTCCTGCGCTAAGATCGCTTATTGTCAGAACCTCTCCCCACTCACCGACAAAGCGCCGGGTTTCGCCGGCAGGAAACAGCAGCTCAATCGCCGGTTTGAGCGCCACGGTCTGCGTCATGGCAGGAAAATGAACGCAAATTTTTCCCTGACGGGCAGGGTCATGGGCCAACGTCGCGCTCAAATCGCTGATGGCAACTGGCATCTGCGTGGCGGCCAGATAGCACTGTAATTCGACGGTATCCCCCGCCGCCAGCATCAGCGCGCCGTCATGATTAATGGTGATGGTATTCTTCTCGATGGGCCATCCCCCATCGCTGGCCAGCGTCACGGCCTGATTCCCCAGCATTGTTCCCTGAAACGGACTGTAGGGATCGGGGTGCGCGCTGGCCGTAAAATTCAGTTGAAGCTGATTGAGATCTACCGCCTGAGCGTAGAGGTTGGTCAGCGTAAAGGTGACGCGTTGATACCAACTCGCGGTATTCAACTCGCTAACGTTAAGCGTAAGGCCGCGTTCCTGAAGGTCATTGTCCTTTTCCGGCACATCGGGTTCGGCGGGTTGTTCGTCTGCGGCGGGTATCGCTGGCGTCTCCTGATCGGATGGGGTTTCAGACTCTGCGTCTTCGGATGACGATGACGCCAGCGTCAAGGTGATGGCGGACATTTTTACCGGCACCTGCGTCGCCGCGAGGCTGAAAGAGAGCGTCCCGCGTTCGCCCGGCTGAAGAAGTAATGCATCGCTGTTATTAATGATGATGTTGTTAGTTTCCAGCGTGCCATACGAACTATCATTCAGCGTAAGCGGCAGGTTCCCTTTGAGCGTACCGCCGCTATTTCCCCATGGATCGATGTGCCCGGAAGCCGTGAATGATATTGCGGCATGGTTCATATCGACCGGATTACCGCTCTCATTGATGAAGGTTAAGGTGATTTTTTGATACCAGCTGTTGACGTCAAATGCGCTGGCATGGATGGAAATGGTCATGGTCTGCTCTTCCTCTGTCCCTGGTGGAGAAAAGCCCCGGTAAACCGGGGCTTGAATCATGAAGCCCAATACATCGTGCTTAATGCCGTGTATTAGTAAGCGCCAAGATCGGTCCATGCACCGCCGACACCGCAGTTCAGGTCAGGCTGGTCGCCCATAGACCACCATTTCACCTGATAGTTATGGCCTTTCCAGCTAACGATTTCGAAAGAACCCCAGTTTGCGCCATAAACAGTAGAAGCATCCCACTGCGCGTAAGGTGACGTTTTGTCATCTGCTGACGTATCATCCTCAGCCGGCGTGGTATCCTCTTCCTCGTCCGGTACAGGAACGATAATCTCTTCTTCCTCTTCCGGTTCCGGTTGAACCTGAGATAGCGCAGGCACAGCCGTCAGAACAAAGCGCTGCTGAGAGGACGGTTCGTTGTAGCAGTCGCGTACAAACAGGGTGAACTGGAAGGCTGTTTTTTCGCTAACTTCCGGTACCACAACCTCAATGATTTCAGCCGTTTTGTCTGCCACAGTGATTTGAGAAGGCACGCCCCAGCTAAAGGACAGCTCATCGTTATCTTCATCAGAAGAGCCTGCGCCAGACAGCTGTACCGTAGATCCGCCTACGACCAGCAGTTCAATCGCCGCTTTCGGCGCGTGATTGACCTTCTGCGCGTCGTCGCTGTCGCTCTGCTCTTCATCTTTTTCTACATTGATACCTTCAAAGTAGAACGGTTCCATATCGATAACTTCAGATTCGATTTCATAACCCAGACCTTCACGCACGGCGTTAACCAGCACGCCGTTGTCCTGATCGATAGTCCAGGTAAACACGCCGCCCAGGCCCAGTTTCGCTGCATATTCGCCTTTTGCTTTGACGGTACGCGGCGTATCCAGGGATAAAAACAGTTTGGATTCCGGGCTATACAGGTAGTCAGCATCAGCGACCTGGTCGGTGTAAACGTTGAAACCGTTACGGCCTTTCTGGTTTTCCAGATCCAGGTAGCTATAAATGACGTCATACCATTCGCTGGTGCCGGATTCGAAGGAACCGGTAGTAGGGCCTGAACCTGGGTTGTAAGAACCTTTCAGCGGCGACAGGGATTCAATCTCTACCTGACGAGCGTTACGGGTATAGCCGGCATAACCGATGTTGATACGGTCAGCGGAGAAACCTTCCGCCAGCAGGTGATCAACGATAGTTTCGACAGCCCAGCCGCCCTCTTCCAGCGCTTTGCGGTTAGTGTGGTGGCCCAGCGTTTCCGCCCACGGCGTACCGAAGAAGTCATAGGTCATCAGGTTGATGCCATACAGGCCAGCAGCCATCAGATCTTTTACTTTCGCATAGTCAAAAATAGTAGTGACAGCAGAAGCGGCAATAGAGATCTTCACATTGCTCAGACCAGCGGAATCCAGCTGTTTACGCAGTTCGGCAATCAGCAGCGCGTAGTTAGCGCCATCTTCCGGACCAAACGGGTTGCCCGCCCCTTCATCGTTCGGGTATTCCCAGTCAATATCCACTTCGCTGAACATCGGGAACTGTTTGAACAGTTTCACCACGCCTTTGGCGAAGATTTTACGAGAAGAGTCAGAAGCGGCGGTTTCGTGGAACCCGTTACTCATGCTCCAGCCGCCGATACTCATGGAGAGCGCCAGCGTGTGACCTGCGGCTTTCGCTTTTGCCTGCATATCACGCAGCGCGCCCAGCATACCTTTGGCGTTAGCCTGGGTCACGGTTTTCGGATCAACATCCCAGCCGCTGGTTTCAAAACCCAGGTTGATATAAGACTGGAAATCACCCCACGGATCGAGGAAGGTCGGTTCATATTTCACTTTGCCGCACTGTGCTGCCGCTTCTGCTACGACGTCGCGGTCTTCTTTATCAATTTTTCTGAAACCGGTGATGCCAACAAAGCCGAAAATCAGTTTGTCATAAGCCGTCGGTGAAACGTTGGTTAAATCATAACCACGGCCTGGTTGGGACATATTGCCTTGCAGACGGCTGTCATACTGTGACCAGTCGGTGTAATAACCGAATACCTTCGGTTTAGTCGTGGAATTTTTATATTTATTGTATACCGGTTTCGCAACACGAGCGGAAGTATAGCTTATTTTATCATCGCTTGTTGCAGGGTCAAAACCATTCGCTGCATGAGTAGTTTCAGTAATTGTATCGCCTTGAATCAGTTTGCTTGTAGCCATTTTCAAATTTCCTTTTACGTTTCAAAATTGTCGCAGCTCGTTCTGCGGGGTCCATAATCGTTACAGGCATAAAAAATAGCTAATCACAAAACATCATCTTTTTAGATGATATAAAAATCATAAAAATGAGGTTAACAACACCGTCTATCGAAGAGAAAACAACACCTCTCAGCGCCCGCTTACTCCGTTCTGGTGAGAGCATAGTAAATATCATTTATCATGTAATTAAATATCATTTAATTTCAATGAAATAATGTGATTACACTCGCTATAGACAATGACAATACAATAAAACCAGTGACATTTATTGGATTAAGACATTTCTCATACAATATAGTCACCACAGACAACCAGGATGTACATTTCTAAAGGAAGACGTTATGAAAACTTATATCATTAATAGCAACTGCATTTACAATGAAGGTAAATATGAACTGAGGACGGTCTCAAATTCACAGGTTATTAAAATGACTGCGATGAGAGCCAAATGTCTCAGTTTCATCATCGAGAATGCTCATCTGGAGATTATCGAGCGACAAAAAATAACCACTGCGTTATGGGGAAGTCGAAGCCACTATGTTAATGATGCAAATCTAACGCAGATTCTCTATTTAATCAGACGTGACCTTAAAGCGCTTGGTATTAACGATCTTTTTATTACCATTCCAAGGCAAGGTCTCAAAGTGAATAGTGATATCGCCATTATCGCGACGGATAGCGAAACAAAGGGAAGAAAAAAACAGATTGTACGGCAAACCATCGCCGCCCTGACGACCGTATTTTCAGTAACATTAGGTTCTCTCATGTATCTGCATATTCACTAAGCGAAGGAAAGGGAAGATGAATCCAATTATAGATGGAATTATTGCGCTTGAAGGCGGTTACGTATTTAACCCTAAAGATAAAGGCGGCGCCACCCATTGGGGCATTACCGAAGCCACGGCGCGAGCGCATGGCTATGCTGGCGATATGCGGGATCTGACCCACGCTGAAGCCTACGCGATTCTCGAAGAGGATTACTGGATAAAACCAGGTTTTGACGTCATCTCGACGCTATCGTGGCCAGTCTCCTTCGAGCTGTGCGATGCGGCAGTCAACATAGGCGCTTACCACCCCAGCGCGTGGCTGCAACGCTGGTTGAACGTCTTTAATCACGAAGGTAAACGCTACCCGGATATTCATGTGGATGGCAATATTGGCCCGCGGACGCTTGCCGCTCTCGAACATTATTTGGCCTGGCGAGGCCAGGAAGGGGAAGCCGTTTTGGTGAAAGCCCTCAATTGCAGTCAGGGCACGTACTACTTAAACGTTGCTGAGAAAAACCACAATAACGAACAATTTATTTATGGCTGGATCAAGAATAGAGTGACCTAGACCCGGCTGAAAAAAGACGCGTAAAAGGCTCACGGATGAGCCTGATACTACGAATGATAATTAATCTGAATTATTTCCTTCGATAATTTTTTTAATCCGCCGCCCAAGAATTTTTAAGATCGGACTCGCGAAAACACCGCCTAAGCCTGCCGCCAACAGAACAATGTTGAAACTGCATTCTTTTTCGATCGCAATCGCGCTTAACAAGAAACTGGTGAAGCAGGAAATCACGATCTGCGTTAAGCAATATTTAATACTTTCATGAGAACTATTATATTCTGTCTTATCTTTGCGTAAAAGATAGCTGACAAAGCCTCCCCACGCGCCAATCGAAATAATAGTGAGTAAGATCTCTAGCTCCAATAGCACAACTTCCGTTGTCGACACATGGTTGGGAATAGACATTTTAACACTCCGAAATCATTATAAATGAATAATTAACACAAGGAGTGTAAGCGCCCTGTCAGAAGGGTAAAAATCAAAGCACATCATTTAAAACCATATTAAATCAAAGCGTAAAAATGAGGTGTATTAGCGACGGAAGGAGGAAAGCGTTTGTAACATACTTACCATCTCATTAATCGTCGATATATTTCTACTATTTTTATTCCAGGATGCATAGACCTGAACTGACTTCAAAGCCAGTTCGGGCGGAGGCTGAATAAATTTAATGTCATATTTACGATGATTTTTATAAAAAAGCGCTAATTTCAAAGGCATCAATGCAATCAATGAGGTTCGTTCGATCATGCTCATCAAACCGTTAAGCGAATCACTGCGATAGCCGACAATACGCCTGCCAGTATAGTAAAGCTCATCCTTAAATAATTCACTATCATGATATATCACTGAAGCCCCCATCCCCGGCTGATATAACGCATGACGCGAAGAATAAAAATGATGTAGCGACAGTTGTGAGAGGGTACTCAGCATGTGTTTACTGCTACAGATACAAACAAATGATTTAAAACTATCAATAATTTGATTCTCTATGCCGGACTCCAGCAAAGGTTCGGCACTAATCAACAGATCGCCTTGCGCAGTAAACAGAAGTTCGCTGATATGCTCCCGACTCATATTTCTGACAGTGAAATGATTTATCAAAATACGGTCAAATATATCGCTGTTATAGAGCTGAGAAAGATAATAGCTTTCAACAATATCACTGCCTAATAACGTTATCTGGAACGCTTCATCTTTTTTGCTATTACATAGAAATGTGTCATCCACCAGTTTCATCACCTGACTGAAATTTTGGTGAATGTCGACAGCCTTAGCTGTGGGGATGAGCCCGCCTTTCCCTCTGCTAAACAGTTCTTCCGGGTAATAACTCTGCAGGCGCTTTAACGCCAGAGAAACGGCAGCCGGTGTAATGCCTAACTTTTTTGCCGCCATAGCCGCATTTCCTGACAAAATAACAGCGTCAAGAATTTTGATTAAATTATAATCAAAGCTCTTGTTGGCACCTTTCGATCCCATTCGCTGTCTGCCTCCGGAAACTAAAAAAAGCAATATAGATAATACTCAAGATAAATCAATTCACAGCATCTAAAAAAGCAATCATTAATGTCATCACATCACGTTTTTTTAAAGAATAAGCGTATACAAAACTGCTGATTAACATCAATTTGTTTATCAGTAAAAACAAAATATCAACAAATGAGAGGATACGATGCGTTTAACAGAAGCCTGGGCGCGTACAGGCAGAAAAAAGCCCGGATATACACCCGGGCTGAAGAAAAATACAACGGGAAAAAGATTAGCGAGTCAAATCGTCAAAGAATTTTTTCACGCCGTCAAAGAAGCTTTTTGAACGCGGGCTGTTTTTCTCTCCCGTCGGGCCGCCAAAACTTTCCTGAAGATCTTTTAGCAATTGCTTCTGTTTTTCGCTCAGACCGACCGGCGTTTCAACCACCACACGGCACAGCAAATCGCCCTGCGCGCCACCGCGTACGGACTTCACGCCTTTGCCGCGCATACGGAACAGCTTGCCCGTTTGTGTTTCGCTCGGTACTTTCAGCATCACGCGACCATCTAACGTCGGCACTTCAATTTCACCGCCGAGCGCCGCCATCGCAAAGTTGATCGGCACTTCGCAATAAAGATTATTGCCTTCACGCTCGAAAATAGGGTGTTGTTTCACCTGGACCTGAACGTACAAGTCGCCTGCCGGTGCGCCATGCTCGCCCGCTTCGCCCTCGCCTGCCAGACGAATACGATCGCCGGTATCCACGCCCGCCGGGATTTTAACGGACAGAGTTTTACTCTTTTCAACACGCCCATGACCGTGACATTTATGGCACGGATCTTTGATCAGCGTACCGCGTCCCTGACAGTGTGGGCAGGTCTGCTGTACAGCAAAGAATCCCTGGCGCATCTGTACCTGACCAGAACCATGACAGGTCGGACAGGTTTGCGGTTGCGTGCCAGCTTTCGCCCCGCTGCCGTGGCAAACGTCGCACTCCTCCAGCGTCGGAATACGGATCTCTTTGGTCACGCCACGCACCGCTTCTTCCAGGGTGAGATCCATGTTATAACGCAAATCAGCCCCACGCGCCGCACGTTGGCGACCACGCCCGCCGCCAAAGATATCGCCAAAAACGTCACCAAAGATATCACTGAAATCAGCGCCGCCATTAAAGCCGCCGCCAAATCCGCCGCCCATACCGCCTTGTTCAAACGCGGCGTGACCATACTGATCGTAGGCTGCGCGTTTTTGCGCATCGGTCAGCACTTCATAGGCTTCTTTAATCTCTTTAAATTTAGCTTCGGCCTCTTTATCACCCTGATTGCGGTCCGGATGATATTTCATGGCCAGGCGCTTATACGCCTTTTTGATTTCACGCTCTTCCGCTGTTTTGGAAACGCCTAAAATCTCGTAGTAATCTCTTTTCGCCATCTCTTTTTATCTGCCCTTAACATGCATACACGGGCGGAGAGGAAACCTCTTCGCCCGTGCCAGTAATTACCCGTTCAAAGGGCGATTATTTTTTATCTTTTACTTCTTCAAACTCAGCGTCGACAACGTCGTCATCTTTCGCGTTGTTTGCAGAAGCGTCAGCGGAGCCAGCCTGCTGCTGCGCATGTTGCTGCTGAGCGATTTCCATCAGTTTCTGGGAAACCTGCGCCAGCTCCTGCATTTTCGCTTCGATAGCGGCTTTATCTTCGCCTTTCAGGGCAGTTTCCAGCGCGCTCAGGGCAGACTCGATAGCGGTTTTGTCATCAGCCGGCAGTTTATCGCCTGCTTCTTCGACCTGCTTACGGGTGCTGTGCAGCAGATGGTCGCCCTGGTTACGGGTCTGAACCAGCTCTTCAAACTTACGGTCGGATTCAGCGTTCGCTTCTGCATCGCGAACCATTTTCTGAATTTCTTCCTCGTTCAGACCAGAAGACGCCTTGATGGTGATCTTCTGCTCTTTACCGCTATTTTTGTCTTTCGCGGAGACGTGCAGGATACCGTCAGCATCGATATCGAAGGTGACTTCGATCTGCGGCATACCGCGCGGCGCCGGGTTGATGCCATCCAGGTTGAACTGACCCAGAGATTTGTTATCAGACGCACGTTTACGCTCACCCTGCAGCACATGGATGGTTACCGCAGACTGGTTGTCTTCCGCAGTAGAGAACACCTGGCTGTGCTTGGTCGGGATGGTGGTGTTTTTGGTGATAAGCGGAGTCATCACGCCACCCATCGTTTCGATACCCAGAGACAGCGGGGTAACGTCCAGCAGCAGTACGTCTTTCACATCGCCGGTCAATACGCCGCCCTGTACCGCTGCGCCGATAGCCACAGCTTCGTCCGGGTTAACGTCTTTACGCGGCTCTTTACCAAAGAACTCAGCCACTTTTTTCTGCACCATTGGCATACGGGTCTGACCGCCGACGAGGATCACGTCGTTGATATCAGACACGGACAGGCCAGCGTCCTGCAGTGCGACTTTCAGCGGCTCGATAGAACGGTTCACCAGGTCTTCAACCAGGCTTTCCAGTTTCGCACGAGTCACTTTAATGTTCATGTGTTTCGGACCGGTGGCATCTGCGGTAATGTACGGCAGGTTCACGTCGGTCTGCTGCGCAGAAGACAGCTCGATTTTGGCTTTTTCTGCGGCTTCTTTCAGACGCTGCATTGCCAGCGGATCGTTACGCAGGTCAATGCCCTGATCTTTCTTAAACTCGTCAACGAGGTAGTTGATCAGGCGGGTATCGAAGTCTTCACCACCCAGGTGGGTATCACCGTTGGTTGCCAGAACTTCAAAGGTTTTTTCGCCATCAACTTCGTCGATTTCGATAATAGAGATATCGAAAGTACCACCACCGAGGTCGTAAACCGCGATAGTACGGTTGCCGACTTCTTTATCCAGACCGTAAGCCAGCGCTGCGGCAGTCGGTTCGTTGATGATACGTTTAACTTCCAGCCCCGCGATACGACCAGCATCTTTGGTAGCCTGACGCTGCGCATCGTTAAAGTAAGCCGGTACGGTGATAACCGCTTCAGTTACCGGTTCGCCCAGATAATCTTCAGCTGTTTTCTTCATTTTCTTCAGCACTTCGGCAGAAATCTGCGGCGGCGCCATTTTCTGACCTTTCACATCAAGCCATGCGTCGCCGTTGTCGGCGCCGATGATTTTGTACGGCATGATAGAAACGTCACGTTGAACTTCTTCGTCCTGGAAGCGGCGGCCAATCAGGCGTTTAATCGCAAACAGGGTGTTTTGCGGGTTTGTCACTGCCTGACGTTTAGCCGGCTGACCAACCAGAGTTTCACCATCCTGGGTATAAGCAATGATAGAAGGCGTAGTGCGATCGCCCTCGGCGTTCTCCAGCACGCGTGCCTGCGTTCCATCCATAATCGCTACACAAGAGTTGGTAGTACCCAGGTCGATACCAATAATTTTACCCATCTAAACGTCTCCACTAAAAATTCGGTCATCATGTGGTTGTGAATCTGTAATAAGGGCGAAACGTGCGGTTTCAACTACCCTGAATCGTTTTTTTTCAGACTCACCACTGCGGTTGACTACAAGATGGGGTCGTAACCCACGTCATCAAGGGGGAGATGAAAAAATTTTTTAGTGACGAGAGGGCGCGATGGAAAACCAGACAGATAAACATTCATGAAATAAATTAAATAACGAATACCATTCACATAAAAATTGTAATAAAAAGAAAAGATTACAAAACTGAATCGTTGCCATGAGCAGAGTATGATAGACGGTAATTGCTTATTGAACCCGTCAAAGAGAAATTCCATGCGATCTGTGTTAACGATTTCCGCCGGCCTGCTTTTCGGCCTGGCGTTAAGTAGCGTCGCGCACGCGAACGACCATAAAATACTGGGTGTTATTGCCATGCCCAGAAATGAAACGAACGATCTCGCGCTGAAAATTCCCGTCTGCCGCATCGTGAAGCGCATTCAACTCACGGCGGATCACGGCGACATCGAACTTAGCGGCGCATCCGTCTATTTTAAAACTGCGCGTAGCGCCAGCCAAAGCCTGAACGTCCCTTCCTCAATCAAAGAGGGCCAGACAACAGGCTGGATCAATATTAATAGCGATAACGACAACAAACGCTGCGTATCAAAGATTACCTTCTCAGGCCATACGGTAAATTCTTCCGATATGGCGAGACTTAAAGTCATTGGCGACGATTAATCGCTGTTATTTCTATTCCAAAAGCCAGACTGAAAATGAACGTCACCTATTTACACGACGAGGATTTAGACTTTCTTCAGCATTGTAGCGAAGAACAACTCGCCGATTTCGCCCGTTTGCTGACGCATAACGAAAAGGGCAAAGCTCGCTTGTCGAGCGTCCTTAGTCATAACGAGCTGTTCAAAGCGATGGAAGGTCACCCGGAGCAACACCGCCGTAACTGGCAGCTCATTGCCGGCGAGTTTCAGCATTACGGCGGCGACAGTATCGCCAACAAATTGCGCGGACACGGAAAACAGTACCGCGCGATTCTGCTGGATGTCGCAAAACGGCTAAAACTTAAAGCAGATAAAAGCATGTCGACGTTTGAAATAGAACAGCAACTGCTGGAGCATTTTTTACGTCATACCTGGCAGAAGATGGACGCGGCGCATAAGCAGGAATTTCTGCAAGCCGTAGACGCCAAAGTTTCTGAACTGGAAGAACTGCTGCCGCTGCTCATGAAAGATCGCAGTCTGGCAAAAGGGGTCTCCCACCTGCTTTCCACCCAGCTTACCCGCATTTTACGTACCCATGCCGCAATGAGCATCCTGGGCCACGGATTGCTGCGCGGCGCAGGTCTTGGCGGCCCGGTCGGCGCGGCGTTAAACGGCGTCAAAGCGATGAGCGGCAGCGCGTATCGCGTGACTATTCCGGCGGTGTTGCAAATAGCCTGCCTGCGACGAATGATGGCAGCCGTTCAGGCGTGAATGCCCTCACAGGGGGAAATATTTTCTTTTCCCCCTTATTAGATCATAGACAGTCCTCTTCCCCCTGATTATTATGCCGCGCCCCGAATACGGAACTCGTTATTCTGGGAAACTATTTCACCATTCAATTATGATGATTTTGAGGAATTATGGGCAACACTAAGTTGGCTAATCCGGCACCGCTGGGCCTGATGGGCTTCGGCATGACCACCATTCTGCTTAACCTGCACAATGCCGGTTTTTTCGCCCTGGACGGTATTATTCTGGCGATGGGGATTTTCTACGGCGGTATCGCGCAAATTTTTGCCGGTCTGCTGGAGTATAAAAAAGGCAATACCTTTGGTTTAACGGCCTTTACCTCTTACGGTTCGTTCTGGCTGACGCTGGTCGCTATCCTGCTGATGCCGAAAATGGGCCTGACGGATGCGCCTGACGCTCAGCTACTCGGCGCTTATTTAGGTCTGTGGGGCGTGTTCACGCTGTTTATGTTCTTCGGTACGCTGAAAGCCGCCCGCGCGCTGCAATTTGTTTTCCTGAGCCTGACCGTACTGTTCGCTCTGCTGGCGGTCGGCAATATCACCGGTAACGAAGCCATTATCCATATCGCAGGCTGGGTTGGTCTGGTTTGCGGCGCCAGCGCTATTTATCTGGCGATGGGTGAAGTGCTAAACGAGCAATTTGGCCGCACTATTCTGCCAATCGGCGAGGCGCACTAAATCTCTTTTATTCCTCCCGCACCGGGAGGAATAACCCTACTATCAGTATTTTCCGGTCAGGATGACATATTCTCACGTCTGGCGCTCTTCGGACGGAAAGCGGCAACCACTTCCGGCGCGGTTTCGACATACGGCCCGTCAAGCAGCTGTATACAATACGGCACGCTCGCAAAAATGCCCGGCACGCTAACGCTGCCATCGTCCGCTTTTACGCCTTCCAGCGTTTCTTTGATCGATTTTGGCTGTCCAGGCAGATTAAGAATTAACGCCTGTTTACGGATAACGCCCACCTGGCGGGAAAGAATGGCGGTCGGCACAAAGCGCAGGCTGATCTGGCGCATCTGCTCGCCAAAACCAGGCATTTCACGGTCGGCGATGGCAAGGGTCGCGTCCGGTGTGACGTCGCGACGCGCCGGACCGGTACCGCCAGTGGTCAGCACCAGATGACAGCTCATCTCATCAACCAGTTCACACAACGTTTGCTCGATAATTTCCTGTTCATCAGGAATTAAGCGCCGTTGGACCTCGAAAGGCGTGGTCAGCGCAGAAGCGAGCCACTCCTCAAGCGCAGGAATGCCTTTATCCTGGTAAACGCCGCTTGAAGCGCGGTCGGAGATAGAAACTAAGCCAATACGTAAGGTATCCATGATTATTCCGTTTAAACAGTCTCGTTAAACAGAATGATACACTGCGAAGGGAAGGACAGACAGGTTTCAGAAGAGGTAGCGTGACCCATATCAGGGCCACGCGTTAATGATTACAGCAGATCGCCGATCATTTTTTCCAGTTTTTCCTGGTCTACCGCAAACTTACGGATACCATCCGCCAGTTTGTCCACCGCCATGGGGTCCTGGTGATGCTGCCACAGGAACTCGGCTTCGGTAATGCGTTCCGGGCGCGCTTTGACTTCGCCGGAGAAAGAGAGCTTACGCTCAATCGCCCCTTCGCTTTCCGCCAGTTCTTTCAGCAATGCCGGTGCGATAGTCAGACGGTCGCAGCCCGCCAGCTCCAGAATTTCGCCTACGTTACGGAAGCTTGCGCCCATAACGACGGTTTCGTAACCATGCTGTTTGTAGTACTCGTAGATTTCCGTTACGGAAACCACGCCCGGATCTTCAGCTGGCGCATAGTCTTTCTTGTCGGTATTGGCTTTATACCAGTCAAGAATACGACCTACGAACGGCGAGATCAGGTAGACGCCCGCTTCGGCGCACGCACGCGCCTGCGCGAAGGAGAACAGCAGCGTCAGGTTACAGTTGATGCCTTCTTTTTCCAGCTGTTCGGCTGCGCGAATGCCCTGCCAGGTGGACGCCAGCTTGATCAGGATACGATCGTTGCTGATACCCGCATCATTGTAGAGTTTAATGATACGTTTTGCTTTGGCGATAGACGCTTCAGTGTCATAAGACAGACGCGCGTCAACTTCGGTAGAAATACGCCCCGGCACCAGCTTCAGGATTTCCAGGCCAATATTCACCGCCAGCTTATCGGTCGCGTCAACAACCTGCTGCGCGCGGTCGCTGCTCTGCTGTTTCGCCCAGGCGACAGCATCGTCAATCAGCTTACGATATTCCGGGATTTGCGCTGCGTTAAGAATGAGAGAAGGGTTAGTTGTAGCATCCTGCGGCTGGTACAGCTTCATTGCCGCGATATCTCCGGTATCAGCCACTACGGTGGTGAACTGACGAAGGGAGGTCAATTTGTCCGTCATGATAGAGTTTCTCTTTAAACAGCTTGTTAGGGGATGTAACCGGTCTACCCTGATGATAACACGACGCACTCACAGCGCAACCGCCTACATGCACCTGGCTGCCCTTGTGCACTGTTTGCGTATCTGCCGACGGTTGATGCGCAATTAAAGGATACCGCCGTATTTATGGTAAACTGCCGTTAATATTAGTCTGACAAGGTCATCTACATCATGGGTCACGCTTATACAGGATCATCAAAGCGTGACGGCATCAACAAGAGGGACGTTAATGCCTGAGTTTTTCAGTTTTATTAACGAAATACTCTGGGGCTCGGTAATGATTTACCTGCTGCTCGGCGCAGGATGTTGGTTTACCTGGCGTACCGGATTCATTCAATTTCGTTATATTCGCCAATTTAGCCGCAGTCTGAAAGGCAGCTTTAGCCCGCAGCCAGGCGGCCTGACGTCATTTCAGGCGCTGTGTACCAGCCTCGCGGCGCGGATTGGCAGCGGTAATCTGGCCGGCGTGGCGCTGGCTATCGCCGCAGGCGGTCCCGGCGCGGTATTCTGGATGTGGGTCTCGGCCATCATTGGCATGGCGACCTCCTTCGCCGAGTGTTCGCTTGCCCAGCTTTATAAAGAACGCGACCCGACAGGCCAGTTCCGCGGCGGCCCGGCGTGGTATATGGCGCGCGGGCTGGGAATGCGCTGGATGGGCGTGGTTTTCGCCCTCTTTCTGCTCGTCGCCTACGGGTTGATTTTTAATAGCGTGCAGGCGAATGCCGTCTCACGCGCGCTCCATTTCGCCTTCAACATTCCGCCGCTTATCTCCGGCATTGCTCTGGCGTTCTGTGCCCTGTTAATTATCATTCGCGGCATAAAAGGCGTCGCCCGCCTGATGCAATGGCTGATTCCCCTCATCGCGTTATTGTGGGTCGCCGGCAGCGTGTTCATTTGCCTCTGGCATATTGAGCAAATGCCTGGCGTTATCGCCTCGATAGTCAAAAGCGCATTTGGCTGGCAGGAAGCCGCGGCAGGCGCAGCCGGATATACGCTCACTCAGGCTATTACCAGCGGTTTTCAGCGTGGGATGTTCTCTAATGAAGCGGGAATGGGGTCAACGCCTAATGCGGCCGCAGCGGCAACGTCGTATCCCCCTCACCCTGTCGCGCAGGGGATTGTGCAAATGATTGGCGTATTCAGCGACACCATTATCATCTGTACCGCCAGCGCGATGATTATCCTGCTGGCGGGGAATCACGCGTCCCACTCGTCAACAGAAGGCATTCAGCTTCTCCAACATGCAATGGTTTCGTTGACCGGTGAATGGGGCGCCAGTTTTGTCGCGCTTATCGTCATTCTGTTCGCGTTCAGTTCTATCGTCGCCAACTATATTTACGCCGAAAACAATCTGTTTTTTCTGCGGTTACATAACGCAAAGGCCATCTGGCTATTACGCCTTGCGACGCTTGGCATGGTTATCGCCGGTACGCTTATCAGTTTTCCGCTGATATGGCAGCTCGCTGATATGATCATGGCCTGTATGGCCATTACCAATCTGACGGCGATTTTGTTGCTCTCACCGGTGGTGTATACCCTCGCCGGCGATTATCTGCGACAACGGAAACTGGGCGTAAGACCGCAGTTCGATCCGCGGCGCTTCCCGGATATCGAACCACAACTGGCGCCAGATACCTGGGATGCGGCATCGCGCGATTAAGCCGACAATCGCAACCATCGGTCAACTCTGCGGCGTTTTTTTGCTAAAGTCGCAGAAAATTCCCTGCAAGGACTGGATATGCTGATTCTGATTTCACCTGCAAAAACGCTTGATTATCAAAGCCCGCTGGCCACGACCCGCTATACCCAGCCGGAGCTGTTGGATCACAGCCAGCAGCTTATTCAACAGGCCCGCCAGCTTTCGGCGCCGCAAATTTCCAGGCTGATGGGAATTAGCGACAAACTGGCGGATCTCAACGCCACGCGTTTTCATGACTGGCAGCCTCATTTTACGCCGGATAATGCACGCCAGGCGATTCTGGCGTTCAAAGGCGATGTTTATACCGGCCTACAGGCGGAAACGTTCAACGACGCGGATTTTGATTTTGCTCAACAACATCTGCGTATGCTCTCTGGCTTGTATGGCGTATTGCGCCCGCTGGATTTAATGCAGCCTTATCGTCTGGAGATGGGGATTCGCCTGGAGAATCCGCGCGGCAAAGATCTTTATCAATTCTGGGGCGATATCATTACCGATAAGCTCAACGAAGCGCTTGAGGCGCAGGGCGATCGGGTGGTGGTGAATCTGGCCTCTGAGGAATATTTTAAATCGGTGAAGCCGAAGAAACTGAATGCCGAGCTGATTAAGCCCGTGTTCCTTGATGAGAAAAACGGCAAGTTTAAGGTGGTAAGCTTCTACGCCAAAAAAGCGCGCGGACTGATGAGCCGTTTTATTATTGAAAACCGCTTAACGAAGCCGGAACAGCTTATCGCGTTTGACCGTGAAGGGTATTTCTTTGATGAAGAAACCTCCACACAAGACGAGCTGGTCTTTAAACGCTACGAGCAGTAACGGCATCGCCGGAGGGCGGTTACGCCTTATCCGGCCTACAAATCGACACCACCCATAGGCCCGGTAAGCGACATCGCCACCGGGCGCAATGGTTACTGGCGGGTCATCATTAGCTTACGCAGGGCGGCAAAATCCGCAGGCAGATGATGTGAAAGCAGCGGCAGATCGGCGCGTTCGGCGAGCGCTTCAGGCAAGGCCAGCGTTTCTCCCAGAATGGACTCCACGCTTTCTTTAAACTTCGCCGGATGCGCCGTTCCGAGAAACAAGCCATACTCGCCAGGGTTTAACTGGTCGCGTAATGCCCGATACGCTACCGCCGCATGAGGTTCCGAGATATAACCTTTCGCTTTCAGCTCGCGCATCGTCTGTTGTGTCGTAGTGTCATCCACCGCCGCATAGCCCAGCTCAGTCAGGCGCCAGATTTTACGGCGGAATAGCTCCTCCACGCGCGGCCAGTTATTCGGCTGGCTGACATCCATCGCATTCGACAGGGTCGCCTGCGTCGCTTTCGGCGCCCACTTTCCGTCATGCAGAAAACGCGGCACCGTGTCGTTGACGTTGGTGGCGGCGATAAAACGTTTCACCGGTAGGCCTAACGACTTCGCCAGCAGCCCTGCCGTCAAATCGCCAAAGTTGCCGCTGGGGACGGAGATCACCAGTTGGTTACGCGCCCCCTGCGGCAGTTGCGCCACGGCTTCAAAGTAGTAGCAAATTTGCGCCAACAGGCGGCTGATATTAATCGAATTAGCCGAATTCAGCCCCAGCGCCGTTTTCAGTTCTTCGTCATCAAATGCCTGTTTCACCAGCGCCTGGCAAGCGTCGAAATCGCCGTCGATCGCCACGGTTTCAATGTTGCCGCCCAGCGTACAGAACAGTTTTTCCTGCAACGGACTGATTTTACCGCGCGGGTAGAGAATGACGACCCGCACATTTTCCAGGCCATAGAACGCGTGAGCCACCGCCGCGCCGGTATCGCCTGACGTTGCGGTCAGAATCGTCACCGGTTTGTCGCCGCTGATATGCGTCAGCATTTGCGCCATAAAACGCCCGCCGAAGTCTTTAAAGGCCAGCGTCGGACCATGGAACAGCTCCAGGCAGCCGACATCGCTTTCTACCTGCGCTACCGGCGCCGGGAACGCAAACGCCGCGCGGACGCGCTCTTCCAGAATTTGCTGCGGTATTTCATCGCCAATAAATGCCGAGAGGATCTTTGCGCTACGGCTGACAAAGTCCTGGTTGAGCATCTCATCAATTTCCGTCAGGCTAAACTCCGGCAGTTCGTGCGGAAAAAAAAGTCCCTGCTGTTTGCCCAGTCCTTGCGTGACGGCCTGCGCAAAGCTGACCTGCTCATTATGGTCTTTCAGATTATAGAGTTTCATTGATTATCCCACTACTCGTGCGCCCGCCGTATCCAGCCGGCAAATATGAACGAAGCCTTCCTGATTTTGCAGATAATGTTTGCTCAGCCAGTCCGCGACGCGCTGCGCCGTCTCCGGTTTATCGCATAGCGCAAACAGCGTCGGCCCCGATCCTGAAATCCCGCTCGCCAGCGCGCCGATCTCCGATACCGCCTGCCGCGCCTGGCTAAAGCCCGGCAGTAAACGCGCGCGGTATGGTTCGGCAATAACATCTTTCATCAGCGCGGCGGCAAGCTGCGGCTGCCGCGAGTAACAGGCGTGAATAAAACCGGCCAGATGCCGTCCATGCGCAATGCAATCCTGACGGCGATACTGCGCAGGCAAAATGGCCCGTGCTTCTGCGGTAGAAACTTTAATGCCCGGATAAGCCAGTACCCATAGCCACTCATCAAAGCCCGGCACCTGCTGACTAATAATGCCGTTTTCTTCAATCATCAACTGCATACCGCCAAGAAAGCACGGCGCGACGTTATCGTAATGGATGCTGCCGGAGATACGGCCTTCCAGCTCGCCCATCAGCGCCAACAGACGCGTGTCGTTTAACGGTTTGCCGCAGTGCTCATTCATCGCGACCAGCGCAGCGACGACGGAACAGGCGCTGGACCCTAACCCGGAACCAATCGGCATATTTTTTTCCAGCGTCATCGCCACCGGGATGGTTTTCCCCAATGCCTGGCAAAAACGTTCCCAGCACTGATAAACAATATTTTCACGCGGCTCCGGCGGCAGTTTATCGGCAAATCGCCCCAGGTTATGCAGACGGAAATGATCCGCTGCTTCAACGGATACCACATCGCCCAGCAACGTGCCGTCAACGGGTGTGACGGCCGCGCCCAACACGTCGAAACCGACGCTCATGTTCGCGCTGGAAGCCGGGGCATACACTTTCACCATGTTAAACTCCTAACTTCCATGAGAGGGTCCGTAACAGATCGGCAAACACGCCCGCCGCCGTCACATCATTGCCTGCGCCGTAGCCGCGCAGCACCAACGGCAAGGGCTGATAATAGTGGCTGTAGAACGCCAGCGCGTTTTCACCGTTTTTCACTTTGAAGAGCGGATCGTTACCATCAACTTCGGCAATCTTCACGCGGCACACGCCATCCTCTTCGATATTGCCCACATAGCGCAATACCTTACCTTCATCACGAGCTTTTGCCACACGGGCGGCAAACGCGTCGTCAAGCTGCGGCAGATGCGCCATAAAGGCGGTCACATCGCCAGAGGCGTCAAACTCGTCCGGCAACACCGGTTCAATCACAATATCGGAAAGCTCCAGCTCGCGGCCCGTCTCGCGGGCGAGGATCAACAGTTTCCGCGCCACATCCATACCGGAAAGATCGTCGCGCGGATCGGGTTCGGTATAGCCCATCTCGCGCGCCAGGGCGGTCGCCTGTGAGAGACTCATCCCCTCTTCCAGTTTACCGAAAATAAAAGAGAGCGACCCGGAAAGAATGCCGGAAAATTTTTGCAGTTCATCACCCGCATTCAGCAGGTTTTGCAGGTTTTCGATTACCGGCAAACCGGCGCCGACGTTGGTGTCATACAAGAATTTGCGCCGTGATTGCGCGGCGGCGAAACGTAGCTGATGGTAGTAGTCCATCGACGAGGTGTTCGCTTTCTTGTTTGGCGTCACCACATGGAACCCTTCACGCAGGAAGTCGGCATACTGGTCGGCCACCGCCTGACTGGAGGTACAATCAACAATCACCGGATTGAGTAGATGATATTCTTTCACCAGGCGAATTAAGCGTCCCAGATTGAACGGCGCGTTCGCTTGCGCCAGTTCCGCCTGCCAGTTGTCCAGATTCAGGCCATGCACATTGGTTAGCAACGCCTTTGAGTTCGCCACGCCGCACACGCGTAGATCGATGTGCTTGTTCTTCAGCCAGGTTTGCTGACGTTTAAGCTGTTCCAGTAGCGCGCCGCCGACGCCGCCGACACCAATGACAAACACTTCAATCACCTGATCGGTATTGAACAGCATCTGGTGCGTTACCCGCACGCCGGTGGTGGCATCGTCGTTATTCACCACCACAGAAATGGAACGCTCAGAAGATCCCTGAGCGATCGCCACGATATTGATATTAGCCCGCGCCAGCGCGGCGAAGAATTTCGCTGAAATGCCGCGTAGCGTGCGCATACCGTCGCCGACAACAGAGATAATCGCCAACCGCTCAGTAACCGCCAGCGGCTCCAGCAGCCCCTCTTTCAGCTCCAGATAGAACTCATCCTGCATCGCACGGCGGGCACGCGCGCAGTCACTCTGCGGCACACAGAAACTGATGCTGTACTCAGAGGAGGACTGGGTAATGAGCACCACCGAGATCCCGGCGCGAGACATGGCGGCGAAAACACGCGCCGCCATCCCAATCATCCCTTTCATTCCAGGGCCGGAGACGCTAAACATCGCCATATTGTTAAGGTTAGAGATCCCTTTGACCGGCAGATTATCATCGTCGCTGGACGCGCCGATCAGCGTTCCTGGCGCCTGCGGATTGCCGGTATTTTTAATCAGACAGGGGATCTGGAACTGGGCGATAGGCGTTATGGTGCGAGGGTGAAGAACTTTGGCGCCGAAGTAAGAGAGTTCCATCGCTTCCTGGTAGGACATCGATTTCAGCAGCCTGGCGTCCGGCACCTGGCGCGGGTCACAGGTATACACGCCATCGACGTCAGTCCAGATTTCACAGCAGTCAGCGCGTAAACAGGCGGCCAGCACGGCGGCGGAATAGTCGGAACCATTACGGCCCAGCACCACCAGTTCACCCTTTTCATTACCGGCGGTAAAGCCCGCCATCAGGATCATGTGATCGGCCGGGATCTGGCTGGCGGCGATACGGCGAGTCGATTCCGCGATATCGACGGTAGATTCAAGGTAATGGCCCACCGCCAGCAATTTTTCTACCGGATCGATCACCGTGACGCGATGCCCACGCGCCTCCAGAAGTCCCGCCATAATCGCGATCGACATTTTTTCGCCACGGCAAATCAGCGCGGCGTTGATGCTATTCGGGCACTGACCCAGCAGGCTGATACCATGCAAAACATGTTTGATCTGAGCGAATTCTTGTTCGACAACCATTTTCAACCGTGCAAGCGGGAATCCCGGCTGCGCGCTGGCAAGTCCTGCGAGCAGGTCAGAAAAAATACGTTCGGCATCGCTGATATTCGGCAAAGCATCCTGGCCGCCGATAGTTTTTTCAATCATCGCCACCAGATGGTTGGTAATTTTCGCGGGGGCGGAAAGTACGGTCGCTACCTGCCCTTGCCTGGCATTGCTTTCCAGAATATCGGCAACACGCAGAAAACGTTCTGCATTTGCCACTGATGTACCGCCGAACTTCAACACTCGCATGGTTGTTACCTCGTGATCTCTGGTCGAAAAAAAAGCCCGCACTGTTCAGGTGCGGGCTTTTTTCTGTGTTTCCTGTACGCGTCAGCCCGCACCGTTACCTGTGGTAATGGTGATGGTGGTAATGGTGGTGGTGCTGATGCGGTTCATGGATGTTGTGTACTCTGTCATTTTTATTTGTCTGTCTTGTATTCCTATATTGGTTAAAGTATCTGCCCGCCTAAGTCAATAAATTTTTAAATTGATCACATTCCGAAACTTGTTCATGTGCTGCTGGCGATATATTTATTTTCAACCAATTCCCCCTGTTATGATCTCTTGAAACCAGACGTAATCTCTTATTATTTTAAAAATTGCAGCACGTTATTTTGTTAGTTTTTTTTCAATATCATGAACCAAACGGTGCAACATTACCGTATCTCGCTGTCCCAGCAGGCCGATTCGCTGTTGTAGCCAGTCGGTTAATTTGTGGTCATCGGCCGCCTCCAGAGTCGTTAACAGACGTAAAAGGCGCGCGCGTAACGCCTGTAACTGCGATTCATCAGCAATATCAACGGATTCAGTGGTCTGTTGCATTAAACCTGCTAATTGATAGCAATACACCATGACTGCCTGTCCCAGATTGAGCGAAGGGTAATCCGCCACCATCGGCACGCCGGTCAATACATCCGCCAGCGCCAGCTCGTCATTGGTCAAACCGGAATCCTCACGGCCAAAAACCAGCGCAGCATGACGCATCCAGCGTGATTTTTCCTGTAATAAGGGAACCAGTTCAGCGGGCGAAGCGTAGTAATGAAATTTTGCCCGGCTGCGGGCTGTCGTCGCGACGGTAAAATCCACATCGTGGAGCGCGTCGGCAAGGGTGCGGAAAACCTCAATATTATCAATAATATCTCCAGATCCATGTGCGACCCAACGGGTGGCGGGCTCCAGGTGCGCCTGGCTGTCGACAATACGCAGGTCAGTAAATCCCATGGTCTTCATAGCCCGGGCGGCTGCGCCGATATTTTCCGCTCTGGCGGGAGCGACAAGAACGATTGTTACACGCATTTCATTACTCTTTTTGACTAATTTACAGGAAATTAGCTGGCGTTTGTAAGCATATTACGCTTCGCAAATTTACAAAATTTTAACGGATATCACTGAAAAAGCATTTTTGATTTCGTAAAAGACGCTACACTATTGCGTATCTGTACTATTGCTGTTTATGTTAACAGAACATCGTTATCCTGCTGTTTATTTAGGATAATTTAATTTAAAATAGATCCTGTTCTTTGGATTCATCGCATTTATTAGTTGGCTTACGTAACTAGTTGGAATATTGCAAATTTGTGATGAAAGCTAGCATTTAGCTACGATGATTTCATCAAACTGTTAACGTGCTACAATTGAACTTGATATATGTCAACGAAGCGTAGTTTTATTAGGTGTCCGGTACGTCTTAGCCTGTTATGTTGCTGTTAAAATGGTTAGGATGACAGCCGTTTTTGACACTGTCGGGTCCAGAGGGAAAGTACCCACGACCAAGCTAATGATGTTGTTGACGTTGATGGAAAGTGCATCAAGAACGCAATTACGTACTTTAGTCATGTTACGCCGATCATGTTAATTTGCGACATGCATCAGGCAGGTCAGGGACTTTTGTACTTCCTGTTTCGATTTAGTTGGCAATTTAGGTAGCAAACATGCAGACCCCGCACATTCTTATCGTTGAAGACGAGTTGGTAACACGCAACACGTTGAAAAGTATTTTCGAAGCGGAAGGCTATGATGTATTCGAAGCGACAGATGGCGCGGAAATGCATCAGATCCTCTCTGAATATGACATCAACCTGGTGATCATGGATATCAATCTGCCAGGGAAAAACGGTCTCCTGTTAGCGCGTGAACTGCGTGAACAGGCTAACGTTGCGCTGATGTTCCTGACGGGCCGCGATAACGAAGTCGACAAAATTCTCGGCCTCGAAATCGGCGCGGATGATTACATCACCAAACCGTTTAACCCACGCGAATTGACCATCCGTGCCCGCAACCTGCTGTCCCGTACCATGAACCTGGGTACCGTCAGCGAAGAGCGTCGTAGCGTTGAAAGCTACAAGTTCAACGGTTGGGAACTGGATATCAACAGTCGTTCACTGATCGGCCCGGACGGCGAGCAGTATAAACTACCGCGCAGCGAGTTCCGCGCGATGCTTCACTTCTGCGAAAACCCTGGCAAAATTCAGTCACGCGCAGAGCTGTTGAAGAAAATGACCGGGCGCGAGCTGAAGCCGCATGACCGTACTGTTGACGTTACCATTCGTCGTATTCGTAAGCATTTCGAATCCACGCCGGATACGCCGGAAATCATCGCCACCATTCACGGCGAAGGTTATCGCTTCTGCGGCGACCTGCAGGATTAATTCGGCCCAGGCGCCGAACCGTAAAAACAGCCGGTAAGTTATTCTTACTGGCTGTTTCTTATGTCCCCCTTCCGCTAAGCGGCCCCGCTTTCCCTCCTGACCTGCCGTTATGACGTACTCTTTTACATAAAAATTGTCGTATAGCGCTGTTTATCTCAGCTTGCGAAAGTTAAGGTAGTTTGTGTATTTACATTAAAGAGTAATACACGGGATTTGTTGGTCCCCAAAAAATAAGGGGATGCTCACAGGACGTGAGGTTTCACAGGATGAAAAAATCACCATTATGCTGCTACCTGTTTTGTGCAGCGATGTCAGCTTCATCAGCCGCGCTGGCTGCTACCGCGCCGGTCTCCGCAGGCGTTATTCATTTCAAAGGCCAGATTGTCGAATATGGTTGTAATCTTGCGCCTCACGATCGCAATATCGAGGTATCATGTTCGCGGAATAATATCCCCCATTTACAGACAGTCGCCACACCGTCTGGAAACGCTATTTCGTTGATGAATGGAATCGCCACGGTACGGCACGTGTCGTTAAAAGATCATCCGGAGATTCAAAGCCTGATCGTCCAGTACCGCTAACCGCTTATGGCTCCCGCCGGGAGGAGTTCCGGCAGGCGGCGATTTCGCTCAGTAAAACGCCGCCCGCCTGCATTTTGTACTTTTCTCTCATTCGTATCCTCCAACAGCGATGTTCATCGCTTCGCTATCCTGTACGCTCTACGCGCTCGTTAAGCACGGTACCTATGATAGCTGTCATAAAATGATTGCAAATAAAATCATCACATTTACTATGGTTAACCTTACAAACAGCGTTGTCGCTCATGCATTGACAAGGTGAATACATTGACTTAAATATTCTTGTTGGCTATTTTAATTTACTTAATTATAATTTTAAGTGAATATTAAATTTATGTTTACCTTTTAATAGTCAACCACTTTATCAGCCATAATAATGGGGAAGATATGAAGCAGTTAAACGGCGGGAATGTGTATCGTCCCACAGGGAAAGAAAAAAACCTGCAAGCCATTTTAAATATTCATCGGCACGTTATTCAAAACATCTCCCCTGTCACTATTACGGCCGGTAAAACACTGGATATCAAGATTGATAATCAATCCCACATCCTGTTAATCACTAAAGGCGCTATTAAAGTATGTCGGCGTATCGACAGCATTGTAATGGGCTGCGGTGTCTCACCAATGATTTTAGGCCTTGTAGATGCCTATGCTGACTTATACCAGTTAGAAGAGAATTCAGACGTCTTTTTTATCGCCGAAACCACCTGTGAATATTATCCTGTCCCAGTAAAAGATTTTGTGGAAATAGCCGATGAAAAGCATCTCTGGCGTGACATTTCGAACATCCTGATGTACCGCATTGCTTTCATGACTAACCGTGACAGAAACCTTATCGGGCAGGACGCCTATAGCCAGATAAAAGCGCTGTTACTTGAACTGTGGTCGTATCCTGAAAGCTCACGATTTGAGATCAACGCACAGAACTTCATACAGCAGAGAACCGGGCTTTCACGCAGCCGTATCATGCAGGTACTTTCAGAACTAAAAGCGGGGGACTATATAAAAATACTGCATGGAAGACTGTTAGAGCTTCGAAACCTGCCGGTTTCATTTTAAACGGACAAGCGTCGTATATTCTTAAAAATAAAGCAATATAGAGTTAAATAAACCCTCCAGGAAATAATAACTATTATCAAAAAAGAGATCTTGCTCTATAAATCCAGTCATCAACCATACTTCTTTAGTGGTATTTTATTAAACTTTGTTACCGGGTCCGAAACTGGACTGCCGTTCAATATTGCATCAGAATTTTTATTGAGTTCATAGTTGATATACGTAGAATAGCCGCCTGCTTATCTACAGAACAGAAAGAAGCGCATACAGAGTAAAATATAATATTTTATTTTATATGGCTATCTTTATTTTTCAGCGAATAGAATCAGGCAACAATTAATATGTTTAATAAGAAAATTATCATCCTGGCAATGTTAACTGCCGTAGCATCCACACCGGTATTTGCCAAGAACACGATTACGTTCAATGGCAAAATTTACGATCAGGCGTGTACGGTTCAGGTTAATGGCTCCACGGATACCACCATTGATTTGGGTAATTACAGCAAAGAACGCATCGCGGAAAAAGGCGCCACAACCGATTACGTGCCGTTTATCGTAAGCCTGGTTAGCTGCCCGGAAGCAGGGACTGGCGTACCGACCCAGGCCATGTTCCGCTTCCACGGCGCAACAGATGATTCCAACCCAACGTACTTCAAAAACGCGGACGAAGGATCGGAAACGGGCGCCGCGGGTGTCGGTATTTCTATTCAGAACGCTTCACATAGCGATGTGACAGATAACACGGATGATGCCGCAGTGAACCTGCCAACCGACGGCTCGAAAGCAGACTTTACCTATTACGCCGCCATGGCAAACGATGGTTCCGCAACCGTAACCGGTGGAGATGTTAGCACTCAGGTTACGTATACCGTTTCGTATCAGTAAGGAATTCTCATCCTGATGTGGACAGGCAGGATGCCAGTCCATAGCGTAAAACATCTTTACAGAGTAAAAAATGAAACACATAAAGAAATCCGTGTTGGTCGTATTACTGACAAGCCATGTTGCCCATGCCAGCATTGTTGTTGGCGGAACCCGACTGGTTTTCGACGGCAATAATGATGAGTCGTCAATCAATGTAGAGAATAAAGACAGCAAAGCGAATCTTGTTCAGTCATGGTTATCGGTTGCCGATCCCCAGGTCACAAATAAGCAGGCGTTTATTATCACCCCGCCTCTTTTTCGCCTTGATGCCGGGCAAAAGAACAGCATTCGGGTTATTCGCTCTGGCGCCCCTCTACCTACAGATCGGGAATCTATGTACTGGCTCAATATTAAGGGTATTCCTTCTATTGATGATAATGCCTCCGCGAACCGCGTGGAAATCTCCATTAATACCCAAATAAAGCTTATATATCGGCCGCCAGCATTAACAAAATCGACGCCTGATAGCCAGAGCCAACAATTAAAATGGCAGACGGCAGGTGATGTTATTACCGTAAATAACCCCACTCCCTATTATATGAACTTTGCCAGTGTGACGCTTAACAGCCATGAAGTGAAATCAGCGACCTTCGTTCCGCCAAAATCATCAGCGTCATTTAAATTGGGTTCTACTGCCGCCCCTCATGGCACGGTAACGTGGCGATTAATCAGCGATTATGGGATGAGTTTAGAGCCGCATTCCGGTTCATTCTAGCCATTAACGACTTCACTTTACTTTTACCCTTTCAGGACTTTTACTGTGCAATTCTCCAGAGTAGAGCCCCGTTCTCAATTAGCGTTATCGTTTCTGTTTATATGCTGTTCCATAAAACCAGCGTTAGCGCATGATCATTTTAATCCATTATCGTTGGAAAATGATGAACCGGGCGTGGAGAATGTCGATCTATCGGTTTTCGAAAAGGGGGGGCAGGCAGAAGGCACCTATAACGTTGATATTTATATTAATAACACCAATGTTGAAACAAAAAATATTGCCTTTAAAAATAAAAAATCAGCAGATAATAAGCTCTTCCTACAGCCGTGTCTTAGCGTTGAACAACTCAAGCAGTGGGGCGTAAAAACAGAAAACTTCCCCGAGCTTAAAAATGACCCAAACGGGTGTACCGATCTTAGTCTGCTGGCTGGCGCTGTAGCAAAGTTCAATGTCATCGGTAACCGGCTGGATTTAGCGATCCCTCAAATCGCGTTGATCGCCGACCCGCGAGAATTCGTCCCTACCAGCGAATGGGATGAAGGCATTAATGCTTTTTTGCTGAACTACAGTTTTACTGGATCGCAGGATCACGATATTGATGAAAACCGGACGGAAAATAGCGAATACGCCAACCTGCGCCCTGGTATTAACATTGGCGCATGGCGTTTTCGTAACTACTCAACCTGGAATCATGATAGCGATGGGCAAAATAGCTGGGATTCTGCCTACACCTATGTTTCTCGCGATATCGAATTTTTAAAAGGACAGCTGATCGCCGGGGAAAATAACACGCCCGCGGACGTCTTTGACAGTATTTCATTTAAGGGCGTACAGATCTCTTCTGATGACGATATGTTGCCGGACAGTATGAAAGGGTTCGCCCCGGTCATTCGCGGGGTAGCCAAAAGCAGCGCGCAGGTAACCGTTGAACAAAACGGTTATACCATCTACAAAACTAACGTTCCGGCGGGTCCATTCGCCATCAACGATCTTTATCCAACCGGCGGCTCGGGCGACCTGTACGTCACCATCAAAGAATCCGATGGTTCTGAACAGCATTTCATTGTGCCCTACGCCAGCGTTCCGGTATTACAGCGTGAAGGCCACCTGAAATACGACCTGACGGTAGGCCGCACGCGTTCATCAGATACGCATTCCGCGCAACAGAACTTCGCTGAACTGACGGCCTTATACGGATTAGCAGGCGGCATAACCGCCTATGGCGGAATAGAGAGTACGCTGAGCAATGATGTTTATCATGCGGCGCTCATCGGGACAGGTTTAAACCTTGGCGATCTGGGCGCATTGTCTTTAGACGTCACCAACTCATGGTCAAAAATTAAAGCAGGCGATGTGGTTAGCGATACGCTTACCGGACAATCCTGGCGTATTCGTTACAGCAAAGATATTCAGTCAACAGGTACCAATTTCACTGTCGCCGGTTACCGTTATTCGACCAAAGATTACTACGCTCTTGAGGATGTGCTGGATACCTATAGCGATAATAGTCACTATGATCATGTACGTAATCGCACCGACCTGTCGTTATCGCAAGACATTATCTACGGTTCCATTTCACTCACTTTATATAATGAAGATTACTGGAATGACACTCATACCACATCATTAGGTATTGGCTATAACAACACATGGCATAACGTAAGCTATGGCATTAACTATTCTTATACGCTGAACGCCGATAATTCTCAGGATGAAGACGACGATACGGAAGACAGTAATGACCAGCAAATTTCAATCAATATTAGTATTCCGTTAGATGCCTTTATGCCGTCAACGTATGCCACCTACAATATGAACTCCGCGAAAGACGGCGATACCACGCATACTGTCGGTTTAAACGGAACAGCGCTGGCACAGAAAAATCTCTCATGGAGCGTTCAGGAAGGTTATTCCTCTCAAGAGAAAGCCACCAGCGGTAATGTGAGCGCAACCTATAACGGGACGTATGCGGATATTAACGGCGGGTATAGCTACGATAATCATATGCGTCGCCTGAATTATGGCGTTCAGGGCGGCGTACTACTACATCGAAATGGCCTGACACTATCCCAGCCAATGGACGACACCATCATATTGGTTAAAGCCCCTGGCGCAGCGGGTGTCCCCGTGAATAACGAAACGGGCGTGGACACCGATTTTCGCGGGTATGCCGTCGTACCTTATGCTTCGCCTTACCATCGTAATGAAGTGTCTTTAGATACGACTGGCATTAGAAAAAATATTGAGCTCATTGATACCAGTAAAACACTGGTGCCTACCCGTGGCGCGGTGGTCAGGGCTGAATATAAAACCAATATTGGTTACAAGGCATTGATGGTATTAACCCGCATAAACAATCTGCCTGTTCCTTTTGGCGCGACCGTCTCGTCTTTAACAAAACCAGACAATCACAGCAGTTTTGTTGGTGATGCGGGGCAAGCCTGGTTAACCGGACTGGAAAAACAAGGGCGTTTATTAGTGAAGTGGGGGCCAACAGCAGCAGACCAGTGTCAGGTCTCTTATCGTATACCAAGCTCCCCCTCCGCTTCTGGCGTAGAAATCTTACACGAGCAATGCCAGTGATTCTGGTGGGATAAAAGATGAATATGAACAGATTTGCTGCATTAACCGCCCTGTTAACGTTCACGGGTCTGGCATTATGGTCGCCCTCGAGCAGCGCGGCATACAATACCGCAGATGCCGTAGACATTAACGTTACGGGATTAATTTATGCCGATCCGTGTACCGTGACGGTACCTGACACGATCTCTCTTGGGCAATATGCCCGGGCGGATATCGCTGTGGCCGGTGGCAATACCGCCACCATTCCTTTCACCATAAAAATGACGAATTGCCCGGCAACGACCACAAAAGCCGCGATTTCATTTAACGGCGTACCTTATCCCGATCCAAATTATGCTTCTGCAATTTATGCAAACAGCGCGGCCAATCCGGCGCAGGATTTAGGATTACAGCTTTTTAACCTGGACGGCAAAAGTCTGGTCAATCTGGCCAACAACGTCACTTACACGGTGGATATCAACAGTAATACCCATGAAGCCAATTTGCCTGTCGCCGCAAGGATGTATACCCCGCACGGAAAAGTCACGGCAGGGGATTTCACGTCCGTTGTGACGATCACTATCGCATGGCAATAACATCTTTCTATTTCACCTGGTATAAAAGCAGGAATTTTTCATGAGAAGGTTATATCTGGCGCTTATTCTGCTGTTCGCGTATTCCAGTCATGGTTACGCCTCCTGTAAACGTTCCGGTAATGAAGGCGCGATCACTATCACCCCGCCGTCGCAGCTTGTGGTGGATAGCCACGCCTATACCGCAGGCGAAGTGTTGTGGCAATCGGGCTGGGTTTCCACCTCCGAAGTCACAATGGATGGCTGTAGTCGCGATTATAAGGTCGGTTTTTTATATGAACCCGGTAGCGCGCAGTCAAATACATCAGCGACAATCAATGCGAATGACGGGAACAACACGCCGGTATTTAGCACCGGGATTTCCGGCGTGGGCATTGCGATTAAAACCCAAACGAATGCTGGCCCTTACGATAATGTCATGCCAATCGATAATACCTACCATAATGGCGATGGCAATAAAACACACCATGCGATGGCTCCCGCCTACAATGTTGAACTGGTCGCCTTAGGCGGTCCGATCACCTCCGGTACCGCGACATTCCAAAGTCCACTGGCGCGCGTATCTTTTCGCGATAGCGCAACGGAAGACTCCGGCGGCGATGTTCTGACCCATCTGTATTTGGGGAATACGCAATTGATTATGAAAGCGATGGGATGTCGGGTAGAAACACCTGCCATCACCGTGGATTTAGGCAGCGTCAATTTAGGCAGTTTCGCTAACAGTCAAACGGCGGGCACAGGCGAGCAGGATATCTTATTGACCTGCGAACAAGGCACCGCCATTTCCGCATCGTTAAGCGCCCAACCGGCCAGCGGAAACAATCCTGATAATTCAGTCATCCAGTTGAGCAATGCAAGCGCGCCAACCAGCGCAACCGGCGTTGGCGTACAGTTGGGTATTCAGGCGCCGGACGCCGGTTTCTTTACCGACAGTTTGCCAATCAATCAAAAAATTGATCTCTTTACTCACACGATTACCACCAATGCCGATGGCAGCCAGACGGTTAACGGCGGAACCATGAATATGTCGACCACCCTGAAAATTAGCGCGCGCTACTATAAAACCGCCGCCACGGTAACGGCCGGGCAAGCGAATGCCACGGCAACATTAAACCTGACCTATAACTAACGGCATCACAGTTTCTGGCGCTGCGCGGGAAAACGTTAACGCGCGCGCCCGTTAGATTTATTTCCACAAACGTAATTCGTCATCTTTTACTGGCGGTAATGACTTACGTTGCTGACAAGAGAGCGAATACCAGTCCAGATGGCGCGTCAGGAACATCACGCCGCCAAGCGCCAGTAGCAGAACGCCGGTACCCAGAAGCAACGAGCTATCTTCCGAACGCAGCAATCCCCACATCACGCCATCCAGCGCCAATAACGCTAGCGTAAACAGCACGCTATTGCGCCATCCTTTCAGCACCGCCTGCAAATAAACGCTATTCATCAACGCGCCCACCAGGCTGGCGGCGATCCAGGCTGGCGTGAAACCGATATGTTCCGACAGTGCCAGCAACAGCAGGTAGAACATCACCAGCGATAACCCCACCAGCAGATACTGCATCGGGTGTAACCGCTGCCCCGTCAGGGTTTCGAAGACAAAGAAAGCCATAAACGTTAGCGTAATCAACAAAATGGCATATTTCGTCGCTCTGTCCGTCAGTTGATACTGGTCGGCTGGCGTCGATACAGCGACGCTAAACGCCGGTAAGTTGTCCCAATCCACCTTTTGCGCATCAGCAAACTGTTCGCCGAGATTCGTGGCAAACCGGCTGGTTTGCCACTGGGCCTGAAATCCCGAACCGCTGATTGCGCGTTTACCGGGAAGAAAATCCCCCACAAAATTTGGGTGCGGCCAGTTGCTGGTCAGGGTCATTTCACTGCTACGCCCGACGGGAACCAGTGAAAAGCTGCCGGTTCCGCTTAAATTTAGCGACATCGCCAACGTCAGGTTGCGCGTCGCCCACTGACTGTCCGGCAGCGGGATATGAATGCCCTCTCTACTTTCCGGTAAGCCGGTTCCCGGTTCTACAGTGAGCGTTTCACCATTGACCTGCGGCGCTTTTACTGCGCTGATACCGCGCGCATCGCCGACGCCCACGACGATAAAGGGCTTTCCAAGGGTAATGTTCGGTCTGTTCAGCTCATGCAGACGGGCCACATCAAACTCCGCCTTTATCGCCATATCGGTATGCCACACCTGCCCCTGATAAATACCTATTTTTCGCGCTTCAACGTTTTGATTGCCTTCGACCAATAGCGACTCCGGCAGCCAAAAATAGAGATAGCTGCGCTTATACTGGACCTCTTTCTCCTCTTCCAGCACGGTATAGAGCTCTGTCACCGGAACCGCCACCAGCGGGCCGACAACCTTTTGCGGGCCGCTGGTACTCTGACGAATAGCGGCTTCTACATGGCTTCGATAATCAGCACGCTCCACGATGGTGTGCCGTACCATCATCAGGGGAATTAACAGCAGGATCATGGCGCCGCCTAACGTAATCATTTTCCACAACAGGGGGGATTTCAACATAGCGTTCTCCTTTGCAATGCCAGCAGTGTAAGAACGCGATGTGGGGAGAATTTGAAGTTATGTGAAGTGACGGTGAAGTGTCAACGAGGCCAGCACGCCGCCTTCGGGGCGGTTGCACAACGTCACCTCACCGTTGAGGAGCCGCGCCGCCTCGCTGACAAACGCCAGCCCAAGCCCGCTGCTTTTACGTCCGTTTTCACGGGGCAACGAATAGAATCGGTCGAAAATGCGCGGCAGCGCAAAATCAGGAATACCACAGCCGGAATCCGTCACCTGCAGGATCGCTTTCTCCCCCATCGGCTGAGCGCTTAATGTGATAACGCCATTTTCAGGCGTAAAGTCGATAGCATTGTCCAACACATTGCCCAGCGCCTGCGCCAGAAGCTCCGCGTCGGCGACGACAACCAGCGAGGAAGGCCGTAGAGTAAGGGTGATATTTTTTGCCGCCAACTGAATACTGCGCGCCTCGCTAAGCTGCGTAAATAGTTCATCAACAGCAACCGGCGCGAGAGGGATATCCTGTCGGTTTTCCAGCCGCGCCTGGCGCAGCAGGGTTTCTACCAGCGCCTGCATTCGCGTATTTTGCGCCAGTATATTCTCTGTAAAGCGGGTAACCACATCCGCGGGCGGTCCTTCACGCAGAATCTCCGCCGCGCCGCGTATCGCCGCCAGTGGACTTTTCAGCTCATGAGTCAACGCATACACGTACTGCTCAATCTCATTCTTGCCTTCCAGCTTAATGCGCATACTCTCCAGCGCCTGCGCCAGTTTACGCAGCTCGCTGCTGCCTAATGCAGGTAACGCAAGCGGGCGGTTTTCGGTGACAGAATCCGCATAGCGCGTCAACCGGGCGATGGAGCGGTTAATCCACCAGACCATCCCCGCGCCAATTGCCAGCGCAATTCCCAGTAAAACGGCGCTGGCCCACAGAATGCGCCGTTCGCTGCGCTTAATCACCGGCGCCATTGCCGCATTCGGTTTACCGACAGACAGGACGCCGATAATCCGTCCATCGCTGATTATCGGCGCGGCTACGTACATCACGGTACTATTGGGATCGGCAGAATCTTTTGCCGTGCTGCGGGCGCCATACTGTCCGCGCAGCGTAAGCCAGACGTCATTCCAGCGAGAATAATCCTGCCCCACCGCTTTGTTTTCCGAATCAAACAACACCTTCCCCTGCGCATCCGTCATGTAGACATGGTATTCATTGCGCACTTTGACGATCCCGCTGATATTGGCGCGAAACGGGCGATGTTGCAGTTGGGCGAATGCTTTCGCCAACTGGCCGTCAGTCGGGTTGCCGGAAAGGAGATCGTCGCGGGCCAGCGCCGCCAGCAGCGTCGCGGTGTCAATCAGCGTCCCTTCCGTCGCGCGGCGGACGCCCGGCTTTATCTCCTGAACGAAGATAGACAGCACAAACACGGCGGCGACGGCGACAATAAGAAAGTAGCCCAGCAGCAAACGCATTCCGATGCGCATCAGACGCTCCTCAGGCTGTATCCCATTCCACGATGCGTGTTAATTGGCGAGAGATCCGGGTTGATCGCGCGTAGCTTAGCGCGCAGGGTTTTGATGTGTGTATCGACCGTCCGATCGAAGGTCTCCTGGGCATCAGACCAGACAATATCCATCAATTGCTGGCGCGAGTACACGCGCTCCGGCGACAGCAGCAGGGTTTTAAGGAGCAGAAACTCATAACGCGTCAGCGAGAGCGGCGTACCAAACCAGGCGATCTGCGCCGCCGGTTCATTGAGTTCAAAATGTCCGGTACGCACCACCGGCGACGGCGCAGCAAACTTTTTCACCCGGCGCAGCAGCGTGCGCACGCGGGCGCTCACTTCGCGCGGCGAGAACGGCTTGGCGACATAATCATCTGCGCCGATCTCCAGCCCAAGCAATCGATCCACTTCATCGCTACGGGCAGTCAGGAAAAGAATCGGCAGCGCAGGATGGCGTTCCAGCAGCTGCCGACACAGCTCAAAGCCGCTGATATCCGGCAGTCCCACATCGAGAATCACCGCATCTGGCCGTTGCTGACGCGCTTTTTCCAGCGCGGGCAGCCCGCGAGCGAATAGCTCAACGGTAAACCCTTCCAGTTGCAGGGTGTAGATGAGCGTATCGGCGATTCCCTGTTCATCCTCGACTAACCAGACCTGCGGTTGCTGCATACTCTTTCCCTGTTATTGTCGCCACGGCATGACCGGCACCGCGCTGATGGCGTTCTTCGGCGACCCGTCGACCACTTTGTCGGAATAGGCCAGATACGCCAGCGTGTTGCGTTTCTCATCATAGAAACGCACGACCTGCAATGACTTAAATATCAATGAGGTGCGTTTTTTGAAAACCACCTCTCCCTGCGCCTTGCCGTTCTTAATTTTGTCGCTCAGTTCAATAGGCCCGACCTGCTGGCAAGAGATGGCGGCGTCAGACGTATCTTCCGCCAGCCCCAATCCACCTTTTATGCCGCCCGTTTTCGCCCGGCTAACATAGCACGTCACGTTTTTGACATCAGGATCGTCAAAAGCTTCCACCACGATTTTATGGTCAGGACCGAACATTTTAAATACCGTATCGACTGAACCAATTTGTTCCGCGCGGGCGCTCTGCCCCAGCAGCAACAAAATTGAGAAAAGTACTAAGCTCTTGTATTTCATATTGTTACCATTCATAAAAGTTACATTGCGTAATTATTAGACATTCTAAAATAAAATGGTTATAGATCACAGGATTAGAATAATTACCTGTCACGTTGCCTAAAAAAAGCATTTAAGCTCAAAAAAAACACTGAATGCTAAAAGAACAAAAAATGCTATTATCCTCTTACCTGATATCGGGTGCTCGTTGTTGAAAGGATGGGGATATTTTATGGATCAGGCTGGCATAATTCGCGACCTGTTAATCTGGCTGGAAGGTCATCTGGATCAGCCGCTGTCACTTGACAATGTGGCGGCAAAAGCAGGCTATTCCAAGTGGCACCTGCAGAGAATGTTTAAGGACGTGACGGGCCACGCCATTGGCGCTTACATCCGCGCCCGTCGTTTATCGAAATCAGCAGTGGCGCTGCGTTTGACCGCGCGTCCAATTCTGGATATTGCTCTTCAGTACCGCTTCGATTCTCAGCAAACCTTTACGCGCGCCTTTAAGAAACAGTTTTCCCAGACGCCAGCGCTGTATCGTCGCTCCTCGGAATGGAGCGCCTTTGGCATTCGCCCGCCATTACGGCTGGGCGAGTTTACCGTGCCGGAACATCAGTTCGTTACGCTGGAAGATACGCCGCTCCTTGGCGTCACGCAGAGCTATTCCTGCTCGCTGGAACAGATTTCCGACTTCCGCCACGAAATGCGCGTGCAATTCTGGCATGATTTCCTCGGTCATTCGCCAACTATTCCGCCAGTGCTTTATGGGCTTAATGAAACGCGCCCCAGCATGGAGAAAGACGATGAGCAGGAAGTATTCTATACCACCGCACTGCCGCAAGAGCAGGCCGATGGCTATGTTCAGTCGGCGCATCCTGTGCTGTTGCAGGGCGGTGAATACGTCATGTTCACCTATGAAGGGTTAGGAACCGGCGTGCAGGATTTTATCCTGACCGTTTACGGCACCTGTATGCCAATGCTGAATCTGACCCGTCGTAAAGGACAGGATATAGAGCGATACTACCCGTCAGAAGATACCAAAACCGGCGATCGCCCTATCAACCTGCGCTGCGAATTTCTGATCCCGATTCGCCGTTAACGCTGTAGCTCATCCAATGCAGGGGCGTCCAGATGCGAAACGTCCCCTGCGGTTTCTACCACCCACCCAGACGCCAGCCACTGACTTTCCTGGTAATCGATGCGGGAAATAGAGCAGTTGCGCAAACGTAACCGGCGTTCCGCCCAGGCGGGTAGTCCCAGTATAGTACTGACCAGACAGCCCAACGCGATACCGTGACTGACCAATAAAGGTCGGCTGCCCTGCGGTAGCTCCAGACAGGACGCCAGCGCGGCATGAACGCGATCGCTCAACTCCTGCATCGATTCCCCACCGGGAATGCGGCCATCCTGCGTGCCGTTGACCAGCTGACGACGCCAGCCCTCTTCTTCTTCCGTCAGCGAATCGATCTGGCGCTTTTCCAGCACGCCCATATCCAGCTCGCGCAGGCGGGAGTCAAAGGTGATATCACACCCGCACGCCTGGGCGATAATCTCCGCCGTGCGTTTTGTGCGGCCTAAATCGCTGCTGATGATATGGGTGATGCCGAGGCTGCGGGCGCGTTCTCCTACCTGCATGGCCTGCTGCTCGCCTTTTGCTGTCAGGGGACTGTCCGATTGGCCCTGAATACGTCGCTCGGCGTTCCACTGCGTTTCACCGTGGCGAACAAGGTATACCTGTAACATGTTTTTTTTCCGTTATACTGCGATAAATTTTTAAAACTGAGCTTAATTATGCACCAGGTTATCTCTGCGACCACCAATCCTGCCAAAATTCAGGCAATTCTACAGGCATTTGAAGAGATTTTCGGCGAAGGATCGTGCCATATTACGCCCGTCGCCGTCGAGAGCGGCGTACCGGAGCAGCCCTTCGGAAGCGAGGAAACGCGTGCTGGCGCACGAAATCGCGTGGATAATGCGCGACGCCTGCATCCACAAGCTGATTTCTGGGTAGCCATTGAAGCCGGAATTGACGATGACGCCACCTTCAGTTGGGTGGTGATTGATAACGGCGTTCAGCGCGGTGAAGCGCGATCGGCCACGCTGCCGCTGCCCGCCGTCATTCTCGACAGAGTCCGCCAGGGAGAAGCGCTTGGCCCGGTGATGTCCCACTATACCGGTATTGACGAGATTGGTCGCAAAGAGGGCGCCATTGGCGTATTTACCGCCGGAAAATTAACGCGCTCCAGCGTTTACTACCAGGCGGTGATCCTGGCGTTAAGCCCGTTTCATAACGCGGTGTATCGATAATTATTTGCGCTATGTTGTAGGCCTGATAAGCACAGCGCCATCAGGAATTTCGCGGCGATGTTGCCAGATGGCCGCTTCGCCTTATCCGGCCTACGAGCAAATCAGGCGCTTTTCAGCAGTATCTGCTCAAGCCAATGACGCAGTTCAACCGGCGCGGATTTCAGGCTGTTTGACCCGCGCGTGATGGTGGCGATGCCCGCCCCCAGCTCGGTTTTCAACTCGCGCTGGCTCATTTCGCCACGCAGCAACTCCTCAATAATGCGCACGCGCGTTCCCAGCGCTTCACGCTCGTCCGGCGTAAGCATCAGTTGTAATAAAGGCAGATGCAGATCCTCTGCATATGCCTGACGGAGTAACTCCACAAAACGAAGCCACTCCTGATTACGTTGTTCGGCGATAGCCGATGAATAAGGGGAATGCTGGGTCATGTTATACCGCCGTTTGTACTGTTACACGAGTACAAATGATAACATAACCCGTCTGCATTAATACCGTCGCTGCCACTCAGAGTCGCTCATTAAGGCCTCTTTCTGCCCCATAAAGTGGCGATAGTAAACGTCATAGGCCAGAACGTTTTTCACGTAGCCGCGCGTTTCCGAAAAGGGAATGCTTTCGACAAACGCTACGGCATCGATACGCCCGGCGCTATTGCCAAGCCAGGTGCGCACGCGCCCCGGCCCGGCGTTATACGCCGCCGAGGCGAAAATACGGTTATTGCCAAACTGCTGATAGACATACTGCAAATAGCTGGTGCCAATGTTGATGTTGGTCTCCGGCTCCAGCAGTTGGCCGGGGCCGCGGTAGTCCGGAATCGAAAACATTTTCACCGTATGGGTGGCCGTTCCCGGCATAATCTGCATTAAGCCGCTGGCCCCTACCGGCGATTTTACTTTCGGGTTCCAGGCGCTCTCCTGGCGGGCAATCGCCATGGCATAGCTTTGTGAGATATCTTTTCCGCGGGTATAGCGGGTAAAAAGATCGTTATACGCCAGCGGGAAACGCTCCTCCAGATGATCCCACAGTTTTCCGGCGATCGTCGCCTGTACGCTCAGATCCCACCAGTGCTGGTTAAACGCATAGCGCGCCAGCTGCGCCTGTTCAGATTTACTACGGCTTTTTACCAGATTCGCCCATTCGCTGCGCGCCGTGTTATCCAGGTTCCAGTACATCAGCTCCCGTACACGCGCCATCTCAGGCCCCTGCGTCAACGCGCTGTTTACGTTGGCGGGCGCTTTATCGATTTTAAGCGTGTACTCTTCGCCTAAACGCTGCGCCGCGACCATCGGATAAAAACCGCGCTTCTGCATTAAAGCATGAAGGATCTCTTTCGCTTCGGCGTCACGACCGCGCTCCAGCAATAAATCCGCCTGCCAGTAACGCCACTCGTCTTTCTCTTTCGCCTCCATTGGCAGGCGGGCAAGCCAGGTATTGAGACCGCGACGATCGCCCATCCCCAGCGCCATACGCACGCGCCGTTCGATAAGCGACGTCGATTGCGAGCGCATAATCGCGTCATCGCGCCATTTCGCTTGCGCATCGGTCACATCGTTGCCCATCAGTCGCCAGGCAACGATATCGCGCAGCGCCTGCGTTTGTTCCTCATTAAGTTTCTGCGCCTGTACCAGCGAGGGGATCATCAGACGCGCATTTTCCGCGTCCTGGCGGGCGACGCTGGCAAACGCGACTTCCGCCATCTGGCGGGTAAAATCGGTGGCGCCGGTGGTGCGTGCGAAGGTCAACACGTTATTAGGGTCATTAGCCAGGGTAATGATCGCTGAGGCGATCGTTTGATATTCCGCCGGCATCTGTCCGGCCAGCACCGTAACCAACCCCGTATTCCCGGCTTTCATCGCCAGCCGAATACGTTCCAGATACGCCAGCGGGTCTTGCTTGCCGGAGGCCCGCCAAACGCTGAAAAGTTTATCGCAGGCATTCGGCTGACTTTTGCCGGTCAGCCAAAGGTCTTTCGCGCCCTGCCAGGCCGCTTCCGTTTGCCCGGTACTCCATTTCGCGTAGTAATAGTTACATTGCGCTTCCGTGGTGCCGGGTTTCTCCGGGCTAAACGCCAGCAAGCCGCGCCAGTCTTCACGACGCGCCAGCTCATTGACGAAGCGTGATTGCAGCGTACGCGCAGGCGGAAGCGTAGGATTGGCGCGCACAAACTGCGTGACAGCAATCGCCGGTTGGTTCATCAAATCGTCGGTGATCTTACGGTATTCCAGATACGGGTAGAGCGGATAATCTTTCAGACCCGGCATCATCTGCTCTACCACATCCATCTGGCGGTTGTCCCAGGCCTGCTTAATCTGCGCATAGCGGTTACGCTGCTCTTCCAGTGAGTCGGCCCGCGCGAGGTGACAAAAGGTCAGCAGGCATACGCTGGCGGCGACGAGACGCCAGACAAATGGTTTGGCTCTATCCACAAGCACTTCCTCAATTGTTATCCAATGCAGCATCATGCCGCGTAATGAATTTATGCTAACCAGTCATAGCCATTTGCGCCACGTTACGGACACTTTTTTACTTTTATTGCGAGTGCGATCTGCTGGCTGGGCTTAGGCAGGGAAAAAGGCTACACTTCGCCTTTGAAATCTATTCACCATCACGATAAACATAGAGGCGAAGTCCAACGTGGCTCAATTCGTTTATACCATGCATCGTGTCGGCAAAGTGGTTCCGCCGAAACGTCATATTCTGAAAAACATCTCGCTGAGCTTCTTCCCTGGCGCCAAAATCGGCGTGCTGGGCCTTAACGGCGCCGGTAAGTCTACCCTGCTGCGCATCATGGCGGGTCTCGATAAAGATATCGAGGGCGAAGCGCGCCCACAGCCCGGCATTAAGATTGGCTACCTGCCGCAGGAACCTCAGCTAAACCCGGAACACACGGTACGCGAGTCGATTGAAGAGGCCGTTTCGGAAGTGGTTAACGCCCTCAAACGTCTGGATGAAGTGTACGCGCTGTACGCCGATCCGGATGCCGACTTCGACAAGCTGGCCGCAGAGCAAGGCCGGCTTGAAGAGATTATCCAGGCGCACGACGGTCATAATCTGAACGTGCAGCTTGAGCGCGCAGCTGACGCCCTGCGTCTGCCGGACTGGGATGCCAAAGTCGAAAAACTGTCCGGCGGCGAGCGCCGCCGCGTGGCGCTGTGCCGTCTGTTGCTGGAAAAGCCGGACATGCTGCTGCTCGACGAACCCACCAACCACCTGGATGCCGAATCTGTTGCGTGGCTGGAACGTTTCCTGCACGACTTCGAAGGCACCGTCGTGGCGATTACCCACGACCGTTACTTCCTCGATAACGTTGCCGGTTGGATTCTGGAACTTGACCGCGGCGAAGGTATTCCGTGGGAAGGCAACTACTCCTCCTGGCTGGAGCAGAAAGATCAGCGTCTGGCGCAGGAAGCGTCTGCCGAAGCGGCGCGCCGTAAATCCATTGAGAAAGAGCTGGAGTGGGTGCGTCAGGGCGCGAAAGGCCGTCAGTCGAAAGGTAAGGCGCGTCTGGCTCGCTTTGAAGAACTGAACAGCGTTGAGTATCAGAAACGTAACGAAACCAACGAACTGTTTATTCCACCAGGACCGCGTCTGGGCGACAAAGTCATTGAAGTCAGCAACCTGCGTAAATCCTACGGCGACCGCGTACTGATCGACGACCTGAGCTTCTCGGTGCCGAAAGGCGCTATCGTCGGGATCATCGGGCCAAACGGCGCGGGTAAATCGACCCTGTTCCGCATGATGTCCGGTCAGGAGCAGCCTGATAGCGGCACCATTACGCTGGGTGAAACCGTCAAGCTGGCCTCGGTCGATCAGTTCCGCGACGCGATGGACAACAGCAAAACCGTCTGGGAAGAAGTGTCCGGCGGGCTGGATATCATGAAGATCGGCAACACTGAAATGCCAAGCCGCGCCTATGTAGGCCGCTTTAACTTCAAAGGCGTCGATCAGGGCAAACGCGTTGGCGAACTGTCCGGCGGTGAGCGCGGTCGTTTGCATCTGGCGAAGCTGCTGCAGGTGGGCGGCAACGTCCTGCTGCTCGACGAACCGACGAACGACCTGGATATCGAAACCCTGCGCGCGCTGGAAAACGCCCTGCTGGAGTTCCCTGGCTGCGCGATGGTTATCTCGCACGACCGTTGGTTCCTTGACCGTATCGCCACCCACATTCTGGATTATCAGGATGAAGGTAAGGTGGAATTCTTCGAAGGCAACTTTACCGAATACGAAGAGTACAAGAAACGCACGCTGGGCGCCGAGGCGCTGGAGCCGAAGCGTATCAAGTACAAGCGTATTGCCAAATAAATGTCTGAATGCCGGGTGGCGCTTGCGCTTACCCGGCCTACAAACCCAGCGATTCCAGTACGTTGTGAAACTGTAGGCCTGATAAGACGCGGTAAGCGTCGCATCAGGCATTGGTTCTTATCCCTGCTCGCCCATCATCTCTTTCACCAGTTCCACACAGCGCAAAAAGCGGCCATCGTAATCAGCCTCTTTAACGTGAACGAACTCAATGTTGTTCTCTTTCAGCATCTCGACCAGCAGGTTCTGGAACGCTTTGCGATCCACTGAACTGCCCAGGCTTCGCAGCCCGTCAGCTACCCACGGCGTATTATTCTCCAGCAAAATCACCAGGTCGAAGCGATACTCGTCGATCAGCGCCTGGACAAAGGGATGCTCGCGCCCTTCGTATTTTTTGCAAAATGCCTGGGTGGTGACGAAATCGGTATCGATAAACGCCACTTTATTCGCATATTTCACTGCAAAATCAATATATTGCGCATGACCCAGCGCGATTTTATCGTAGTCGGAATACTGTAACGCCATCTCATCGCCGCCCAGATGCGAAAAGACATAGTCGCGGCCATATTCCCAGGCGCTGGTGGTATTAAAAATATTGGCGAGCTTATTGACCAGCGTAGACTTGCCGCTTGATTCCCCGCCCAGAATCGCGACGGTACGCACGAAAAACGGCTTCACTTCGGTAGGAATATATTCCCAGTAACGAAACGGATTTTCGCGGATTTGCGCCCCACTGATATTCATAAACGTGCGTTCAGGATCGACCAGCACCGTCTCAATCCCTAAATGCTCAAGATACTGCGGCGCATCAGCCTCTTCGGAAGTGTAGATCCAGCTCGGCTGTATTCCCTTCTCTGCCATAAACGCTTTAATGCCGTTGCTCCAGACGTCCCAGCCATGCGGATAAGGCTCCATCCCCTCTTCATTAAAGGCGTGGATGCGAATATTTTTTTGGTATTTGAAGGTTTGCAATAACCAGCGCAGGCGATCCGACACGGTGGGCTGCTGCGACATGGCGCTATCCTCAAACAGCCCGCGGTCGCGCGTATCGTCATATCCCATAATGATGTGCAACTCATCCACCTGGCTACAGGCGCGCTGGATCAAGTAGATGTGTCCGGTATGCAATGGATAAAATTTACCGAACACCACGCCAATGTTTTTCTGTCGGCGGGGAAACTCCAGCCCGAGAAAACGGTGTAGCGCCTCCAGTTTTTGCGCGCTGGGGCTTTTGATTTTGGCGTTAAGTAACTGACTCAGATACCCCTTGGTCATACCGCTGGCGTCAGCCACCTGTTGCAGAGTGCAACCTTGCTGCTTAATCGCGGTTTTGAGATAGTCGAACGATGACACAAGAGCCTCCTGCTGGAAAAATCGCATAACACTGCCTGACGGCGCTTCGCTTATCAGGCCTACAACATCAATCCGTATCAATCCGTAGGCCGGATAAGACGCATTGCATCGCCATCCGGCAAATTATACAACATCACTACATACAGAGAATTATAAGTCGTCAAACACGCTTAACGCATCTGCGAGCTTTTTAACACCGAACACCTGCATTCCTTCCGGCGGCTTTTTCGGTACGTTGGCGGCAGGCACAATCGCCCGACGAAAACCGTGTTTCGCCGCCTCGGAAATACGCTCCTGCCCGCTCGGCACCGGACGAATCTCTCCTGCCAGCCCCACTTCGCCAAACACCACCAGATCCTGAGGCAACGGCCTGTCACGCAGGCTGGAGACCATCGCCAGCAGTAAAGCCAGATCCGCGCTGGTTTCGGTGACTTTCACGCCGCCGACCACGTTGACGAAGACGTCCTGATCCGACATTTGCAGACCGCCGTGTCGGTGCAGCACCGCCAGCAGGATTGCCAGACGGTTTTGTTCCAGACCGACCGCCACGCGTCTGGGGTTCGCCATCATCGAGTGATCGACCAGCGCCTGAATCTCCACCAGCAACGGTCGCGTGCCTTCCCAGACGACCATCACTGAACTGCCGGAAGTGACCTCATCGCCACGGCTTAAAAAGATGGCGGACGGATTGCTCACTTCGCGCAACCCCTGTTCGGTCATGGCGAAAACGCCCAGCTCATTGACTGCGCCAAAGCGGTTTTTGTGGCTGCGCAGCGTGCGAAAACGAGAATCGGCGTCGCCGTCGAGCAATACTGAGCAATCGATACAGTGTTCCAGCACTTTCGGCCCCGCCAGCGACCCGTCTTTGGTGACGTGGCCGACCATCACGATCGCCACGCCGCGCGTTTTGGCGAAGCGCGTCAGGTAGGCTGCCGTTTCGCGGACCTGGGCGACGCTGCCTGGCGACGACTGAATGTCCGCCATATGCATCACCTGTATGGAGTCGATCACCATCAGTTTCGGCTGTTCTTCTTCCGCTATCAGGCAGATCTGCTCGATGCTGGTTTCGGAGAGCATATTCAGATTAGCGGTCGGCAGGCCGAGACGGTGCGCGCGCATCGCCACCTGCTGTAGCGATTCTTCGCCGGTGACGTACAGCGTTTTCATCTGCTCGGCGAGCTTGCACAGCGTTTGCAGCAGCAACGTTGATTTGCCCGCGCCGGGGTTACCGCCAATCAAAATGGCGCTGCCGGGTACCACCCCGCCGCCCAGCACGCGGTCAAACTCTTTAAAACCGGTAGAAAAGCGCGGCAGTTCCTCAAGACTGATGTCAGACAGTTTCTGCACTTTTGATACGCCCGCACTGCCGGCGTATCCGCTCAGACGTTCGTTACGCGCCACCGTCGGCGACGCGGCAAGGCGCACCTCGGTAATGGTGTTCCAGGCATGGCAGGCGCTGCATTGCCCCTGCCAGCGCGGGTAATCGGCCCCGCATTCATTACAAACAAAGGCGCGTTTGGGAGCTTTTGCCACGTTTTACCTCTTTCGTTAACGCTGTTGCCGGATGGCGCTGACGCTTATCCGGCCTACGGTCGCCTTGCCATTGGGCAGGTTAATCATTTCTGGTTCATGCTGCCGGAGAGAATGCAAAACACGCCCATCAGGTCAGCGTGGCGGATCGTAATCTCCGTCTTTTCGTTTACTTTTGGCTTGGCATGGAAGGCAATACCTAACCCTGCCGCTTTGATCATGGGCAGATCGTTAGCGCCGTCGCCAATCGCCACCGTCTGCGCCAGCGGGATGTCATGCTCTTGCGCCAGACGAAGCAAGGTATTGGCTTTATACTCAGCATCCACAATATCGCCGATAACGTGGCCGGTAAATTTACCGTCCATGATCTCCAGCTCATTGGCGACCGCCGCCGTCAGGCGTAGCTGGTCACGCAGATAGTCGGCGAAGAAAGTGAAGCCGCCGGAGGCGATAGCGATTTTCCAGCCAAGCGCTTCCAGTTTTAGCACCAGCTGCGTTAATCCTGGCATTAGCGGCAGATTCCCGCGCACCTGGCGCAAAATATCGGCATCCGCGCCTTTCAGCGTCGCCACGCGGCTGCGCAGGCTGGCGGTAAAATCAAGCTCGCCGCGCATCGCGCGCTCCGTCACTTCAGCCACCTTCTCACCGGTACCGGCCAGCTTCGCGATTTCATCGATACACTCAATCTGGATCGCCGTGGAATCCATATCCATGACCAGCAGCCCCGGTGTGCGCAGATGCGGAATTTTACCCAGCGGCGCGACATCCAGCTGCGCCTCATGCGCCAGCCGCGTCGCACGCGGCGTCAGCGACCCCGCCAGACGAATGACCTGATAATCCTCCACGCACCAGGCGGCGACAATCACCATTGCGGCGCCCAGTTTGGTCTGATATTGAGTTAAACGCTGCTTATCCAGCCCGCGCCCATACAGCAGCCAACCGCTGCGGCCTGCATGGTAATCCAGAGGCATCACCTCGTCGCCGCTTAAAGAAAGAGGCAAACCAGGCCATAAAGAGACATCTTCAGGCAGATCGCACCAGGTAATGTTAGGCATTAAAGCTCCTGTAAATCGTTCAGGCCGGTAACCGCCCCGCGGAAAATAACGCATGAGGCTACCTTGTAACCATCGCTTCTGGCAACATTAAGCCTCAAATTTTCAGCAGGTGGAATATGGCTCGCGCAAAACTGAAATTTCGGCTGCATCGTGCAGTCATTGTATTGTTCTGTCTCACACTGCTCGTCGCGCTCATGCAGGGCGCGTCCTGGTTTAGTCAAAACCACCAGCGACAGCGCAATCCGCAGCTGGAAGAGCTGGCCCGCACGCTGGCGCGCCAGGTGACGCTCAACATCGCCCCGCTGATGCGCAGCGAAACACCGGATGAAAATCGCATCAACGCCGTGCTGCGTCAGCTCACGCAAGAGAGCCGAATTCTGGATGCCGGCGTCTATGATGAACAGGGCGATCTTATTACTCGCGCTGGCGAAAGCGTCAATGTGCGCGACAGGCTGGCGCTGGATGGCAAAAAAGCGGGCAGCTATTTTAACCAACAAATTGTCGAGCCTATCCAGGGGAAAAACGGCCCCTTGGGTTACCTGCGTCTGACGCTGGATACCCACACGCTGGCCACCGAAGCAAAGCAGGTCGATAACACCACCAACATTCTACGCCTGATGCTGCTACTCTCGCTGGCGATAGGCGTGGTGCTAACGCGCACCTTGCTACAAGGTAAACGCACCCGCTGGCAGCAGTCGCCCTTCCTGCTAACGGCCAGCAAGCCTGTTCCGGAAGAGGAAGAGCGTGAGGAAAAAGAGTAAAATGACGGTTTAATAAAGGTAAGGAAAACCACCATGACAACATTACGCCTGCTTATTTCTGACTCTTACGATCCCTGGTTTAACCTGGCGGTCGAGGAGTGCATTTTCCGCCAGATGCCCGCCACCCAGCGCGTGCTGTTCCTGTGGCGCAACGCGGATACGGTGGTGATTGGACGCGCGCAAAACCCGTGGAAAGAGTGTAATACGCGGCGTATGGAAGAAGATAACGTCCGTCTGGCCCGCCGTAGCAGCGGCGGCGGCGCGGTATTCCATGACCTCGGTAATACCTGCTTTACCTTTATGGCCGGTAAACCGGAATACGATAAAACCATCTCCACCCATATTGTGCTCGCGGCGCTGAATTCGCTGGGGGTCATGGCCGATGCTTCGGGACGCAACGATCTGGTCGTAAAAACGCCGGACGGCGATCGCAAAGTCTCCGGTTCAGCCTATCGCGAAACCAAAGATCGCGGTTTCCATCACGGCACGCTGCTGTTGAACGCCGACCTCAGCCGTCTGGCGAACTATCTGAATCCCGATAAAAAGAAACTTGCGGCGAAAGGGATTACCTCCGTTCGCTCCCGCGTGGCCAATCTTACCAAGCTATTACCGGGTATCACCCATGAACAGGTCTGCCAGGCGGTCACGGAAGCCTTTTTCGCCCATTACGGCGAACGCGTCGACGCGGAAGTGATTTCACCGGATAAAACGCCGGATCTGCCGAATTTTGCCGAAACCTTTGCGCGCCAGAGCAGTTGGGAGTGGAATTTCGGCCAGGCACCGGCGTTCAGCCATCTGCTGGATGAACGTTTTACCTGGGGCGGCGTCGAGCTGCATTTTGACGTCGAGAAAGGTGTGATTACCCGCGCACAGGTGTTTACCGATAGCCTGAACCCGGCACCGCTGGAAGCGCTGGCCGAGCGGCTGCAAGGGTGCTTGTACCGCGCGGATATGCTGCAACAGGCGTGCGAAGCGCTACTGGTTGATTTCCCGGAGCAGGAAAAAGAACTGCGGGAATTATCGGCGTGGATTGCCGGAGCAGTGCGCTAAATGAATAATATCAGAGAGATGAATGTGTCTCTGATATTATTTAAACATAACAACATATTCTGAAAAATGAGTGAATAGCACAAATAGTTAAAACACACTCGCCAACTACTATAATCTTTAAAATTAATATTATTTCCCCGCACTTCATAAACCCAGCGAATTATAAACCATTTATCATCACCAATGATGATTAAAGTTTTTCTTAACCAAGATTTAATTTTATTAAATTTACAACCTATCATTCTCTTCATAGAATCCCGGCGCGCATTACATGTTCTTTGGAAATATACTTAATCGTTAGGGATTACTGATGAAAAAATTATTAATAGCGACCTCTGTCGTAATAGGATTATCAACTTCAGCGCAAGCGGTTGAATCCACTGCTGTATTAAAACTGACTGGCGTTTTAACCAACGGCGCATGTATACCAGAGTTAAGTGATGGTGGAGTTGTAGATTTCGGTACTAAGGCCGTTAGCGATCTGCTGCCAACTGAGACGAATCAACTGGGATACAAAGATATAACACTCACGATTCAGTGTCTTGCACCGGCAAAAGTTGGCTGGACCGTTACCGATAATCATCCCGATTCGGTAACATCATTGACTATCGATGACGCAACATTTAGACATCAGAACAATAGAATACCAAACTATCAGCTAGGTCTGGGTAAAACAGCAGGTGGTATCAACATTGGTTCATTCGGCCTCTCTATGGACTTGAATAATGCGACCGCCGATGGCATTCAGACGAAAATGGTAGCGTCAAGTAGTAATAATCCAGATTTGTGGGCTATCACAGGAAACGAATTCACTGCGCTTACAAATACATTTCCAAATATCACTACATATAGTGTCGGCGATGAAAATGGCCCCGCCGCTTTTACCATTGCAACATTTCCTATACGCGTAGCTGCCGCTATACAGGGAACGGACACACTGGCTATTACCGATAACACCACGCTTGATGGTCAGGCGACCTTTACACTCGTATATCTGTAACTCCAGCATTCACATGGAATATTCAACACCTCTTTAATGGAACTATAATGAAAAAAATTTTGCTTATTACTGCAATTGCAGCAGCCTTTGCTACAACCAGCGTGAATGCTGACACCACCGCCGTATTAAAAGTCACCGGTCAACTGATTGTTGGCGGTTGTACCCCAGAACTCAGCGACGGCGGCGTGGTTGATTACGGTACTATCCGCCTCGCCACACTTTCCGCAACCGATGTAAACCAACTGGGCACTAAAGATGTCTCTCTGAGTATCTCTTGTCCGTCTGCAACCAAAGCAGCCTGGACTATTACCGATGACCGTGCGGACACCCACCCAGGCGCATCCGTTATCTCCATAGCCAATGGCAATATGACTAATGGTATAGTATCTGATACCACAATGTCCTACGGCGTTGGCAAAACAACCGAAGGTGTAAAAATCGGCGCGTTCTCTATTTACACCGATACCGCGAACGTTACCGCTGATGGTGTAAAATCTGACGCTATCTCAGGAACCGTTGATAGCCCAGTCTGGCAGAAGTCCACCACCGGGATTATCAAAAACGGCAATATGGAAATGTTTACCGTTGCTACAAAAGGCACCACCGAACCAGTTCCGTATACTCTTGCCATTTTCCCGCTGAAAACCTCACTGGCCATTCAGGATACTGCAACGCTGGCCATTACTGATGATACTGTTCTGGATGGTCAGGCAACCATCACGCTTAAATATCTCTGATCCAGACCGTATAAAAAGGTTATTGATCTGTCTCCCTTATTATGGGGAGACAGATTAAAATTAAAGGACTAATTCTGATGCCAGCAGTGACTAAACTTCCATTATTATTACTCAGCGTCCCCTTTGTTTTTTCAGCACTCTTTTCACAGGCTAACGCTGCCGGCATGGTACCGGAAACTACGCTACTGGTGATTGAAGAATCCACACACAGCGGCGTAATGAATGTTAAAAACACCGACAGCAATCCGGCTTTGTTATATACCACCGTCGTTGATTTACCTGACGACAATGGTGTGAAACTGGATGTCACTCAACCGGTTGTTCGCGTTGAAGCAGGCCAGCAGCAGCAACTACGCTTTATTATGGAAAGCACGGAACCGCTCACCGTCGAGCACTATAAACGCGTCACGTTTGAAGGTATTCCTCCGAAATCTACCAATAAGGGAATGAAAATAGGTTTTAATCTACGCCAGGATTTGCCGGTATTAATTCGTCCTAAAAATCTACCGGTCGTTACTGATGCCTGGAAATTATTAACCTGGTCCAGAAACGGACAAACAATCAACGTCAAAAATCCGTCTCCCTACGTTGTACGTTTAGCCCAAAATATTACCTTCTTACCTTCCGGGGGCGAAGGCACGATTAAAAAAACCTATATTCTGCCCGGCGAAACATTGAACGTCAGTATAAAAACGCCCCTTGCTGCTGATACATCCGTACGTTTTTACCCTGCCAGCCGTTACGGCATTGAAGTCCCCAGCTTTACCTCACCGCTGGTGCCGTGATGAGAGCTAGCACGTGAAGTATTTAAAACTGCCGCTATACATCAAAACTGCGCTTTATTGCTCACTGGCGACCACGACGTTTTCGGCTCTGGCGGAGGAGCTGAATTTTGACATGGGTATTCTCACCTCCAGAGGCATTAGCCCCAACGTGGCACAATATTTTTCCCGTGCGCCGCGTTTTCTACCAGGCAGCCACACCGTCATGGTAAAGATCAATGGCGTAAATAGAGGGTCGTTGGTCGCGCGTTTCGACACAGAAGGCCAACTTTGCGTGGATGACGATTTCCTCAGCGCCAGCGGGCTCGTACCGCTTAATATCAGCGCCAAAGAAACCTGCCATAGCCTACAAGAAGATTATCCCTCAGCGATTATTACCCCACTGCCAAACAGTGAATCGCTGGAGCTTTTTGTTCCGGCGCAGGCTCTGGATAATAACTTACTCTCGCTAAACAACGTGATTAAAGGCGGCACCGCCGGGTTATTTAACTATAACCTGTACGCCAGTCGCAGCGAGTCATCCGGTAGCGATAGCCGAAACTATGCCCAGGCAAACCTTGAAGCTGGCTTAAACTTCGCGGAATGGACGCTGCGCAGCCGCTACATGCTGACGAATAATGATGGAGAATACCGTACCGATAGTCTATATACCTATGCGGAGCACGTATTTCAGGCACAAAAAATGCGTGCGCAAGTTGGGCAGATCAACGTCAACTCCAGTCTATTCAGTGGCGCGCCGATCAACGGCGTACAGCTTATCCCTGAACAAGGGCTGGCACAGGATACCCAAGGCGTAACCATTAACGGTATTGCCCGAACCCACCAGGCTCGCGTTGAAGTTCGTCAGTCCGGACAGATTATTTATACCGCACCAGTGAACGCTGGGGCATTTACCCTTGAAAATGTCCCCATCATACGCAGCAATACCGACCTTAACGTCAGCGTCGTTGAAACCGATGGCTCAACGACAACCTTCACGGTGCCGGCAGTATCTTTTAATTTACGCGAACTCACGCCCGCAGGCTTGACAATGTCCATAGGGCGCGTACGTGATACCACCAGCGACTATTCTCTCCCCTGGATCTATAACATCAGCGATGGTTGGAAACTGAGTGAAAACTGGCTGGCGCAGGCGTCTGGCGTACTGGCACAAGACTATCAAGCGGCAGGAGGTATGCTGCAATGGCTTCCAACCAACAAATGGACGTTTTCCGGCTCAATGCTGGGCAGTAAAGCGTCCTTTGGCGAATCTCTGCAGGGTGCGAAAAGTGAACTACGCGCCAGCATGGCGCTGCCCGGGGAAATTAGACTTGACGTCAGTACCGCCCGCTACAGCGACGGATACCGTGAGTTAACGGATGCGCTCAATAAAGATGCTTACGAATACCAAAGTAGCTCCAGTGCTAATATCGCCTGGAACCATAATCTGTTAGGTACCTTCTCTCTGGGTTATTACACTTATCAGGCTACGGATAATAACAACGACTCTCGCAGTATAATGGCTTCCTGGGGCAAAACATTTAAATATGCCTCAATTACCGCTAACTGGCAGCACGCTGTTAATCAGGATGATGAGAATCATAACGGCAGTAATGATGATGATATGTTTTACATCAACATCAGCATTCCACTAGGTGAGCAGCGCGTCGGCGCTTATATGCGTAATCAAGGTGATAAAACAACCTACGGGCTACAAAATAATGGTTCGCTGAGTAAAGATACCCATTACTATATTTCTGCGGATCGTGATGCAAAAAACCAGCAAAATAGCTTCAACGGTAATCTCAATAGCAATCTCCATTACACTCAACTCAGCGTGGGCGGCGGCACTGATGGCGATAATTACCGCAATTATAACGCAACCTTCAGCGGGGGCATCGCTGCACACGAACATGGCATAACGTTCTCGCCTTACACCATCAAAAATACCTTTGCTATCGCACGCCTGAGTGAACCAGAAAGCGGCATTGAAATCGCCACGCCACAGGGGCGAATCTGGACTGACCGCTGGGGGCAGGCCGTCATTCCGGGGCTAACTGAATGGCGGAAATCCCGCGTAGAGGTTAATGCGAATACGCTACCAAAGAGCATGGAACTGGCAAACGGTATTAAGAATATTACCGTCGCGCACAGCGCTTTTCGGGTACTGGATTTCAACGTGCTGAATACACGCCGTGTGATGCTGACAGTAAAGCGTCCGGACGGCTCATGGCTACCTAAAGGCACCAGCATTGTAGATGAAAAAAATAACTATTTGGTCAGCGCTGTCGACAGCGGACGCGTATTTATCACCGATGTTGGGGATAATCCTGCGTTATATGCCGCTGATGATGATATGAATCGTCTGTGTCGCATCCACTACACGCTGCAGAAAACCCAGGATAAAGAGGCATTTTATGAAACGGCAAAGGGAGTCTGTCAATGAAATCCAACAGCAAATGGTTGGGGATTGCTATATGTTGTCTCTTCACCGCACTACTCCCTCCATCAGCCCGGGCCGACGATGACTGCCAAATAACGTTCTCTTCGCCAAACGTCAGCTTTGGCTGGCTTAAGCAAGATGATATCGTCAATTCTCAGCAAGGCTGGAATCAAATGTCTTCACAGGAGGTTCACGTTAGTGTGAGTTGCCCAGAAAGCCAGAATATTGCTCTTTTTGTGCAAGCCTCAGCGGGGGAAAAGGGACGATTTTATTTTGGAAATAACGGTGGTCTCGCCGTACGTGTTAGTCAGATGATAGTAGATGGTAAAAGTTATCCTATTGCCAGCACCCTTGATAGAGTGAGCTTTGCTCCCAATGACAGTGCCCTGGATAGTCTGTTGCTACATAATAACAACGGTATCATCGCGATGGATAATAATCAGCAGGTCAGTGGGAAAATGATGAACGTCACGCTGACATTAACACCTGTCTTGAACGATAATCAATTTACGCATGCTACCGATACGGTCATGCTGGAAAGCAATTTACAGTGGGAAGTGCTGACGAAATAAACGATGAAGGGGGCCTGCTCTGGCCCCCTTCACAATCTTACTCTTTATCGCCCAGCAGTACGGATTCCAGCGCGATTTTGATCATGTCGTTGAAGGTCGTCTGACGTTCAGCGGCTGTGGTCTGCTCGTGGGTACGGATGTGGTCGGACACGGTGCAGATGGTCAGCGCTTTCGCGCCAAACTCAGCCGCAACGCCGTAGATGCCCGCCGCTTCCATCTCTACGCCCAGTACGCCGTATTTTTCCATCACGTCGAACATTTCGCCGTCCGGAGAATAGAACAGGTCTGCGGAGAACAGGTTGCCCACGCGCGCGTCCACGCCCAGCGCTTTTGCTGCGTCAACCGCGTTACGCACCATGTCGAAGTCAGCGATAGCCGCGAAGTCATGATCTTTAAAACGGATACGGTTCACTTTGGAGTCGGTGCAGGCACCCATACCGATCACCACGTCGCGCAGTTTGACGTCCATGCGCACAGCGCCGCAGGAGCCGACGCGAATGATTTTCTTCACGCCGAAATCGGTGATCAGCTCTTTGGTATAGATGGAGCAGGATGGGATACCCATACCGTGGCCCATCACGGAGATCTTACGGCCTTTGTAAGTCCCGGTGAAACCTAACATGCCGCGAACGTTGTTCACTTCGCGGACATCTTCGAGGAAAGTCTCAGCAATGTGCTTCGCACGCAGCGGGTCGCCCGGCATCAATACGACGTCAGCGAAATCACCCATTTCTGCATTAATATGTGGAGTTGCCATCTTCAGTTCCCTTTAAATTTGTTGTTATTGCCTGATGGCGGCTACGCCTTATCAGGCCTACAAAACGTGTGCAAAAACAGTGAAATACCCTAAGGATTTCGCGTTGTAGGAAGGCGACGAATTCGTGAATCCCCGGGAGCATAGATTAACTATGTGACCGGGGTGAGCGAATGAAGTCAACGCATCTACAGCGCGAAAGACAATGGGTATCACAGCATGTTTTTACCGTAGTCCATCGGCGATGTACCAAAGTAGGTCGCCAGCGTCTGGCCGATATCCGCGAAGGTTTCACGGTGACCTAAAGAGCCCGGTTTGACTTTCGGACCGTAGATCAGCACCGGAATGTGCTCACGGGTATGGTCAGTACCGGTCCAGCTCGGGTCACAGCCGTGGTCAGCGGTCAGGATCAGAATGTCATCTTCACCCACCAGCTCCATCAGCTCCGGCAGACGGCGGTCAAACAGCTCCAGGCCTGCGGCGTAGCCCGCGATGTCGCGACGGTGGCCCCAGGAAGAGTCGAAGTCAACGAAGTTAGTGAAGACGATGGTTTTATCGCCCGCTTCTTTCATCTCTTTGAGGGTCGCGTCGAACAGCGCGTCCAGACCGGTCGCTTTCACTTTCTTAGTGATGCCGCAGTTGGCGTAGATGTCGGCAATCTTACCGACGGACACCACGTGTCCCTGTTTTTCATCGACCAGTTTCTGCAGCACGGTCGGCGCTGGCGGTTCAACGGCCAGGTCGTGACGGTTACCGGTACGCTGGAAGTTACCGGCCTTGTCGCCGATAAACGGACGCGCGATCACGCGGCCAATGTTATAGCCGCCTTCGGTCAGCTCTTCACGGGCGATTTCGCACAGCTCGTAGAGTTTATCCAGGCCAAAGGTTTCTTCGTGGCAGGCAATCTGGAACACGGAGTCAGCGGAGGTGTAGAAAATCGGCTTGCCGGTTTTCATGTGCTCTTCGCCGAGCTGGTCCAGAATGACCGTACCGGACGAGTGGCAGTTGCCGAGATAGCCCGGCAGGTTGGCGCGTTTCACCAGCTTATCCAGCAGTTCCTGCGGGAAGCTGTTTTCGTGGTCGCTGAAATAGCCCCAGTCGAACAGTACCGGCACACCGGCGATTTCCCAGTGGCCTGACGGCGTATCTTTGCCGGAGGACAGTTCGTGCGCCCATGCGTATGCGCCAATAACGTCCGCGTTGCCGTCCATACCGGCGGCAATTTTACCGGTAGAGCCTTCATGCGCTTTCACCAGCCCCAGACGAGTCAGGTTAGGCAGATTCAACGGGCCCTTACGGCCATTGTCAGCTTCGCCTTTGGCGCAAGCTTCTGCGATGTGGCCCAGAGTGTCGGAACCTACGTCGCCAAAACGATCCGCGTCTTCAGTAGCGCCGATGCCGAATGAGTCCAGCACCATAATAAATGCACGTTTCATATCTTCTCCGTACTTAGTGCTTCAAAAATAATTGATCAGATCAGTATACAACTATTCAGTAATTCGACGATAGACCGAAGGTGTGCTTGCTGGCGCTTTATCGTCAAGGATAATTGCCGCTTTGACGGCCTTCGCCGCTTCCTGCCAACTGGTTTCGTCTTTGGCATGAATCACCGCCAGCGGGCGCTGCCCGTCGATGCTGTCGCCCAGACGGGCCATGTCGGTAAAGCCAACGCTGTAATCAATGGTATCTGACGCCTGACGACGGCCGCCGCCCATCGAGACGACCGCCATCCCCAGCGCACGCGTATCCATTGCGCTGATAAACCCTTCGGTATCAGCATATACCGCTTTGCTCAACATGGCGGTCGGCAAGTATTTATCGTAGTTCTCAACGAAATCGCTTGGCCCTTTCTGCGCGGCCACCATACGACCAAAGACTTCTGCCGCTTTACCGTTATCCAGCACCGCCTGTAATTTCGCACGCGCTTCGGCGTCGTCTTTCGCCAGCTGGCCGGAGATCAGCATCTCCACGCATAGCGCCATAGTGACATCAAACAAGCGCGGATTGCGGTATTCACCGGTCAGGAACTGCACGGCTTCACGCACTTCCACCGCGTTACCGGCGCTCGAAGCCAGCACCTGGTTCATATCGGTTAACAACGCCGTAGTGCGAACTCCCGCGCCGTTTGCCACGCCGACAATCGCTTCAGCAAGGGCTTCAGAAAGTTCATAGGTTGGCATAAACGCACCGCTGCCGACTTTCACGTCCATTACCAGCGCATCCAGTCCTTCGGCCAGTTTCTTGGCGAGGATGGAACCGGTGATCAGCGGAATAGAGTCCACCGTCGCGGTAATATCGCGGGTGGCGTAAAAACGTTTGTCCGCCGGTGCAAGCGAGCTGGTCTGCCCAATAATCGCCACACCCACGTCTTGAATAATTTCGCGGAAACGGTTGTCATCCGGGAAGATATCGAAGCCCGGGATCGCTTCCAGTTTGTCGAGCGTACCGCCGGTATGTCCAAGGCCGCGACCAGAGATCATCGGCACATAACCGCCGCAGGCCGCTACCATTGGCCCCAGCATCAGAGACGTCACGTCCCCTACGCCGCCGGTCGAATGCTTATCGACAATCGGGCCATTGAGATTCAGGCTTTTCCAGTCAAGGACAGTACCGGAATCCCGCATCGCCATGGTCAGCGAAACACGCTCCGGCATGGTCATATCGTGGAAGAAGATGGTCATCGCCAGGGCGGCAATCTGCCCTTCAGAGATAGTATTGTCACGAATACCATTGATAAAGAAACGAATTTCTTCGTCACTCAACGCATGACCATCACGCTTTTTACGAATAATTTCTTGTGCGAGAAACACGGTACCCTCCTGAGGGAAAAGAGTAGAAGGCTTACATCGCCGGATGGTGGCTAACGCCTTATCCGGCCTACAGGCCTGGATTTGTAGGCCGGATAAGCGCAGCGCCATCCGGCAAATCAGAGCTTAGTAGCTGCTGGCGCTCTTACCGTCGCCGTGACCCAGCGCTTTCAGCAGGCTTGCCAGCAGGCTGGATGCGCCAAAGCGGTAGTGACGAGAATCTGCCCAGTCAGCGCCAAACAGTTCGTCTGCAATCGCGAGGAATTTCTGCGCGTCTTCCGCCGTACGTACGCCGCCCGCCGGTTTGAAGCCAACGGTTTTGGAAACGCCCATGTCGCGGATCACTTCCATCATGATGCGCGCGCTTTCCGGCGTAGCGTTTACCGGCACTTTACCGGTAGAGGTTTTGATGAAATCCGCACCGGCTTTGATGGAGATTTCAGAGGCTTTACGAATCAGCGCCTCTTCTTTCAGCTCGCCGGTTTCGATGATCACTTTCAGCAATACGTTCGCTGCAGCACAAGCGTCTTTACAGGCTTTTACCAGGTCAAAACCCACCTGCTCGTTACCGGCGATCAACGCGCGGTACGGGAATACCACGTCCACTTCGTCAGCGCCGTAGGCGATCGCCGCACGGGTTTCCGCCAGCGCAATATCGATGTCATCATTGCCATGCGGGAAGTTAGTCACCGTTGCAATGCGGATGTCCGGCGTACCTTGTTCTTTCAGAGTTTTACGCGCAATCGGGATAAAACGCGGGTAAATACAAATCGCCGCCGTATTCCCGACCGGGGTTTTTGCCTGATGACACAACGCGATCACTTTTTCATTGGTGTCGTCATCGTTCAGAGTGGTCAGATCCATCAGTTTGAGCGCACGCAGGCTGCTTGCTTTTAAATCAGTCATGACATTCTCCAACGGCATTGCCGTATAAAATTTCACCTTGCGAGTCTGTTAATATTCTAACATTCACTCGCGATTACACTTCGATATACATCACAGTTAATGAAAACTACGTACAAATTTGCATTACTGTAATGAGATCTGAATCAAATTATCCCGCCGTCACCGTCTGTTCTTCGAGCGATAAGCGCATCAGGATCAAAGTCGGTTTGCCGCCATTTTCTACAATAGCGCATCGTCCCGGCATAAAGAGGAAACGAAGATGCCTGCCTCATGCGAAACTGCGCTCCAGCAGCGTTGCCAGCAAATTGTGACCAGCCCGGTGCTCACGCCTGAACAAAAACGCCATTTTCTGGCGCTGGAAGCTGAAAACGCCCTGCCTTATCCCACCCTGCCGGAAGATGCCCGCCAGGCGCTGGATGAAGGCGTCATTTGCGATATGTTTGAGGGGCACGCCCCCTTCAAACCGCGCTACGTGTTGCCCGATTACGCCCGATTTCTGGCTAACGGTTCACAGTGGCTGGAACTGGAAGGCGCGAAAGATCTGGATGATGCGTTATCCCTACTCACCATTCTGTATCATCACGTTCCTTCCGTGACGTCCATGCCGGTTTATCTCGGCCAGCTTGATGCGTTGCTGCAACCGTATGTTAGAATTCTAACACAAGATGCGATCGATATTCGAATAAAACGTTTCTGGCGTTATCTCGACAGAACGCTGCCAGACGCCTTTATGCATGCCAATATTGGCCCTGCCGATACGCCTGTCACACGAGCGATTTTGCGCGCTGATGCCGAGCTAAAGCAGGTGGCGCCTAACCTGACGTTTATCTACGATGCGGAAATCACGCCGGACGATCTGCTGCTGGAGGTCGCCAAAAACATTTGCGAATGCAGTAAGCCACACATTTCCAATGGCCCTGTAAATGATAAAATTTTCACAAAAGGCCATTATGGCATCGTCAGTTGTTATAACTCGCTACCGCTTGGCGGCGGCGGCAGTACGCTGGTACGTCTCAACCTGAAAGCCGTGGCAGAACGCAGTACGTCTGTCGATGACTTCTTTTCACGCACGCTACCGCACTACTGCCGACAGCAGATCGCCATCATTAATTCACGATGTGAATTCCTCTATGAAAAGTCACATTTCTTTGAGAATAGCTTTCTTGTACAGGAAGGTTTGATCGATCCCGAACATTTTGCGCCGATGTTCGGTATGTACGGGCTGGCGGAAGCCGTGAATCTGCTGTGCGAAAACGCGGGCCTGAACGCCCGTTATGGCAAAAATGAAACAGCGAACGAGCTGGGCTACCGTATTAGCGCCCAACTGGCGGATTTCGTCGAAAATACGCCAGTGAAGTATGGCTGGAAGCAACGGGCGCTGCTCCATGCCCAGTCTGGCATCAGTTCCGATATTGGCACTACGCCGGGCGCGCGTCTGCCGTATGGCGATGAACCGGACCCTATCACCCATTTGCAAACCGTCGCGCCGCACCATGCCTTTTATCATGCCGGGATCAGCGACATTCTGACGCTGGACGAAACCATCAAGCGTAATCCGCAGGCGCTGGTTCAGCTTTGTCTTGGCGCGTTCAAAGCCGGGATGCGGGAATTTACCGCCAATGTCAGCGGCAACGATCTGGTGCGCGTCACCGGTTATATGGTGCGCCTGTCGGATCTGGCGAAATTTCGCGCCGAAGGCTCGCGCACGAATACCACCTGGCTGGGAGAAGAAGCCGCACGTAATACCCGCATCCTGGAACGACAGCCACGCGTAGTCAGCCATGAACAACAGATGCGCTTTAGTCAGTAAGATCATTGCGTTTTCCTGCGTCGATGGGCCAGGCAGCCGCCTGGCATTATTCTTACAGGGCTGCAATTTGCGCTGCAAGAATTGCCATAACCCGTGGACGATGGGACGCTGTAACGACTGCGGGGAATGCGTATCGCAGTGTCCGCACCACGCCCTCAGCGTTGATGGCGGGAAAGTGGTATGGCGGTCGGACGTCTGCGAGCAGTGCGATACCTGCCTGAAAATGTGCCCACAGCAGGCAACGCCAATGGCGCAGACCATGAGCGTTGACGATGTGCTGCGTCATATTCGTAAAGCATCGCTGTTTATTGAAGGTATTACCGTCAGCGGCGGAGAGGCGACCACGCAATTACCGTTTATTGTGGCGCTATTTACAGCGATCAAAGCCGATCCGCAGTTACAACGACTGACCTGCCTGGTGGACAGTAATGGTCAGTTAAGCGAGACCGGCTGGCAGAAACTACTGCCGGTTTGCGACGGCGTAATGCTCGATCTGAAAGCCTGGAAGAGCGAGTGTCATCACCGTCTGACCGGACGTGATAACACGCATATTAAGCACAGTATCCGCTTTCTTGCTGCGCAGGGAAAACTGGCGGAGCTGCGGTTACTGGTTATCCCGGGTCAGGTGGACTATGCGGCGCATATCGATTCACTGGCGGCGTTTATTACTTCGCTGGGCGAGGTTCCGGTGCGTTTGAATGCCTTTCATGCGCACGGCGTCTATGGCGAAGCGAAAGCCTGGCCAGGCGCGACGCCGCAAGAGGTGGAACGGCTGGCTGACGGATTGCGCGCGCGTGGGGTGGCGAAGCTGATTTTGCCGGCGCTATATTTGTAAGCGTCACCTGCCGGACGGCGGCTGCGATGCCATCAGAGCCGAAACAAGGTAATGGTATTGCGATACAGCGTATCGGCTATCACCTCTGCGGGCTCCGGACGTAATTCGCAGAGCGCATCAAATACGCGCGCCGCCTGCTCCGGGCGGTTCGGCTGCCCCTGAAACCCCTTTAGCGGCATATCCGGCGCATCGGTCTCCAGCAACAGCGCGTCCAGCGGCAACCGAGCCATAACATCACGGGTTTTACTGGCGCGCGGGTAGGTGATGGTGCCGCCGACGCCGATTTTATAGCCCAGTCGCACAAAGCGTTCGGCCTGTTGCAGACTGCCGGCAAAACCATGCACCACACCGGTTCGCGGTAGATCCTGGCGCTTTAAGTGCATCGCCAGTTTGTCATGCGTGCGCCGCGAGTGCAGGATCACCGGCAGATCGTAGCGTTTTGCCAGTTGCAGCTGCGCGTCTAAAAATCGCTCTTGCCTGGCGAACTGCGGGTCGTCGCGATAAAGATCGAGACCGATCTCGCCTACCGCCACGACGTTCTGTTGTTGCGCCAGCGCCTGTTGTAGCTTATCAGGATCGTCATCGGCATGACGCTCAATCACAATGGGGTGTAATCCCAGCGCAGCATAAAGCGACGGGAAACGCGCCGCCAGCGCCAGCACGCGGGGAAAGTGAGCCGCCTCGGTCGCCGGCACGATGATTTTTTCAACGCCCGCCTCACAGGCACGCTGAATACTGGCGCGCTCATCGCCCGTAAAGGGCGGGAAATCAAAATGGCAATGCGTATCGATAAAGCGCCAGCTCACGCCAGATCCTCGTCGGTAAATGTGGTGTCGTTTGCCTGCGGCGCGCTAATGACCTCCGCCACATGCGTATCATTGGCCACCGGCGCCGGAGGCACGACCACCGTTTCCGGCACGGCAATCCGCGACGTATGGCGCAGGAGAGGCGGCGTTGCGGCAAGCAATTTACCAACGGTGGCAAGGAAATAACGCCCGCATAATTGCCCGGTTTTGTAATCCTCACGCAGCGCCGGGATACGGCTGCCCAGCGCCATGCTGTGCAGAGGTTTCGGCGGATAAATTTCAATGATCCGCAGCTTACCCGGCGGCTTTTCAATAAATTGTTGGATCGCGCTGTAGGACGTTTCATGATGCTGCACCAGGTTGATCAACGGCTGTAGACTGCTCTCTCCCAGCCAGCGCTCCATACGCTTAAACCACTGCGGCGTGTAATACATTTGCGAGGGTACGGTGCGGATCACCACAATGGTTTTCGCCCCCCGCTTTGCCGCCTCCTGAACCGGAATGGCGTCGCTAATGCCACCGTCCAGATAGTTGATGCCCTCTAACGTAACGCCGGTACGGTAGAAACCCGGTATGGCGCTGGAGGCGCGAATGATATCAAGCCAGTTTTGTTTTGTCGGCGAGAAATAGCCCGGCGTGTAATCATCCCCCCGGCAGGCGCACATATAAAAGGATTTTCCGCTGTCGAACAGGCGCGCTGCGGTATCCATCTGCAGCGGCATCCGGGCGGCGGTGGATTCCACCAGCCAGTCGAGGTCAATAAGGTTTCCTCCGCGTACAAATCGTAGCGGATCAAAAAATTCGCGCCTGGTGGTATAGCGCATAATGACTTTACGCCCGTAGCCGGGCTGGTTGCAGAGATACGCCGAGAGATTTTGCGCACCGGCTGATGTGCCGAAGTAGAGATGGAAAGGATTAAACTGCGCACGCATAAACTCATCCAGCACGCCTGCGGTAAAGATACCCCGCTGCCCCCCGCCCTCACAGACCAGCGCCATACGGCCTGGCCGGAACGGTGTTAATGATAACGGCGCAATATTGCCGAGCGTAACCGGTATTCGCTGGCCCACCTCTGCCTTCCTGTTTTTCATTTTTTTCCAGGCTGACAAGGTAACGCAAAACGTTAACGGCTAAAACCGTAAAAGCCAGTCCGCTGGACTGGCTTGATAGCAATATATCTTTACAGCTGCCTGCTAGGGTCGTTTACGGCCCATGAACAGGCTGACAAGGAAGAGCACGATCCCGACGACGAAGACGATTTTCGCCGCGCCGGCAGCCGTACCAGCCAGTCCACCAAAACCCAATGCGGCGGCAATTAACGCGATAACCAGAAATATAATGCCCCAACGAAACATAAGCCTCTCCTTTACCATAGTTAATGTCGACCGCTAAATATGAGCGCTCAGGCTACTCATTCGCGATATTTTTAGTGTGGTGCACATTACGCCTCCCGACAAACGTCGGGAGGACGAATTACGACGAATTACTGAACTTTCAGATCGTTTTTAACACTTTTTACGCCATCAACGGCTTTCGCGATGCTTTCAGCGCGGTCGCTTTGTTCCTGAGTTTCAACAGTACCGGAGAGCTGTACGACGCCATCGGTCGTTTCCACTTTTACTTTACGGGAAGGGACGAGATCGTCCGCCAGCAACTTGGCTTTGACTTCACTGGTCGTGGCCGTATCGCCGGCATAACCTTTCACGGAACCTTCTTTATTGTCGCGAACGTGAAGTTTGTCGCTAACGGAGGTCACGCCTTCTACGCCTTTCGCCACTTTCACGGCGGCTTCAGCCTGCGCCTGGCTTTCTACAAAGCCGCTCAGGGTGACGACTTTCTGATTGGTTTCGACAGAAATATCGGTGCTTTTAATATTGTCATGGTCTACCAGCGCAGCTTTAACTTTCGCAGTGATAGCGCTGTCATCCATGAAGTTACCGACTTTATTCATAGAGCTATCGACTTTTTGCCCTGCGGTTTCGGTTCCGCTTTGCGCCTTGTCCGTTGTTGCGTTTTCTGCAAAGGCAGAACCTGTCGCAACAGCAGAGGTCAACATTACGGCCAGCAGAGTTTTAGAAATCTTCAGTCTTGTCATAGTCATCGATTTTGTCCTGTATAGTTTGCTCGTAATTTGAGCTCAGGCAACACGAGGTTGCATTGCTGAATGCGGTGAAACTCACCGGTTTCTGAAGTCAATGACTGGCATCACATTCGTGAATTTGTAACGACGCGTCGCCTGCCACCCTTCCGTTTCAGTTATTAATATCGTGACTGAAACAAATCTCAGCTTTAAGCTCTCATATTCACGCATTGAACAGGCATTAAAGCCGACATTTATGTCATCACTTTGTTAAATATAGATCACAATTTTAAAATCGCTTGTCGGTGCGTATAAAAAACAGGCAGATCGGAGAAAAAACGCGGGATTTAAGAACATTCCGTAAGCGGTTAAAAAGGCAGGGAAAGTACGAAGGCGCGGCGGATGCCGCGCCCGGAAAGGGATCAGTGTTCGCGCGTTTTACGGAACTGAACGTCAGGGTAACGTTCCTGGGTCAGGTTCAGGTTAACCATCGTGGGGGCGATATAGGTAAGGTTGTCGCCGCCATCCAGCGCCAGCTGCGTTTCATTCTTACGCTTAAACTCTTCGAATTTCTTCGCATCGGCGCTTTCCACCCAGCGCGCCGTCGCCACGTTGACGGATTCATAAATCGCCTCAACGTTGTATTCGCTTTTCAGGCGCGCGACAACAACGTCAAACTGCAAAACGCCCACGGCGCCGACAATCAGATCGTTGTTGGAGATGGGACGGAATACCTGAACCGCCCCCTCTTCAGAAAGCTGCACCAGCCCTTTCAGTAGCTGCTTCTGCTTGAGCGGATCTTTCAGGCGAATACGACGGAACAGTTCCGGCGCAAAGTTCGGGATACCGGTAAACTTCATCATCTCGCCCTGGGTGAAGGTATCGCCGATCTGAATGGTGCCGTGGTTATGCAGACCCAAAATATCGCCCGGGTACGCTTCTTCAACGTGCGAACGGTCGCCCGCCATAAAAGTTAACGCGTCGGAAATCACCACATCTTTGCCGGTACGGACCTGGCGTAGCTTCATGCCCTTCTCATACTTACCGGAAACCACGCGCATAAACGCCACGCGGTCGCGGTGTTTCGGGTCCATATTGGCCTGAATTTTAAAGACAAAACCGGTGAACTTCTCTTCTGAGGCTTCCACTGTGCGGGTATCGGTTTGACGCGGCATCGGCGCGGGCGCCCACGCCACTAAACCATCCAGCATATGGTCAACGCCAAAGTTACCCAGCGCGGTACCGAAAAATACCGGGGTAATTTCCCCTGCCAGGAACAGCTCTTCATCAAACTCGTTAGACGCGCCCTGCACCAGTTCCAGCTCGTCGCGCAGCTGTTGCGCCAGGTCTTCACCGACGGCGGCGTCCAGATCCGGGTTATTCAGCCCTTTAACGATGCGCACTTCCTGAATGGTGTGGCCCTTACCGGTCTGATACAGATAAGTTTCATCTTTATAAAGGTGATAAACGCCCTTAAACAGCTTGCCGCAGCCAATCGGCCAGGTGATCGGCGCGCAGCCGATTTTCAGCTCGTTCTCGACTTCATCCAGCAGCTCCATCGGGTCGCGGATGTCACGGTCGAGTTTGTTCATAAAGGTCAGGATCGGCGTATCGCGCAGACGGGTAACTTCCATCAGCTTACGGGTCCTGTCCTCAACGCCTTTCGCGGCGTCGATCACCATCAGACAACAGTCCACCGCCGTCAGAGTACGGTAGGTATCTTCGGAGAAGTCTTCGTGCCCCGGGGTATCCAGCAGGTTCACCAGACAGTCGTGATACGGGAACTGCATCACCGAGGTGGTGATAGAGATACCACGCTGTTTTTCCATCTCCATCCAGTCAGATTTTGCATGTTGGCTGGAGCCACGGCCTTTTACCGTACCGGCGGTCTGAATCGCCTGTCCGAACAGCAACACTTTTTCGGTAATGGTGGTTTTACCGGCGTCCGGGTGAGAAATAATGGCAAAAGTGCGGCGTTTGGCCACCTCTTGCAAATAAGGAGACAACGTCATAGTCAAATCTTCTTGAGTAAGCGCGGCGTTTGACCACGCATGTTGAATACGAAAAATGCGGCTATTTTACCCATCAACCTGGGGGAGGCAATCAGTGTTTACACAGGAGCTGCTCCAGTTCGCTTAATGACGCCACAGTCCAGGTTGGATGAATACCCGCGGGCTGCTCGCGATGATGCGCGTTAAGCCAGCAGGTCGACAGTCCGGCGTTAATGCCGCCAAGAATATCGGACTCCGCGGTATCGCCAACCATTAATACGCGCGAGCGGTCAGGATTCCCCGCCTGCTCCAGGGCGTAGTTAAAGATTTTCGGATCGGGCTTCGCGACGCCAACCTGCTCGGAAATCACCAGCAGATCGAAATACTCACGCAGCCCGGTGCGCTCCAGACGAGTTTGTTGTAGCGCGGTAAAACCGTTAGTAATAATACCGATTTTAGCCTGCCCGCGAATCGCATTAAGTAGCGAAACGGCGCCCGGCAAAGGAGAACAGATCTCCGCCATCGCACTAATAAAAGCGTCATTCAGCAGCCCCGGCGCAACGTTTAGCCGTTCAGCCCAACTTTGAAAGCGCGCGTGCTGCAATTGTAATGAGGTAATCGCGCCGTTCTGATAATCCACCCATAGCGGCTTATTCACGGCCTGGTAATCCTGGAAATCCTCAGCGGTAAAGGTGACGCTATAGTCAAGGAACATCCGCTGTAAGCCGGTGAAAGAATCAAACGTAAACAGCGTTTCATCGGCATCAAAGAAAATCCAGTCCCACTTCATCATTACACCTTGCCTCTTTTATTACATGCTTATCGGTAACGCCATGATGATGGCGTCCTCATGCCCTTGTGCCGTAGGATAGTAATTGCGGCGAATCGTCGCCTCGTTAAACCCCAGACTTTCATACAGCGCGATGGCGGCAGCGTTAGAGGCGCGTACCTCCAGCCATAGCGTTACAACCCCACGTTTTTCCAGTTCATCAATCAGATGCTCAAGCAGCATACGCCCCAGCCCCCGACGCTGAAAATCCGGATCGACGGCAATATTGAACAGCGTCGCTTCGTCCAGCACCACCTGTGTAATGGCAAACGCGGCCATTCTGTCAGCAGCGGTCAGCTTAAGGTTGAGATACCGTTCGCCCTGGTTGCCGAAAAACGTTTTTTCGCTCCACGGAAACGCATGAGCGCGTTGCTCAATCTGCCAGGCTGCGGGGAGATCGGTCGTGCTGAGGATAGAAATCGTGTTCATGTTCGCAGATTTGTTGCCATAGTGCGGCGCGTGCCGCCGGGTTTGCCCGGAGTTCATTAAACGCCGGCGTCGTGACCTGAGCGCCTTCGAGTTGGAGCGGCGCGTCAGTTCCTAACCGCCAGCTATTACAACGGCTGCCCTGCGGCAGCATGGCGACGCGCTCAGGCGCCAGGGGTAAAACCTGATCGGGACTCACGGTCAACGCGCGTAAAATATCGCGCATTAGCGGCTCGTTCAGCGCGGGTAATTCCTCTGCAACCACGATCAGACGAACGTGCGCGGGAAGGGAAATCGCAATCTCGCCCTGTAGCGCGCCAGGACGTCGCAGCGCCCACTGCGTAATACCCAGTTGCTGTAACTGCCAGTCTCGTCGGGATGTCATAGCGAAACGCTCCTGTAATCAGGGGCGCAAATATAGCAAATCTGTCGAATCTCCGCCATCAAACTACTATAATCGCCGCCAGTCTGAATTAAGGAGCATTCCATGTCTGCTTTTACCCCGGCAAGTGAAGTCTTGCTGCGCCACAGTGATGATTTCGAACAAAGCCGTATTCTTTTTGCCGGAGATTTGCAGGATGACCTGCCCGCGCGCTTTGAATGCGCCGCCAGCCGCGCGTATACGCAACAGTTTCACCACTGGCAGGCGTTAAGCCGCCAGATGGGCGATAACGTCCGTTTTAGCCTGGTCGCGCAAGCCAGCGATGTCGCTGACTGCGATACGCTGATCTACTACTGGCCGAAAAATAAACCCGAAGCGCAGTTCCAGTTGATGAATATTTTGTCGCTGATGCCGGTGGGCAGCGATGTTTTCGTCGTGGGAGAAAACCGCAGCGGCGTGCGTAGCGCCGAACCGATGCTGGCGGACTATGCGCCGCTGAACAAAGTAGATAGCGCGCGACGTTGCGGCCTTTACCATGGTCGTCTGGAAAAGCAGCCGCAGTTTAGTCTTGAATCCTGGTGGGCCGAGTACAATATCGACGGGCTGACCATCAAAACGTTGCCGGGCGTATTCAGCCGCGACGGACTGGATGTTGGTAGCCAACTGCTGCTGTCTACGCTGACGCCGCACACCAAAGGTAAAGTGCTGGATGTCGGCTGCGGCGCTGGCGTGCTTTCCGCCGCGCTGGCCAGCCATTCGCCGAAAGTGCGCCTGACGCTGTGTGACGTCAGCGCGCCGGCGGTGGAAGCTAGCCGCGCCACGCTTGCCGCTAATGGTCTTGAAGGCGAGGTATTCGCCAGCAACGTCTTTTCGGAAGTCAAAGGACGTTTTGACATGATCATCTCCAACCCGCCGTTCCACGACGGAATGCAAACCAGCCTTGATGCGGCGCAAACGCTCATTCGCGGCGCAGTGCGCCATCTGAACAGCGGCGGAGAGTTACGCATCGTGGCGAACGCCTTTCTGCCCTATCCTAAGATTCTGGATGAGACTTTTGGCTTCCATGAAGTCATCGCGCAAACCGGGCGCTTTAAGGTTTATCGTACCGTGATGACCCGTCAGGCGAAGAAATAGTTGGCCTGATAAGCGCAGCGCCATCTGGTTGCATGTGCCGGATGGCGACGCCAGGCGTCTTATCCAACCTACGTCTCGCGCCCATTTTTGCAGCAATCAATCTATCCCATGCAATTAACTATTGACGAATAGCTGAAAACCACTAGAATGCGCCTCCGTGGTAGTGATTCTTTTCAAGAATCGATGGTATGCGAAGGTGGCGGAATTGGTAGACGCGCTAGCTTCAGGTGTTAGTGTCCTTACGGACGTGGGGGTTCAAGTCCCCCCCCTCGCACCAAAACCACGTTGATATTGCTCGCACTGGGCGAAGGTGGCGGAATTGGTAGACGCGCTAGCTTCAGGTGTTAGTGTTCTTACGGACGTGGGGGTTCAAGTCCCCCCCCTCGCACCAACGAGGCGATATCAAAAAGTAAGATAACTGTGCGAAGGTGGCGGAATTGGTAGACGCGCTAGCTTCAGGTGTTAGTGTCCTTACGGACGTGGGGGTTCAAGTCCCCCCCCTCGCACCAATTATCTTATCCTTCCTTTGTCTCTTCATTTTCATCCCTGATTCCAGTTCATCATTGCCAACATCATGCCGCCAATAAGCGCCATACACGATGGCAGCAATACAAAATGCCGTAATTGTTTGTGATACAACATCAGCGCAGACAGTAGCAATCCTGATACAATCAACAGCTTCAGCGCATAAGCTGACAGGCCGATAAACGCCAGTCCAACGATAATCACTCCAGGCAATAACACGCCCCATCCGCTGCCTAACGTCCGCTGCAACATGGTTTCACCTCTGGAATTGATAATGATAACCAATATCATATGATATGTTTTCTCATTTGTCAGCCAGGGAGAAAGCTAAAGAGATGAGTTTTACTTAACGGTTGATGACACGTATTCAGTAAGGTGATAAATTGTCCGACTGTTAACGTAAAAACAACAACACCTCGCTTTAGGCGACCTTTTCTCATACGTTATTTTCATGTTGGCGCCCGATTCCGTGTATATCACCGATAAATAACGACAATTACCCATGACAACACCATCCTGGCGGTCGCTTCGTATTAAGAAGTATCAGTTTTCTTTACGTCTTTTCTTGTTTCTCAACGCCGTGTCGGCGCTATTTACTCTCGTTTTCCCCCTTTATCAGATCAATGTATTTTGCACGCCAATGATCGGGATAGTGGTCCTGAGCGTATTACTGTTGATATGGCATGGGAAATATGGGCAAAAAAGAATTAATCTCCCCTTTATCTCCCTACTCTTTGGGGGAATATGGGCGGCGCATATTGCGCTAAAGTATCCGGCGTTAGGCCATTATGATTTCTCTTTTTTACTGATCTCCCTGCTTAGCGTTCTGTTTATCGGCTCGATAGCCTTTGCCGCGAATATCGTCGCGTTTACGCTCTATTCGCTACCGCCAGTCGCGGTCTGCCTGTGGCTGAACGGTAATGAACAAGGTTTGCGAATTCTCTATTTGCTGGCCCTGCCAATGGTGGGAATCGCTATTCAACATGTTATCCAGAAACGCTACGATAATTTTGCCCAACAGCTCATGTTTAAGCTGCTGGCCGAGCGGGAAACTCTCAATGGCCTGAGTATGCTTGATCCATTAACCGGCTTATATAACCGCCGTGGCCTGCAAAATCGGCTGGATACGTTACAGGCGCCGGGCAGCCATGAACACTACGTCCTGCTATTGGATATCGATCATTTCAAAGCGTACAACGATCACTACGGTCATATGATGGGCGATCAGGCGTTAATCCGCGTCTCAGCGGCAATTCGGGACGCCGTGCGATCGCGCGATGTCGTCTGCCGTTTTGGCGGGGAAGAATTTCTGGTGTTGCTGACCACCGCCGAACCACAGCAAGCCCGCGCTACCGCAGAACGTATCCGACAGGAAGTATACGATCTTAAAATCCCGCATATGTTTAACGAAAGCGTCGCCACCAATGTCACTGTCAGTATCGGCATTGCGCCCCTGACGGATCGCAATATCGGAGACGCTATCGAAAAAGCGGATAAAGCACTCTACGAAGCCAAGCATCTTGGACGTAACCACATTCTGGTCAGCGACGACATGCGCGCCCTATGAATCCTGCTGACGTAATCGTGCTACGCCAACAGCGTTAACCATAAACCGCTTGCCATCGTTTATCGCTATCGATAGGATTAGTAATAATTATCATTTAGATTAACATCATTAAACTGCGCTATGGCCTACCGTTCCGCACCGATTGCTGACGATATTATCTGGCGAGCTGCTCCCCAGCCGGAAGACGCCTCGCTGGCGGACGCAGTACGCGAGACGATCGCCTCTACCCGTGAGCACCTGTTGGACTTCATCCGGCTGGATGAAACACCGCCGCCAACGGCAATGACTCTTGCCCAGTGGACGCGCCCCGTGACGTTTCGTTCATTGCTGGCCGCCTATTCCGATCACATCTATCGGCACACGCCAGGCCTGCCACGTGAAAATAAACCGTTACTCTCCCTGTGGGCGCAATGGTATATCGGGCTGATGGCGCCGCCGCTGATGCTGGCATTACTGACGCAAGCGCGCGCTATCAATGTCTCGGCAGAACATATTCACGTTGAATTTCATGAAACCGGGCGCGCCGCGTGTTTCTGGCTTGATGTGCATCAGGATAACCTGGCAACGGCGCGTTCCCCGGAAGAACGAATGGAAACGCTGGTAGTCTCCGCACTACAGCCGGTCATTCAGGCGCTGGAGGCGACTGGCGACATCAGCGCGAAACTTATCTGGAGCAATACCGGTTATTTAATCAACTGGTATCTGACTGAGATGAAACCGCTGCTTGGCGAAGCCCTGCTGGCAACGCTACGCCAGCGCTGTTTTTTTGAAAAGCAGCTATCCGACGGTCAGGATAACCCGCTGTGGCGGACCGTCGTAATGCGCGACGGTCTTCTGGTACGCAGAACCTGCTGCCAACGTTACCGCTTACCTGACGTACAGCAGTGCGGCGACTGCACGCTAAAGTAAACCGCTTTACGTTGCCTTCAGTTATCGTCACGGCTTACTGCTGCTGGCCTGTCACATTATTATATTTACAGCGGCGCTCTCCGTATGCCAAATTACGTTTTGCCATTTTTGGGTCTACCGTGGCTATTGGTAAGGTCTCAGGAGAGAAGAATGAGTCTGCAATCTGTACGGCAATTTCTGGCCGATCATGCTCCCGATATTGAAATTATCGAATTAAATCAAAGTACAGCGACTGTCGAGCTGGCAGCCAAAGCGCACAACGTAGAGCCAGGGCAGATAGCTAAGACGCTCTCGCTTAAAGTAAAAGACACCATTATCCTGGTGGTCGCGAAAGGCGATGCCCGCCTGGATAATAAGAAGCTTAAAACCACTTTCGGCGCAAAAGCCCGTATGTTGAGCAGCGATGAAGTGGTCAATGCAACCGGACATCCTGTCGGCGGCGTATGTCCTTTCGGGCTGGAGCACCCGCTGCCCGTTTATTGCGACATCTCTCTGAAGGGGTATAACGAAGTATTGCCTGCCGCAGGCGCCACGCACAGCGCGGTACGCATCACGCCGGAAAGAATGGCAGAACTGACATCGGCGACCTGGGTAGACGTGTGCCAATAACGTGCCTGACACCCGGATTCCCCGAACAAGCACGGCGCATCCGGCGCGGGCTATACCCGATGCTGAAGCGCGGTAGCATCTCCGGCGCGCAGATATAACAGAATATCCGCCGCATCGAGTAACCCGGCATCAGAACTCACGCCCAGCTTGGACATCACATTAAACTTATGCGCCCGGATAGTCTTAATGTTACGTTCTAACTGGACGGCAATTTGCGGCATTGAGTAGCCGTTCGACATGAAACGCAGAATCTCCCGCTCGGTTGGACTAAGCATACAATTCTGGTGAAGTTCCCAAAGATTGTCTGTACGCTCCGTTGTCCGCCGGGCGCTATTAAGCGATGTAAATAAGGCATCCTGTAAAACATCCAACGGCGATGCTTTGCTGATGACCCCATCCAGCGGCAGCGGGGATAACGCGCTGATTAAGCGGGCTTCAGCATCATCATCGGCAATCACCAGACGCCGCATATGGGGATAATTTATCGCCAGTTCCGTCAGGCTGGATAATCCTGTCCGGCGTTCAGTTCTTAACGCAGAAAGAGAAAAAATAACGGCAGAAAACGGCGTCTTTAGCGCAGCCTTATAAAACGCGGATGGTTTTGAAAAAATATGAAGCGTATGTCGGCAATCCGGCATTGCATCAAATAGCCCTTTAATACCAATGGTGCTCATCACGCATTTTTCTACGAGCGCAACATTTCTCTTGCTGATTCTGTTTTCCATTCCATGGTTTCTCCATATACCGAAGGTAGGTTCAATTCTCTGGCTCCCTGAGAACTGTTTATCCATGCATACATCTCTGCATTACTGTGTATTGATAAGCGTCGCATGGCGCTATTTTTTTGGGCGCTAATTGTTTTATTACTTTTTTTAAGTAACGCCGCAATTTGGTTAATGCCCCACCCTTTTCCTAAAAGGCGTAATACTTTTCGTTCAGACAGCGTAAGGACAATCGGCCTGTCGTGGGCCTGCTGAATTTCAGACGGTACCTGAGGCGATAATAACGTTTTACTTATTCTTTCTGAGCGAGCGTTTCCCGCATGGATAACGCTAATAAGATTCTCGATTGGCTCTTCGTCTGAAAGCAAGGTGCTGACGGGGCCCATCAGGAGATCAACCGCATGTGGATAGCAGGATTTAGGAACCAGAAATACCCAATGTATGTCGCGATATTGCGAGATTAAGCTATAAAAATATTCGCAGATAGCGCGGGGAGAGGCATTGTTAACTGCTAAATCAGCAATAACTAAATTACTTCGGCGTAGCTGTAGCAGCGTTAGCTCTTCTATCGTACGACAATACGCCAGTTTATAATCGGGGAAATTACCTGTTATAGCCCCTTTAAGGCCTTCCTGTATAAGAGGGGTTTTACTGATAATAAGTCCATTTTTGCAGCATCCTGGCAGCATAATTCCTCCGCACCCACGCCGCCACTTTTCATTGCCCCATTAATAAAAACACTATTAACAATGATCGCAAAGAAATATAGGCCGAGTGGATTAATTATCCTTGTTTTATTTTTAAATATCTAACATTGATTGCGCTACAATCCACATAGCACAAAAACATGAAATCACTATCGCATAGTTACTCATAAAACCAGAAGCAAGACAATTAAATTAACTAAATTTGCACATTAGCAATTCTAACGAAAACGCATCATATTAATAAATTTAAAATATGAGTTTGCCCTTCATTCATATTGCTGAGTCCTAAAACAAAAGCCCAACAATACTGTCCACCATCCATAAAACCCATGTAATATCTACGAATTACACTAAGTCATGCCTATTTTTACGCCCGCTGCTCACGCCATTGTGGTTAAACCATTAATGCATATAGTTGATAAAATTCACCACATCATTGATTCAAAAATGAGCGGCCAGGCTGGCATAATGCCTCTATTCTGGAAACGGACATACGAGAACCGTCGCCCATAAGGATATCCTGCCTGTGACGAAGCGCACGTCTCAGGAAGCTTATGCGTTGCGTCTGGTGGTTGACGTTTTTATCAACAAGAAATTGATCTTAACCAACGCCATCATGCCTGCGCTTCGTGTTAAAAAGAAAGCCTCTGTCATAGTGGCGGCGCATAGAATGTCTTTTCGGACAGGACGAGTCATGCAAGAAGAGCAATCAATTCAACGAGCAGTAACACGGTTATGTATTCAATGCGGGCTGCTTTTATTGCAGCACGGGGCGGAAAGCGCACTGGTTGATGAGCTTTCCACCCGCCTCGGTTTGGCGCTCGGTATGGATAGCGTCGAAAGCGCGATCTCCTCTAACGCCATTGTACTGACGACCATTAAAGACGGACAATGTCTGACATCGACACGTAAAAACCAGGATCGCGGCATTAATATGCACGTCGTCACGGAGGTTCAGCATATCGTTATCCTCGCGGAACATCGTCTGCTGGATTACAAAGGCGTGGAAAAACGCTTTAGCCAGCTCCGCCCGCTGCGTTATCCGCGCTGGCTGGTGGCGTTTATGGTCGGTCTTTCCTGCTCCTGCTTTTGTAAGCTGAATAATGGCGGCTGGGATGGCGCGGTTATCACCTTTTTCGCCAGTATGATAGCCATGTATATCCGCCAGATGCTGGCGCAGCGGCATTTACATCCGCAGATCAATTTTTGCATTACCGCCTTTGTCGCTACCACGATTTCCGGGCTGATGCTCACCCTTCCCGCCTTTAGCCAGACGCCCACTATCGCCATGGCGGCGAGCGTACTGCTACTGGTGCCGGGCTTTCCGCTGATTAATTCCGTCGCAGATATGTTTAAAGGACATATTAATACCGGGCTGGCGCGCTGGGCTATCGCCAGCCTGTTGACACTGGCCACCTGTGTGGGCGTAGTGATGTCAATGACAATATGGGGGCTACGAGGATGGGTATAATCGACTTTTTACTGGCGCTAATGCAGGACATGATCTTGTCTGCGATCCCCGCCGTCGGGTTTGCGATGGTCTTTAATGTTCCCCACCGGGCGCTTCCGTGGTGCGCGCTACTGGGGGCGCTGGGTCATGGCTCGCGTATGCTGATGATGAGCGCTGGCTTTAATATCGAATGGTCGACGTTTATGGCTTCGCTGCTGGTCGGCAGTATTGGTATTCAGTGGTCACGCTGGTATCTCGCTCACCCTAAAGTGTTTACCGTCGCGGCCGTGATCCCGATGTTTCCGGGGATTTCCGCCTATACCGCGATGATTTCCGCAGTAAAAATTAGCCATCTGGGCTATAGCGAACCGATGATGATTACGCTGCTGACCAATTTTCTGAAAGCCTCTTCCATTGTTGGCGCGCTCTCAATTGGCCTCTCTGTACCGGGATTATGGCTGTACCGCAAACGCCCCCGCGTGTGATCGGTGGAACGCCTCCTGCTGTTCTTACAGGTCTGTGTGGTACTATAAAAACAGTCGCCCTTCTCGGTTGTTGTTCCATATTGAGAAACATTATGTCTTCCAGAATTTTAACGTCGGACGTCATCGGTATTGACGCCCTTTTACACGATCATCATGCTGTGCTGGCGAAGTCAACGGGCGGCGCAGTGGCGGTATTCGCTAATAATGCGCCTGCCTTTTATGCCGTGACGCCTGCACGCATGGCTGAACTGCTGGCGCTTGAAGAAAAGTTATCACGTCCGGGAAGCGATGTGGCGTTAGACGCGCAATTTTACGAAGAACCCGAAGCCGCCCCCGTTGCGATTCCCTGCGGAAAATTCGCCATGTATCCCGCCTGGCAACCGGATGCGGATTTTCAGCGTCAGGCTGCCCTTTGGGGCGTGGCGCTTCGGGAGCCGGTCACCGCAGAAGAGCTGGCGGCGTTTATCGCCTACTGGCAGGCGGAAGGTAAGGTTTTTCACCATATCCAGTGGCAGCAAAAGCTGGCGCGCAGCGTGCAAATCAGCCGTTCCAGCAATGGCGGAATGCCGCAGCGCGACATCAATAGCGTCAGCGAACCTGACAATCATATTCCACCAGGTTTTAGGGGGTAACGATGAAAAATGTTGGCGACCTGATGCAACGTCTACAAAAAATGATGCCTGCGCATATTACGCCGGCATTTAAAACGGGCGAAGAACTACTGGCGTGGCAGAAAGAGCAAGGCGAGATCCGGGCGGCGGCGCTGGCGCGGGAAAACCGGGCGATGAAAATGCAGCGCACCTTTAACCGTTCCGGCATTCGACCGCTGCATCAAAACTGTTCGTTTGATAACTATCGGGTTGAGTGCGACGGACAAATGAACGCGTTAAGCAAAGCCCGACAGTACGTTGATGAGTTTGACGGCAATATCGCCAGCTTTGTCTTTTCCGGCAAGCCGGGAACCGGTAAAAATCATCTCGCCGCGGCTATTTGTAACGAGCTGCTGCTGCGCGGAAAGTCAGTACTGATTATCACCGTAGCGGATATTATGTCAGCGATGAAAGACACGTTCAGCAATCGGGAAACCAGCGAAGAGCAGTTGCTTAACGATCTGAGTAACGTTGATCTGTTGGTGATCGACGAGATCGGCGTGCAGACCGAATCCCGCTATGAAAAAGTGATCATCAATCAAATTGTCGATCGTCGTTCCTCGTCAAAACGTCCCACCGGCATGTTGACGAACAGCAATATGGAAGAGATGACGAAAATGCTTGGCGAACGCGTCATGGACCGTATGCGTCTCGGCAACAGTTTATGGGTTAATTTTACCTGGGACAGTTACCGCAGCCGGGTGACGGGTAAAGAGTATTAAATTGCAACGTGCGCCAGGGCGATACGACGCCTGGCTGGCATAACACAGGTGATTACCATGAATACAGCGAAACATGTTCTGTGCTGCGCGGCGATCGCCAGCGTACTGATTTCCACCAGCGGTATTGCCGCCAGTCAGTTAAGCGCTCAGGGCGCGAACGCACAGCAGGGCGGGATGTCGCTTTCTGCGCTAACCGGTCTGCTCAGCAGAGGTGCCCAGTCACTCAGCGCCGATAATATGAATAATGCCGCCGGTATTTTGCAGTACTGCGCCAAACAGAAACTGGCGTCCGCTACCAACGTGGAAAACGTTAAAAATCAGATTCTGAACAAGTTGGGGTTGGATACCACACAGCAGGAGCAGGACACTAACTACCTGAACGGCCTGCAAGGGTTGCTCAAGACGAAGGACGGCCAGCAGTTGAACCTCAATAATATCGGCAGTACGCCGCTGGCGGAAAAGGTGAAAACCAAAGCTTGCGATCTGGTGTTGCAGCAAGGGCTGAATTTCCTCTCCTGACTGCGTTTTTCTGACCGTGCGCCACGCCGGGACGCCCTGTTAAAAGCCGTGTTTTGGCCTTTTACCCGCCAACACGGCATTAACCCGATTTTTCTCTTCGTCTTTTCCTGTTATTAACCGCTATGGCAGGAAGTGATGCCGATCAAAAAACCAACTTTCTAAACTCATTCTAAATAACAGCGCCGTGTAAAGTTATTAGAATTGCAGCAATGTGACATCGCTATTACATTGTTAGAAATTTTTTCCTGCCAGCGATAAGCCTGGTTTATTGAGGATCGTCAGTTGTCCGAGTTGCTCTCTGTCGCTCTGTTTCTCGCCTCTGTGCTGATATATGCCTGGAAGGCGGGTCGTAACACCTGGTGGTTTGCCGCCACTCTCACGGTACTGGGACTTTTTGTCATTCTGAATATTACCCTGTATGCCAGCGACTATTTTACCGGCGACGGGATCAACGACGCAGTGCTTTATACGCTCACGAATAGTCTGACGGGAGCGGGAGTCGGCAAATATATTCTGCCGGGAATCGGCATTGCCCTGGCGTTAGTGGCGGTATTTGGCGCGCTGGGATGGATACTACGCCGCCGCCGTCACCATCCTCATCATGTCGGTTACAGCCTGCTGGCGTTACTGCTGGCGTTGGGTTCGGTCGACGCCAGCCCGGCGTTTCGCCAGATTACCGAACTGGTAAAATCACAAATGCGCGATGGCGATCCGGATTTTGCCGTTTATTATAAAGAACCAGCAAAAACCATTCCTCATCCGAAGCTCAATCTGGTCTATATCTACGGCGAGAGCCTGGAACGGACCTATTTTGATAATGACGCGTTCCCCAATCTCACGCCAGAGTTGGGCGCGCTGAAAAATGAGGGGCTGGATTTCAGCCATACCATGCAACTGCCGGGAACGGATTACACCATCGCCGGGATGGTGGCTTCCCAGTGTGGTATTCCGCTGTTTGCGCCGTTTGAGGGCAATGCGTCCGCGTCGGTTTCCAGCTTCTTCCCGCAGAATATCTGCCTCGGCGATATTCTGAAAAACTCCGGCTACCAGAACTATTTCGTGCAGGGCGCTAACCTGCGTTTTGCCGGGAAAGACGTGTTCCTGAAATCACACGGATTTGATCATCTGTACGGCGCTGAAGAGCTAAAAACGGTGGTGGCGGACCCGTCTTATCGTAACGACTGGGGCTTCTACGACGATACGGTGCTCGATGAGGCATGGAAGAAATTTGAAGCGCTTTCCCGCTCAGGCCAGCGTTTTTCGCTGTTTACGCTGACCGTAGATACTCACCACCCGGACGGGTTTATCTCACGCACCTGCAACCGCAAACGCTACGATTACGACGGCAAGCCCAACCAGTCCTTTAGCGCCGTAAGTTGCAGCCAGGAAAACATCGCCGAGTTTATCAACAAAATCAAAGCGTCACCATGGTTTAAAGATACCGTTATCGTCGTCTCTTCCGACCATCTGGCGATGAATAATACGGCCTGGAAATACCTGAATAAGCAAGATCGCAACAATCTGTTTTTTATTCTGCGCGGCGATAAACCGCAGCAGGAGACGCTGGCGGTCAAACGCAACACAATGGACAACGGCGCAACGGTGCTGGATATTCTCGGCGGCGATAATTTTATCGGTCTGGGACGTAGCAGCCTTTCCGGGCAGTCGCTGTCGGAAGTGTTCCTGAATGTAAAAGAGAAAGTGCTGGCGATGAAGCCGGATATCATTCGCCTGTGGAATTTCCCGAAAGAGATAAAAGATTTTACCGTCGATCGGGACAAAAACATGATCGCTTTTTCCGGCAGCCACTTCCGCCTGCCGTTACTACTGCGCGTATCGGATAAGCGTGTTGAACCGTTACCGGAAAGTGAATACTCCGCTCCGCTACGGTTCCAGTTGGCCGACTTCGCCCCGCGCGATAATTTCGTTTGGATCGATCGCTGCTACAAAATGGCGCAGCTATGGGCGCCGGCGCTGGCGCTCTCCACCGACTGGTGCGTCTCGCAGGGGCAGCTTGGCGGGCAGCAAACCGTACAGCATGTCGATAAAGCGCAGTGGCAGGGTAAGACGGCGTTTAAAGACACGATGATCGATATGGAACGCTACAAAGGCAACGTCGATACCTTAAAGATTGTCGATAACGATATTCGTTATAAAGCCGATAGCTTTATCTTTAATGTCGCGGGCGCGCCGGAGGAGGTGAAGCAGTTTAGCGGCATTTCCCGGCCGGAGTCCTGGGGGCGCTGGTCAAATGCGCAGTTGGGCGATGAGGTTAAAATCGAATATAAAGCGCCGCTGCCGAAAAAGTTTGATCTGGTGATCACCGCCAAAGCCTTCGGCGACAACGCGAATCGGCCGATTCCGGTACGCGTAGGCAACGAAGAACAGACGCTGGTGCTGGGTCACGATGTGTCCACTATCACGCTGCATTTCAACAACCCGACGGACGCGAATACCTTAGTCATTGCGCCGCCCGCTCCCGTCTCCACCAACGAAGGTAATATTTTGGGCCATTCGCCGCGCAAATTGGGGATTGGCATGGTGGAGATCAAAGTGGTGAATGTTGAGGGTTAAAAGAGAATGTCATATATGCCGGGTGGCGGCTGCGCCTTACCCGGCCTACACATCACCTTTATCAATAAACTGGCGCCCAGGCCTGATAAGCGAAGCGCCATCAGGCAAAAGTGTGAACATCTCATCCGGCCTACGGTCGTCTGTAGGCCGACTGTTCACCATACGCCCTTAAAACGTTTCCCAATTATCGCTGCCGTCGGCCACAGCGGCCTTTGGTGACGACACGGCTGCCGGGGTTTTTACCGCAGCCACTTCACGCGCACGCTGCTGTTGCTGTTGAATACGGAACACCGCGACGGCCTGGGTCAGACGGCTGGCTTGCTCTTCCAGCGCCGCAGCCGCGGCGGCGGACTCTTCCACCAGCGAGGCGTTCTGCTGCGTTACGCGATCCATCTCCGCTACCGCCAGGCCCACCTGGTCGATACCACGGCTTTGCTCGTCGGACGCCGAGGCAATCTCGCCCATGATATCGGTCACGCGGGTCACTGCATTGACGATCTCATCCATGGTTTCACCGGCGCTTTCGACCAGCGTCGAACCCACATCAACACGGCTCACGGAATCCTCAATCAGACTCTTGATCTCCCGTGCCGCCTGCGCGCTACGCTGGGCCAGATTACGGACTTCACCGGCTACCACCGCGAACCCGCGTCCCTGCTCGCCTGCGCGCGCCGCTTCTACCGCCGCATTCAGCGCCAGGATATTGGTCTGGAAAGCAATACCGTCGATTACGCTGATAATATCGGCGATTTTCTGCGAACTGGAGGCGATATCGCGCATTGTTTGTACGACGTTATCCACCACTTTGCCGCCTTTTTGCGCTGTTTCAGAGGCGCTCAATGCCAGGTGACTGGCCTGACGGGCGTTTTCGGCGTTCTGTTTCACGGTGGCGGTCAGTTGTTCCATACTGGCGGCGGTCTCTTCCAGAGACGCTGCCTGCTGCTCAGTACGGGAAGAGAGATCGTTGTTGCCCATCGCAATCTCGCTGGCGCCGCTATAGATCGCATTCGCGCCGTTACGTACATCGCCAACGGTACGCATCAGTTCACTTTGCATATGACGCAGGTTTTCAGCCAACTGCCCCATTTCGTTGGAGCCTTCCACGTCGATACGCTTCACCAGATCGCCGCTGGCGATATGACGAATGCTTTCAATCAGACGATTCATCGGGGCGATAAGCGACAGTTTGATGCCGAACCAGACGGCGATAATGACCACCAGAACGGCAATCAGCACACTGACCAGTACCCACATCGCCTGGTTGTAGGAACTGTTGTTATCCTCAACAGCAATATCGTACAGACGATCGTTTTGCTGCATATAGGCCATGTACTGCTTCTCAAAAGCGTCCTGATAGCTTTGAGTCGGTTGATCAAAAAACTCGTTAATCTTACCCGCGCCAAGAAGCTGAATAAGCTCCGCCAACGCGCCGTGGTAGATATCATAGGTTCGTTTGATCTCAAGGAAAGCCGCTTCACTCTGACGTGGATCGCGCGGTAACGACTCATACTGCGCCCAGTTTTTTTCGGTCAGCTTCAGCGTATTGGTCGCCCCCTGCATCAGTTCAGCGACAGTTGCGCCGCTGCCAATATTGCTCTGGTCCATCATCCAGCGGATACCCGCGCGATTCAGGGTATTACGCGTTTGCAACAGCTCCACCCAGGTTGCATTCAGGGCAGACTGCTGCTGACGAATGGTTTGCAATACGGTGAAGTTTTCTTTGTCATTCTTCAGCGAGTTGAAGAACAGCCCGCCGGATGTCAGTTGTAAAAGGCCAAATAGCGCCAATACCAGCAGTAAGCTGGTAACAATTTTAATTCGCTTTAACATGTTTTCTCTTTCCGCTAGACAGATACAGAATTTTCGGCCTGGAAAGGGAAAACTTTATGGGATGCGCGCCATTAATATCACGATTAGCTCAGTTAAGTCGTTATGACGCCCCGCGCAACAAGGATCGTCCCATTTTATATCGTGATCTCAATCACATAAAATAGCCCACGCCCTCCTCCGCGAAACCGCTTACCGGTACGTCCGACCGCTTAAACCGCCATACAACCACTCACTGATTTACCTAACTTTACGCGCGCGATGATCTGGCAAGATCCTCTCAGCATAGCAGTCAATCTACCTCCTCAAACACGAACTCAATGTCCACCCAGCTTCGGCTGATAATTAAACTTACAACCAGGTTTTACTATGGATACGAAAAAGATATTCAAGCACATACCCTGGGTGATTCTCGGAATCATCGGTGCTTTCTGCCTCTCGGTCGTTGCCCTACGTCGGGGTGAACACGTGAGCGCCCTGTGGATCGTGGTCGCTTCCGTTTCCGTCTATCTGGTGGCTTACCGCTACTACAGCCTGTATATCGCCCAGAAGGTCATGAAACTCGACCCGACGCGCGCGACGCCGGCGGTCATCAATAACGACGGCCTGAACTACGTGCCGACTAACCGCTACGTGCTGTTTGGTCACCACTTCGCCGCCATCGCCGGCGCAGGTCCGCTGGTCGGGCCGGTATTGGCTGCGCAGATGGGCTATCTGCCGGGGACGCTGTGGCTGCTGGCGGGCGTGGTGCTCGCGGGCGCAGTGCAGGACTTTATGGTGCTGTTCATCTCTTCCCGCCGTAACGGCGCCTCTCTTGGCGAGATGATCAAAGAAGAGATGGGTACCGTTCCAGGCACCATCGCGCTGTTCGGCTGCTTCTTAATTATGATCATCATCCTCGCGGTGCTGGCATTAATCGTGGTTAAAGCTCTGGCCGAAAGCCCGTGGGGTGTCTTCACCGTCTGCTCCACGGTGCCGATTGCGCTGTTTATGGGCATCTACATGCGCTTCCTGCGTCCGGGACGCGTAGGCGAAGTCTCCGTTATTGGTATCGTGCTGCTGGTGGCGTCTATTTACTTCGGCGGCGTGATTGCCCACGACCCGTACTGGGGCCCGGCGCTGACCTTTAAAGACACCACCATTACCTTCGCGCTGATCGGCTACGCCTTTGTTTCCGCGCTGCTGCCGGTATGGCTGATCCTTGCCCCGCGCGACTATCTCGCTACCTTCCTGAAAATCGGCGTGATCGTCGGTCTGGCGCTGGGGATTGTGATCCTCAACCCGGAACTGAAAATGCCGGCATTGACGCAATATGTCGACGGTACTGGCCCGCTGTGGAAAGGCGCCCTGTTCCCGTTCCTGTTCATCACCATCGCCTGTGGCGCCGTCTCTGGCTTCCACGCGCTCATCTCTTCCGGTACCACGCCGAAACTGCTGGCCTGTGAGACCGATGCGCGTTTTATCGGCTACGGCGCGATGCTGATGGAGTCCTTTGTTGCGGTGATGGCGCTGGTGGCGGCCTCGATCATTGAACCGGGTCTCTACTTCGCGATGAACACCCCGCCGGCAGGTCTGGGCATTACCATGCCAAACCTGCACGAGATGGGCGGCGAGAACGCGCCGCTGATTATGGCGCAGTTGAAAGACGTTACCGCACATGCAGCGGCGACCGTCAGCTCCTGGGGCTTTGTGATTTCCCCGGAACAAATCCTGCAAACTGCGAAAGATATCGGTGAACCGTCAGTATTGAACCGCGCAGGCGGCGCGCCAACGCTGGCAGTAGGTATCGCGCATGTGTTCCACAAAGTCCTGCCGATGGCGGATATGGGCTTCTGGTATCACTTCGGTATTCTGTTCGAAGCGCTGTTTATCCTGACCGCACTGGATGCGGGTACCCGTTCCGGCCGCTTTATGTTGCAGGATTTGCTGGGTAACTTCGTCCCGTTCCTGAAAAAAACCGATTCTCTGGTCGCGGGTATCATCGGTACCGCAGGCTGCGTCGGTTTGTGGGGCTATCTGCTGTATCAGGGCGTGGTCGACCCGCTGGGCGGCGTGAAGAGCCTGTGGCCGCTGTTCGGTATCTCTAACCAGATGCTGGCCGCCGTGGCGCTGGTGTTGAGCACCGTGGTACTGATCAAAATGCAGCGCACCAAATACATCTGGGTGACGGTGATCCCGGCGGTATGGCTGCTGATCTGCACCACCTGGGCACTGGGCCTGAAACTGTTCAGCGCCAACCCACAGATGGAAGGTTTCTTCTACATGGCAAACCTGTATAAAGAGAAGATTGCCAACGGCACCAACCTGACCGCGCAGCAGATTGCCAACATGAACCATATCGTGGTGAACAACTACACTAACGCTGGTTTGAGTATTCTGTTCCTGGTGGTGGTGTACAGTATTATCTTCTACGGTTTCACCACCTGGATGAAGGTACGCAACAGCGATAAACGTACCGATAAAGAAACCCCGTATGTGCCCGTGCCGGAAGGCGGCGTGAAGATCTCTTCACACCACTAAAACTGATGCCGGGTAGCGCACAGCGATCCCGGCTAGTGTAGGCCGGATAAGGCGCAAGCCGCCATCCGGCTTTATTCATTAACAGGACGGCAGAATGTTTGATACTTTAGGTCAGGCAAAAAAATATCTCGGCCAGGCGGCAAAAATGTTGATTGGTATTCCGGACTACGACAACTATGTCGAGCACATGAAAACCAACCATCCCGACAAGCCGTACATGACCTATGAAGAGTTCTTCCGCGAACGTCAGCAAGCACGTTACGGCGGCGATGGCAAAGGCGGTATGCGCTGTTGTTAATGGAGAGACTATGATCCCGATTGCAGTTACCCTACTTACCGGTTTTCTTGGTGCCGGCAAAACCACCCTACTACGCCATATCCTCAACGAACAACATGGTTTTAAAATTGCTGTTATCGAAAACGAATTTGGCGAAGTCTCCGTTGACGATCAACTGATTGGCGATCGCGCCACACAGATCAAAACCCTGACTAACGGCTGCATCTGCTGTACCCGCTCCAACGAGCTGGAAGATGCGCTATTAGACCTGCTCGACAGCCGCGACCGCGGCGATATTGCTTTCGACCGTCTGGTGATTGAATGCACCGGCATGGCTGACCCCGGCCCGATTATTCAGACCTTTTTCTCCCATGACGTATTATGCGAACGCTACCTGTTAGACGGCGTGATTGCGCTGGTCGACGCGGTGCACGCTAACGAGCAGATGAACCAGTTCACCATCGCCCAGTCGCAGATAGGCTACGCCGACCGTATCCTGCTGACCAAAACCGACGTGGCAGGCGACAGCGAGAAACTGCGCGAGCGGCTGGCGCGTATCAACGCCCGCGCCCCGGTTTACACCGTGGTACACGGCGATATTGACCTGAGTCAGTTGTTTAATACCAGCGGCTTTATGCTGGAAGAGAACGTGCTGGCAAGCCAACCGCGTTTCCACTTTATTGCCGATAAACAGAACGATGTGTCGTCAATTGTGGTGGAGCTGGATTACCCGGTGGATATCAGCGAGGTTTCGCGGGTGATGGAAAACCTGCTGCTGGAATCAGCGGATAAACTGCTGCGTTACAAAGGGATGCTGTGGATCGACGGCGCCCCCAACCGCCTGCTGTTCCAGGGCGTGCAGCGCCTCTACAGCGCCGACTGGGACAGACCGTGGGGCAACGAAACGCCGCACAGCACGCTGGTATTTATCGGGATCCAGTTGCCGGAAGACGAGATTAGAACGGCATTTGCGGGGTTAAGGAAGTAAACGGGCGCAGAAAAGCCGGGACCGCACAGGAGATTGTATGCCCCTTATCCGAGATATTCACCAACGCTTCTGGCGTCTGCCACAACTGCCGTGGCTGGAGCTACGTACCACCAGTGAAAGCCGTCAGGCCTATAAGCGCCACAGCCACCCGCAACTGTCGCTGGGCGCGATCATCGCCGGAGAAACCCGCTGCATCAGTAACGGGCAAGAGTATCTGTTACGCCCCGGCGAGCTGATCCTGATCCCCCCGCAATCTCCACACAGTTGTAACCCACTCCACGAGCGACCACGCAGCTATCATATGCTGTATCTCGATGTGGACTGGTGCCTGACGCAGCTCCCCCATTTGCCGGCGGATAGCCGCCTGCATACCACGCAGCCACAGTTGCAGGACCCGCAGCTTTTCCAGCTTTATCAGCAAATTGTGACGTCTATTACTCAGCAACAAACTGCCGGACTTCCGGCGCTTATTATCCACCTGTTGCGCGCCCTGCCGCTACAAAGCGCCGACGCCGAACCGCCATGCGCCATCAGCCGCCAGTTGGTTGCCCGCTTAGTCAGCAACCTTCAGGAACCGCCGACGCTGGACACACTGGCGCAGGAGTTTGCGCTCCGTAAGGAGACTCTGATTCGCACTTTTAAGCAGGATACAGGCCTGACTCCTGTCAGCTTTACCAATATGGCCCGCATTGAATATGCCCGGCACCGATTGCGCGCCGGGGACGATATTGCCGATGTTGCCTATCAGACCGGTTTCGCCGATCAAAGTCATTTCCACAAAACCTTCGTCAGCTACACGGCGGCAACGCCGCGTCAGTACGCGCAGAACAGATCAATATCCGACAATAAATAGCGCATCCGCAGGTATAGGCTGACCTCAGTATCATCACTGAGGTTACTATGGAACAGGTTACAACGTTATTTCCCCCGGCGTTTCCCGCACTGGCGCTGGCGCATTTTATGGCGCTGCTCAGCCCGGGTCCGGACTTCTTTTTGCTGGTCGGTTACGCCGTACGCTATCGGCTGCGCGGCAGCGTCGGGCTGTGCCTCGGCATTGCGGCGGGAAATGGGCTCTATATTCTGCTGGTGGTGATTGGGTCAGGGCTACTACGTCAGACGCCGCTGCTCTTTACCATCATCGAACTATTGGGTGCCGCCTACCTGCTATGGGTGGGCCGTCAACTGTTGAAAAGCCGCGCCGGGCCGCTGGAGTGGCGGTACGCCGCATCGGCATGTCCGTCACTGGCAAAACAACTATTACTGGGGCTAGGTTCATCGCTGTTGAATCCGAAAAATGCTCTGTTTTATCTGGCGCTAATGACCGCCCTGCTGGGCCCAAACGTGACCGTTACACAACAGGCCATATGTGGAATCTGGATGACCAGCGTAGTGTTACTCTGGGATCTGCTGCTGATAACGCTTATCGCCCTGCCGCAAATTCAACGTCGTCTGGGTAATCTTGTCTGGAAAATTGAACGCGCCGCCGGCGGCATTCTGATCGCCTTTGGCTGCTGGATTGTATGGCAGTTCATTACCAGTTAAATCGATGAGGGGCAGCTTTATACGGTGGTCAACGTTGCCCGGGCAGATAAATAGGGTCTGCATCATTCGAACCCTTTCCTTCTTATAATGCCGATGCCGCCATAAATTAACCTGCCCCCAGAAACCAATAAAGCGACTAAATAGCCGCTTTATTCTCATCACCAAATATAATATCACCTCTCATCCAGCGGCTTATTTTCATTGGTTTTCAGCTGGACTTTCCTTCTGTAAGATGCGCAAACTGCTGTAACAGCGTCGGATGGCGCTAACGCTTATCCGACCTACGGCCCGCTGCCCGGTAACCACCTGCTGTCGGGCTTATAACATATCTCACCTCCAAAAGCCCGATTTCCGCTTTTATCTCTTTTCACATAACGTATGATAGTGCGCAGAAAATTCAGGAGGGATCCATGAGCGATATCCAGCTTTTCCGCCTCGGAGGCGGGAAAGTACAAGAACTACCGGGCAAAGCCGCAGCCATTGAAAAAGATCTGCAAATGCTGATCGAATCCCATATGGAAACGTTCCTTGGCGTCCGCTTTCTCGAGACCGAATACCGCACGGGTAAAACCCATCGTGGGCGAATTGATTCCCTCGGCCTCGATGAAAATAACTGCCCGGTGATTATTGAATATAAGCGCCACAGCAATGAAAACGTGATTAATCAGGGATTATTCTATCTGGATTGGCTGCTCGACCATAAAGCAGAATTTCAGTTGCTGGTGATGGAGAAAATAAGTAAAACCGTGGCCAAAGTCATTGACTGGTCCGGCACACGGTTAATCTGTATTGCCGCCGATTTTAATAAATACGACGAACATGCCGTTCAGCAAATCAACCGCAATATCAACCTGATTCGCTACAAGCTTTTTGCCGACGACCTGTTAATGCTGGAACTGGTTAACGCCGTGGTCGAAAATAGCCCTCAGTACATCATCGCGAACGGTTCCGTCAGCAGCGGCAAACGCCATACCCGCACGCAGCGCGAACAGCTCTCTTCGGCCTCTCCCGCGCTGCTTTCATTATATGAACAGCTAAAAAGTTATGTGCTGTCACTCAGTGATGAGGTTCAGTTTAAAGAGCTTAAGCTCTATGACGCCTTCCGCCTCATTCGCAACTTTCTGTGCGTAGCCGTTTATCCCGTGACCGACCCACACCTACGCCTGTGGCTGAAAATCAATCCACAGCATATCCAGCTTGAAGAAGGATTTAGCCGGGACGTCACAAACATTGGCCACTGGGGAACCGGCGACGTCGAATTGATTGTGCGTAACGAACATGATCTGGATAAAGCCAAACTGCTGATCGAGAAAGCCTGGCAGGAAAATTAGCGTTCCAGGATACCCACCTACTGGAGAGGTTAAGATAAGATTATCCAGCCTTTCCAGTTTTACTGACTCTTATCTGTTATTCCACATCCTTCCTTTCCAACCCAATATCCCTTAACTGCTCGTCACTCATTCGTCGCAGCGCCTGACAGGCCCGCTTACGCAGCCACCACCTTTTTAGCGCCCGTCTGAGCTGTACAAAGCCAATAAATGGTTGTCTGGGGCGATTCTCGTAAAATTCCATACCGACCTCCGCATAGAACAGAAAATGCGGGCATCATGAATGTCTGTACAAACAATATCGGGATCAAAAGCACGGTTAGTGCAACGTGGATAAATAAGGAGGGCAATTGAGGGTGTTTTGTTCGTTTATTTCGTTCTGATTTAAGATCCGCGTCCTTCGCTGCAAAAAGCCAGGCCCCTCCCGATTTCAGAGGGGCAACAGGGATTAGCGGCGCACCACTACCAGCTTCTGGTTCACAAACTCCTTAATCCCCAGATCCGATAGCTCGCGTCCGAAGCCCGAACGCTTAACGCCGCCGAAAGGCAGCTCCGCTGCGGTGTCGGTCAGCCAGTTGATATAAACCATCCCGGTTTCAATCCGGGAGGCCATGCGTTTAGCACGCTCAATATCCTGACTAAACACCGCGCCGCCCAGGCCGTAGTGGGAATCGTTGGCGAGTTTTACCGCCTCGTCATCGTCTTTCACCACATACATCTGCGCCACCGGGCCGAAGAACTCTTCAAAGTACGCCGGGTTGTCACGCGTAATATTGGTCAGAATCGTCGGCTCAAAGAAGTTGCCTTTGCTTTCCAGCGGCTTGCCGCCAACGTGCAGCGTCGCGCCATTTTTCACCGCTTCCTCGACCTGTCTGGTCAATGTATCCAGCGCATCTTTCGACGACAGCGGCCCCAGTTCGGTAGAAGCATCCATCTGATCCCCCACCTTCACCTTCCTGAACGCCTCGGTGAACTGGCTGAGGAATTGATCGGCGATTTTCTCATGCAGGATAAAGCGCTTCGCCGCCGTACATACCTGTCCTGCATTAGTGAGCCGTGCCTGCACGCCAATTTTCACCGCTTTCTCAAGATCGGCTTCGTCCAGCACGACGAACACATCGTTCCCGCCCAGTTCCAGCGTCGATTTTTTAATGTGCTTCGCCGCCTGTGCCGCCACGGCGCTCCCCGCTTTTTCAGATCCGGTCAGCGCCGCGCCCTGCACGCGCGGGTCGGCGATGATATTCGCCACCTGATCGGAGGAAATAAACAGGTTGGTCCATGCGCCTTCCGGCGCGCCGGCTTCACGCACCAGATGGGCAAACGTCTCGGCGCAGTGCGGTACGATGCTGGCATGTTTCGCCAGCACCGGGTTACCAGCGGCCAGGTTCGGCGCCAGCACACGCATCAACTGATAGTACGGGAAGTTCCACGGCTCAACGGCCATGATGACGCCAATCGGATGATGTTCTACCCACGCGTCGCCAAACTCGGTTTTATAAGGCACCGGGGCAAGAAACTGCTTCGCGTTATCCGCATAATAGCGAGCGATCTGCGCACACAGTTTGACTTCGCCACGGCTCTGCTCGATGAGCTTGCCCATCTCCTGGCTGGCGATTTTTGCCAGTTCTTCAACACGGCTGTCGATCAAGTCAGCCAGCTTATGCAGTACCGGCAGACGTTGGTCAATCTCTCCCCTGGACCAGTCGGAGTGATAGAGCGCGTCAGCTTTTTGCAGCGCGGCTTCAATATCCGCGTCCGTATGCGGGGGATACTCTTTAATGAGCTGATTATTGGCAGGATTCACTGTCTGGTAAGCCATATCACATGTCTCCTTGTTATCGTCATTAAGGCAGCCGTAAATGCCGCTCAGAACAATAAGGGTAGTAGAGATGGCTGGCGCTATCGGTAAAGTTCGGTATATTCGTGCGGTTATCAACGATAATTATAGAGCGCGTTGCCCGGCGGGCACCGGGCCTGCAACATTCAGACTGGAACCGCGTTAGTGGCTAACATCCTGAAGCTCTTCAGCCGTAAGGCCGGTGAACCGCTGGACAGTCTCGCGGTCAAGTCCGTCCGCCAGCATCTGTCTGGCGATACGCAATGCGGCAACACGCTGACCTTTTTCCAGCCCTTTTTCTAATCCTTCTGCTAATCCTTCCTCCAGACCGAGCTGTCTTCCTTGCCGTTCTCCTTTTCTGCGATCCGCTGCGCGGATCCTCTCTATCAGCGTCATCAGTCTCTCCTTAGTGTGCGGGACATGCCCTACCACATCACGAATAAACGTGGTGAAACGAGGCGTATGTCCGTGCTGAATCATAAGATAATTAAACAGCGCTTTAAGCTGCCTGTCATTAGCGCAACCAGTAACTAACAGCGAAGCAATTCGTTCAACCAGTCCCAGCAGGTCGCGCTGGCGGATATGTTTTTGGATGAGCTCCAGCAGCGCAATGCGGCGGTGCTGCATAATGTCATCATCCGATACCACCGTAATGTCGACCAGCGGAAAGGCAGCGGCATAGAGTCTTCTTGCCACTTCCGGGTTCGCAAACTCATCCAGCCAGCACAGCGAAAAAGGATACGGGCTATCAACACCGTGATAAAACAGCATCGGCACCACCAGCGGAAGATGCTTATGCCCCGCATCCAGATGCTGTTGCATTGCCGCCATCGCATACCGCATCAGCCGAAACGCCATATGCGCATCCGGCGTGCTCTGATGTTCAATCACGACATAGATATAACCGTCGCCCTCGCGCGTTTTCAGCGACCAAAGCACATCGGAATAATAGGCTCGCAGATTTTTTTCAATAAAACTGCCGGGCTCCAGCTTTAGCGTCCGCAGGTCGCAAAGCTGGCGTAACGACACCGGCAGATGAATCTCCATAAAATCGCGGGCGGTTTCCGGGTGGCGCAAAAAGGTTTTAAACACCGCATCATGCGGTGTTGAGGTCGTCGATTTTTTCATGGCGCTCCGTCACCCCAAACCAGGATGCTGCGACTCTACCTCCTGAAAATTCCTTTCTCATCCGTACCTTTTCAGCATTGCGAGGCGCGACGGAAGATAAATCCTGTTATCTGTAATGCATATGCATTTTCGGAACTGAACACGCAAAATGCCAGTCTGCGCGCCCTGCCTTTATCTTTATTAACCAGACAAACTCTTTTGATTAACATCAAAATTTAATTACACTTAATGTGTATATTTTCCGTGCAACGTAAATTTCCCGAGGTGTGATGTGCTGATTGTTATCTGTAATCGCCACACGTTCTGACGAGATTCAGAACGCGTCTCTTCCTGTCTGTGTTTTCACCGGCAGCGTGTTTGATTACATGAAATTCAGTACATCTGCAGCCGCTGTTTCTATCGCCTGCCTGACGTCACGATGACGGTATTGAGTTTCGCTGTCCCATCATAGGGTTCTCCGACATGGAGCGCATTTTTTATGCAACGGATTATTCAGTTTTTCTCCCAACGCGCCACAACGTTATTTTTCCCGATGGCGCTGATTTTGTACGATTTTGCCGCCTATCTGACGACGGATCTGATTCAGCCTGGCATCATTAACGTCGTGCGCGATTTTAATGCTGACGTCAGTCTTGCGCCGGCCTCGGTCAGTCTCTATCTGGCGGGCGGAATGGCGTTGCAATGGCTTCTGGGGCCGCTATCCGACAGGATTGGCCGCCGGCCAGTGCTGATCGCAGGGGCATTAATTTTTACTCTCGCCTGCGCGGCAACGCTGTTGACGACCTCAATGACGCAGTTTCTGGTTGCCCGTTTTGTGCAGGGCACCAGCATTTGCTTTATCGCAACGGTCGGCTACGTCACGGTACAGGAGGCTTTCGGTCAAACCAAAGCCATTAAGCTGATGGCGATTATTACCTCCATTGTGCTGGTCGCTCCGGTTATCGGCCCGCTCTCCGGCGCCGCGCTGATGCACTTCGTTCACTGGAAGGTATTGTTCGGTATTATTGCGGTGATGGGACTGTTGGCGTTGTGCGGCCTGCTGCTGGCGATGCCAGAAACGGTGCAACGCGGCGCGGTGCCGTTCAGCGCGGTGAGCGTACTGCGCGATTTTCGTAATGTGTTTCGCAACCCGATTTTTCTCACCGGGGCGGCGACGCTGTCGTTGAGCTACATCCCGATGATGAGCTGGGTGGCGGTGTCGCCGGTGATCCTGATCGATGCCGGCGGGATGAGTACTTCGCAATTCGCCTGGGCGCAGGTGCCCGTATTCGGCGCGGTGATCGTGGCCAATATGATCGTTGTGCGCCTGGTGAAAGATCCGACCCGACCGCGTTTTATCTGGCGCGCCGTACCAATCCAGTTAAGCGGGCTGGCGACATTGCTCCTCGGTAATCTTCTTCTGCCGCACGTCTGGCTTTGGTCTGTGCTGGGCACCAGCCTGTACGCGTTCGGCATTGGAATGATTTTCCCGACGCTATTTCGCTTCACGCTTTTCTCCAACAACTTGCCAAAAGGGACGGTTTCAGCCTCGCTGAACATGGTGATTCTGACGGTAATGGCGGTGTCGGTCGAAGTTGGCCGCTGGCTGTGGTTTCACGGCGGGAGACTGCCGTTTCACCTGCTGGCAGCGGTGGCCGGGGTGATTGTGGTCTTCACCCTGGCGACATTATTACAGCGCGTGCGCCAGCATGAGGCGGCAGAACTGGCCACTGAGAAGTAAACACTCTGCCGGATAGAGGCTTATCCGGCACAGGATCATCTGATGTTTTTTGCACGTTCCTGCCGTCTGGCTCTATCCTTAACCCTATGAATAAAATCGCCGAACTCAAACGCGCCAAACGCCTGGCGCTCTCACTGTTGCTGATAGCCGCCGCGACGTTTGTGACCACGCTTTTCCTACCGCCCAGTTTTTGGGTGCTGGGCGTAAAAGCTATTGCCGAAGCGGCGATGGTTGGCGCGCTGGCGGACTGGTTTGCCGTGGTGGCGCTATTTCGCCGCATTCCCATTCCGTTTATTTCACGACATACGGCGATTATTCCCCGTAACAAAGACCGAATCGGCGAAAATCTTGGGCAATTTGTGCAGGAGAAGTTCCTTGATACGCAGTCGCTGATCGCGCTAATCCGCCGCCATGAACCCGCGCTGCTTATCGGAAACTGGTTCAGCCAGCCGGACAACGCCAACCGGGTCGGGCAGCATCTGCTGCAAATTATGAGCGGCTTTCTGGAACTGACCGATGACGCCCGTATTCAGCGGCTGCTCAAGCGAGCGGTACATAAGGCGATTGATAAAGTGGATCTTTCCGGCACCAGCGCCCTGATGCTGGAAAGCATGACCAAAAACGATCGTCACCAGGTGTTACTTGATACGCTGATCGCCCAGCTTATCGCCCTGTTACAGCGTGACAGCTCCCGAACATTTATCGCCAGACAGATCATACGCTGGCTGGAAACCGAGCATCCGTTAAAAGCGAAGATTCTGCCGACCGAATGGCTGGGAGAACACAGCGCTGAACTGGTCTCCGACGCGGTGAATTCTCTGCTGGATGATATCAGTCACGACCGCGCGCATCAGATTCGTCATGCCTTCGATCGCGCGACGTATAAGCTGATCGATAAACTTAAACATGATCCGGAAATGGCTGCCCGGGCAGAAAACATTAAAAGTTACCTGAAGGAAGATGAGGCGTTTAACCGTTATCTCGGCGAGATCTGGGCGGATCTGCGCCAGTGGTTAAAAACAGATATCAACGCCGAAGACTCGAAGGTGAAGCAGCGCATCGCTCATGCCGGACAATGGTTTGGCGAGACGCTGATCGCCGACGACGCATTACGCGCCTCGCTTAACGGTCATCTGGAACAGGCCGCGCACCGCGTCGCGCCGGAATTCGCCGCCTTCCTGACGCGCCACATCAGCGATACCGTAAAAGGCTGGGATGCGCGCGATATGTCGCAGCAGATTGAGCTTAATATCGGTAAAGATTTGCAGTTTATCCGCGTGAACGGCACGCTGGTCGGCGGCGCTATCGGTCTGGTGTTATATTTACTGTCGCAAATACCGGCACTGCTCAGTATCTAAGAAGGGGAAGGCGCAATTCTCGTTCAGATTAACTGCCAAACCCCGCACGTGGGAGGCATTAATTTAATGCCATTTCCCACCGATGCCCCTCTTCTCAATCCGTTATTCGCCTGCGCTTCACTTTCTTTTCTTGCAAATTTGAAACATTAATTTTACTTTTTATTATCATTTACAACAACAATCCGGCATTCTTGCCTTACTTTAGCAAAGAGAAAAACCATGGTTCATGCTCAGAGCGCTTCACCTCGCCATCCCATTTTTACGGCGCTTTTCGGTATGATGGTATTGACGCTGGGGATGGGAGTTGGCCGCTTTCTGTATACGCCCATGCTGCCGGTAATGCTGGCGGAAAAGCAGCTAACGTTTAATCAGCTCTCCTGGATTGCCAGCGCCAATTATGCAGGGTACCTGGCGGGAAGCTTACTGTTTTCCTTTGGCCTTTTTCATCTCCCCTCTCGTCTACGCCCCATGCTGCTGGCTTCGGCGGTCGCCACCGGTATTCTTATTCTGTCTATGGCGATATTTACTCAGCCCGCGGTCGTCATGTTGGTACGCTTCCTGGCAGGCGTCGCGAGTGCGGGAATGATGATTTTTGGATCAATGATTGTGTTGCATCATACCCGCCATCCGTTTGTGATCGCCGCGCTCTTTTCCGGCGTCGGGGCCGGGATTGCACTGGGCAACGAATATGTCATTGGCGGTTTACATTATGCGCTTTCGGCCCATTCGCTATGGCTGGGGGCCGGGGCGCTCGCCGGTATATTGCTATTAATCGTGGCAATGTTGATTCCCCCCCGCGCTCATGCGCTGCCGCCTGCGCCCTTAGCAAGAATCGAAAATCAGCCTATGCCCTGGTGGCAACTGGCGCTGTTGTACGGTTTCGCCGGATTCGGCTACATCATTGTCGCCACCTATTTGCCGCTGATGGCGAAAAGCGCGGGCTCTCCGCTACTCACGGCGCACCTTTGGTCGTTGGTCGGCCTGGCGATCATTCCCGGCTGCTTCGGCTGGCTGTGGGCGGCAAAACATTGGGGCGTCCTGCCATGTCTGACCGCGAACCTGTTGATCCAGAGCGCCTGCGTGCTGCTGTCTCTCGCCAGCGACTCATTGTTGCTGTTAATACTGAGCAGTATTGGTTTTGGCGCCACGTTTATGGGCACAACCTCGCTGGTGATGCCGCTAGCCCGACAACTCAGCGCGCCGGGCAATATTAATTTGTTAGGCCTGGTGACGCTAACGTATGGTATTGGGCAAATTCTCGGTCCGCTCGCCGCCAGTCTGTCAGGCAATGGCGCGTCGGCAATTATCAACGCCACGCTTTGCGGCGCCGCGGCGCTCTTTTTTGCCGCGCTGATCAGCGCCGCGCAGCAGATAAAACAAAAACGGTTTGTGATACGTGAATAAGCGGTAGAGTAAACCCACGCTCTCCGCACCAGGTTGTATCTTTAATGCTATTCGCGGCGCAATGCGGATCTGTTTTTAATAGCACATCCTCAACACGTTATTTCAAGGTAAAGATGCCACTAAAAACTATACTTATTCTATGGTTATTAGTGCTATCAATCTGCCTATTATTTTATATACCCTTCATACTTCAAGTGGCTTATGTGTTGGCTACGGATTACCCGGCCCATCCATGGGCCTCGCCCTGACGGGCCGTTGCTCACCCCAGTTACATAGTTATCTATGCTCCTGGGGACTCACTCCCTTGCCGCCTTTAAGCAACTCGAATTATTTTGGCTATATATTCCATTATGATGATTATCGCTTCCTCTCAAATCATCACAATTATAAATAAATCACATCATGAAATTAATTCGATTATTCGTTTTTTATTACCTGCCCGTAGGATTCTTAGAGCACAAGCTGACCTATCAGCGGCTACTGACCTGACCGTGACAATTCCTCTTAAGGCGTGAAAAATTACAGTAAAAAAGTAAAATTTAGGTTAAAAAATCCTATTTTTTAACAACGATAATTAAGTGGCGTGAAATTGACTAACGTCAAATTTATTTCCTCTTTTTCCTGCTCCCGGCTCCGGCCTGCGTCAACACCTGTTTCTTTGCTTTTTTACCTCGCGTTATACCGTCCACGGTTCCCCGCGCCTCCGGCAGTAGCGAGGATGGTGATTTTTCGCGCTGCTATGCAAGAAACGCATAGCACGATACATACTTGCATTTTGTCCTTACCCTTATGGCTGATAAGGTCTTTCTGTTTCGGGCTTTTTGGCCTGTGGCTACAACCAACACATCATCAAAAAAATTCGGGGATCGCTATGGCGCAACAAGTGGACGGGGCGGCCATGCCGCTTGATACAGAAAAGGTCGGGATAAAGGGATATCTGGCGTTTTTTCTCACCATCATTTTCTTTTCCGGCGTATTTTCCGGAAGCGAAGGCTGGTGGCGCGTTTTTGATTTTACCGTACTCAACGGGTCATTCGGTCATGTGACCGGTACGCAAACCTTTCGCGGCGCGGGCGGAACGGGCGCGAAAGATGGCTTCCTTTTTGCGCTGGAGCTGGCACCGTCGGTTATCCTTTCTCTGGGTATCATCGCGATTACGGATGGGCTTGGCGGTCTGCGGGCGGCACAGCAATTGATGACGCCCATCCTGAAACCATTGCTTGGCATTCCCGGCATTTGCTCACTGGCGCTGATCGCCAACCTGCAAAATACCGACGCCGCGGCGGGTATGACTAAAGAGCTGGCGCAGGAAGGTGAAATCACCGAACGCGATAAAGTGATTTTTGCCGCCTGGCAGACCAGCGGCAGCGCTATTATCACCAACTATTTCTCCTCCGGCGTTGCGGTATTCGCCTTTCTGGGGACGTCAGTCATCATTCCGCTGGTGGTCATTCTGCTATTCAAATTTATCGGCGCAAACCTTTTGCGCGTCTGGATTAACATCGAAGAACGCCGTCACCCTGCGCAAGGAGCCCAATCATGACGACTCAGGTACGTAAGAATGTCATGGATATGTTTATCGATGGCGCACGCCGCGGTTTTACCATCGCCACGACCAACCTGTTACCCAATGTGGTCATGGCATTTGTCATTATTCAGGCGCTGAAAATTACCGGTCTGCTCGACTGGGTAGGCCATATCTGCCAGCCCGTGATGGCGTTGTGGGGGCTTCCCGGCGAAGCGGCTACGGTGCTTCTGGCTTCGCTGATGAGTATGGGCGGCGCCGTTGGCGTGGCGGCCAGTCTGGCTACCGCCGGCGCGCTAAGCGGCCACGATGTTACCGTACTACTGCCAGCCATTTACCTGATGGGAAACCCGGTACAGAATGTCGGCCGCTGTCTCGGTACTGCCGAAGTCAACGCCAAATATTACCCGCATATTATCGCAGTCTGCGCCATCAATGCGCTGCTGTCGATCTGGGTCATGCAGCTTATTGTTTAATAAGGAGTTATCATGCCTGATTTATCCGCCGCGGAGTTTACCTTGTTACAGGGTGCGCACCTGTTTGCGCCAGAAGACCGGGGCATCTGCGATGTTCTACTCGCGAATGGCAAAATTATTGCCGTCGGCGCTGACATCCCCGGCGATATCGTACCGGACTGTGCGGTGATTAATCTTAGCGGTCGTATGCTGTGCCCGGGCTTTATCGACCAACACGTTCATCTGATCGGCGGCGGCGGCGAAGCGGGGCCGACGACGCGGACGCCGGAAGTCTCCCTGAGCCGCCTGACGGAAGCCGGGATAACAACGGTCGTCGGCCTGCTTGGCACCGACTCCGTCAGCCGTCATCCCGCGTCGCTGTTAGCCAAAACGCGAGCGCTAAATGAGGAGGGGATCACCGCCTGGATGCTCACGGGCGCTTATCACGTTCCGTCGCCGACCATTACTGGCTCGGTAGAAAAAGACGTCGCGCTGATCGATCGCGTCATTGGCGTGAAATGCGCAGTCTCCGACCACCGTTCCGCCGCGCCCAGCGGGAATCAACTCGCCAGCATGGCCGCCGAATCACGCGTTGGCGGCCTGCTGGGCGGCAAACCCGGTGTCAGCGTTTTTCATATGGGCAGCAGCAAAAAAGGGTTACAGCCGCTGTATGACATTCTGGAAAACAGCGACGTGCCGATCGGTAAACTGCTGCCTACCCACGTCAACCGTAGCGAATCTCTTTTCGAGCAGGCGCTGGCGTTTGCGCTTAAAGGCGGCGTGATCGACATTACCACCAGTATCCCGGATCCCGTCGCGCCGGCGGAGGGCATTGCCAGAGCGGTAAAAGCCGGCGTCCCGCTTTCCCGGGTGACGCTCAGTTCAGACGGTAACGGCAGCCAGCCGCTATTTGACGCTGCCGGAAATCTGACGGGCATCGGCGTCGCGGGCTTCGAAAGTTTGCTGGAGACGTTGCAGACGCTGGTTAACCACTACGGATTCAGCCTGACCGATGCTTTGCGTCCGCTGACGACCAGCGTAGCCGCCTTCCTCAGTCTGGACGGCAAAGGCGAAATCCGTCCCGGTAACGATGCGGATCTGCTCGTCTTTAGCGCAGATTTACGCATTGAGCAGGTGTATGCGCGCGGCAAACGCATGGTCAATGAGGGGAAAGCCTGCGTAAAAGGTACCTTTGAACCGGCGTAATTCCTGCTAGTTTCAGGCTGCCCCATCGCGGCATTCTGAAAGAGGACGGGATAAGCGGTTGTCAGCCGCCCGAATGGACGTAGAATGCCCCTTCGGGCGGCTGACAGGATAACGGTAAATGGATGTAACTGGAGCAGGTTTGCACAATATTGAGACAAAATGGCTATATGATTTTCTGACGCTGGAAAAGTGCCGCAATTTCTCTCAGGCCGCCATTATCCGCAACGTATCGCAACCCGCTTTTAGCCGGCGGATTCGCGCCCTGGAACATGCCGTGGGCGTTGAACTGTTTAACCGACAGGTCTCGCCGCTACAGCTTTCCGAACAGGGTAAAATCTTTCACTCCCAGGTTCGCCACCTGTTACAGCAGCTGGAAAGTAATCTGACCGAACTGCGTGGCGGCAGCGATTATACGCTGCGTAAAATCAAGATTGCCGCCGCCCACTCGCTCTCCCTCGGCCTGTTGCCGACCATCGTTAAGCAGATGCCGACGCAGTTTACCTACGCCGTTGAGGCGATAGATGTCGACCAGGCGGTGGATATGTTACGTGAGGGGCAAAGCGATTTTATCTTTTCTTATCACGATGAAAACCTGCAACAAGCGCCGTTTGATAATATCCGCCTGTTTGAGTCGAGACTGTTTCCGGTTTGCGCCAACAATGGCCGGGGCGAGCCGCGCTATACGCTTGAGCAGCCGCACTTTCCCCTGCTTAATTACAGTCAGAACTCCTATATGGGCCGACTGATAAATCGTACTCTGACTCGCCATGCTGAACTGAGTTTCAGTACATTTTTCGTCTCTTCGATGAGTGAATTGTTAAAACAGGTTGCGATGGACGGCTGCGGAATCGCCTGGTTGCCCGAGTATGCTATCCGTCAGGAGATTACCGACGGACGCCTGATAGTGCTTGATGCCGACGAACTGGTTATCCCGATCCAGGCTTATGCTTATCGCATGAATACCCGCATGAGTCAGGTAGCCGAAACATTTTGGCGCGACCTGCGTGGGCTTCAGGCCGCGCTGTAAACACCTCAGGCGGTAAGGCGTTGTTCCCCGGTCAAAGAGGCGCGGGTGTCTGGCCAGGACTCATACCAACGAATCGCCGCGCGCACCAGCGACGCTGTGGAATCAATCATCGGGCACGCTATCGCGCGTTCATGTCCGGCCACAATAAGCGGAATTTCGGTACACCCCATAATAATTGTCTGAGCGCCACGGGCAATAAGGCTATCGATTTGCGGCAGCAGCAGCGCTTGCGCCGCAGTTTTATCGCCACGTTTAAGCGTATAAATAGCCTGCATTACCAACGCCTGCCCCGCGTCTTCTGGCTGAATTAACGTCAGCCCCCGCGCCAGCGCTTTCTTTTGATATAACCCGGTCGCCAGCGTCGCATTGGTCGCCAGCAGACCAACGTGCCGCGCCGATGGCGGAATATCCCCCAGGGTGGCGTCCAGGATGCTGATCATTCGCGCTTTCGCGACGTTCTGTAAATCATCAAACCAATAATGCGCAGTGTTGCATGGGATAACGATACACTCCGCCCCGGCGTCTTCCAGCATATGCAGATAACGCTCCAGATAACGGTATGGCGAAGGCCCGCCGGATAACAGACATGCTGTACGATCGGGAATATCAGGGATAGAGCTGACAATGAGCGGGATGTGTTGTTGATCACAACTGGCATGTCGCAATTCAACAAATTTTTCCAACATATCCGCCGTTGCCGCAGGTCCCATCCCCCCCAGTATCCCAATGGTGTGTTTCATCGCTTTTCCCGCTTATTTACGTCAAGGTCAGAAACACACTATCAACTTGATGTGTATATAAAAAATGCCGTTTTATTAGCGGCTATGCGTAAAAATCATAGCGGGTGTAAGGGCCATGCGTTATCGCCTTTTCAGGCAATCGATTGGTTACATGAGCGCTCATCAGCCTTCGCAAGCCGCTAAATGCCATTTCGCTATACAGCATCGCCCACTGCGAGTCCGCAAGCTTGTTTTGTCCTCATCGCCACAGCGCCTGTCGGTGAAGGGGCCGCCGTGTTTTGCTTTTCGACGCTAATGCGGGAATATCCCAGCGAATATGGCTATAAACCAAATCCACGGTCTCCGTGGCGCTGCCTTCGGCGTCGCCATGATTGCTCATGCGTGAAATTCGCACATTAGTGAGCGTATAAATAATAAATGGCAGCATTGCGCCCTTATCACGACGGCATAATGTCAGCACGCCTTCTTTCACCGTTTTCCCGTTACAATAGTGCTCATAGAGGCCAGGCGTAGCAAGATCGACAGGCTTTGTCAGCGTCAACCCTCCAATATATGTCCCTCTCGCTTCGCCGGACTCCCGTTTCGTCGGGTTGTGGTTGTAAGCAATAAGTTTTATTTGGTTTTCAAAACCTTTGATCCGGCTTTCGCCTTCAATACCGTCCAGTTTTAAATAGATGGCGTCCATCCCCCCTCCGTGATTATCATGCGGCAAAGCAGGCTGACAAGGACGGAACGCCAACAATGAAAGAACGTTCCATTTTCCAGCCATTTCGTTGGTGTCTCTGTATACCAGATTAAATACCGACAATCTGCTATAACTGGATTCTTGCTAAATACCTTCTGCCATCAACAATCCATTTTACAATAGCGCTACTGACCTGAAATCTATTACGCCAGGCATTCAAGCATCGTTTCCTGAATAACCATAGCCGCTATAAGAACCATATCAAAAAAGAAATATCAATATCATTTCTTATTTTTATCCGAGAAATTACTTAATTACACCGAATCGGAATATAGACAATTCTTATTCCTTTTCACATCAATGGGCTTTTTAGACTTTTGTCATATCGAAAACAACCATTCCAATAGAACATATTTACTATGTGAATATATTTAATGTTTTTATCGCGCGCAGTGTTATCACAGTAATAAATGATTTGCATCAAAAATGCGCCTTTCAGCGCCACGTATTTTTGGGCAGCAAATTATAAAATCGCGTTTCAAAGTCAGTAACATGTTCTCTGTTCAGGCGATATGACTTTATGCCCGGACGACACGCCAGCCGCTTTACCCTTACGTTTAGTCGTGATACGTTAGATCACATGAACACGAAACGATCCAACGCTACGCAACGTCATCTCCGCTGGTGGCTGCTTTCCTGAAGGCGGCACGGATCACTATCCCTCTTTAAGTAGCCGCCGAAAGGCGGCTACTGTGTTTCGGGACGTCTTTCGGCTTTATAGTAAGCATAAAGGAGTCCTTAATGAACACCCTTCCTATCATTCTGACTGGCGATCGCCCCACTGGCTCGCTGCACCTCGGCCATTATGTCGGTTCACTGCGCCAGCGCGTCGCGCTACAGCAGTATCACCAACAGTATGTCCTGATTGCCGACCTGCAGGGACTCACCGATAACGGCAGTAATCCGCAAAAAATCCGCGATAATATTCCGCAAGTGTTAGCTGACTATCTGGCCGTCGGCATCGATCCCGCGCTAACGACGATCTGCCTGCAATCCGCGTTACCCGCCCTCGCCGAATTAACGGTGCTGTATATGAATATTGTTACCGTCGCCCGAGTGGAGCGTAATCCTACGGTAAAAAATGAGATTGCCCAAAAAGGCTTTACCCGTTCCCTGCCGGTCGGGTTCATGGCGTATCCCATTAGCCAGGCGGCAGATATCACCGCCTTTAAGGCCGAAATGGTACCGGTTGGCGACGACCAATTGCCCATGATTGAGCAAACGAATGAGATCGTTCATAAGATGAATAGTCTTTTCTCCTCGCCGGTATTGCGACCCTGTCAGGCGCTCCTGAGCGATACGGGCCGTCTGCCAGGCATTGACGGCAGCGCCAAGATGTCGAAATCGCTCGGCAATACCCTGCTTCTTTCCGCCAGCGAAGAGACCATCCACCGTGCGGTCAGCGCGATGTACACCGATCCCAATCATTTAAAAATTAGCGATCCGGGAAAAATAGAAGGTAACGTCGTCTTTACGTGGCTGGATGCGTTTCATCCGGATAAAGCCAAAGTCGCGGCGATGAAAGCACATTATCAACAAGGCGGATTAGGCGACCGTGTCTGTAAAAATGAGCTGGAGACCTGCCTGCAAGAACTGATCGCGCCCATACGCGAACGACGGGCAACCTTTATTGCAGATAAGGGAATGCTAATGGAATTGCTGAAAAAAGGTAGCGAGCGGGCGCATGAGGTCACTCAAAAGACGCTACAGGAAGTAAAACGTGGACTGGGTCTGCCCACGCTATTCCAGGTATAATCAGGCATCAACGTTGTCCAGCGGCCATGACTCAAACAGATAGCCATCAAAGTAGATGTCATCAACATTGGAAAACTCCAGCAGACGCTGCTTCACGTTTTCCAGGTGCTGCCACATCGCCAGCTTCGCTGCGCGGGCGTCTTTCTTAATTAACGCCGCGAGGATCTGCTTATGATCAACCAGCCACTCCTTACGGTAAAGCGTATCGCCCAGATGGCTATGAAGCTGGAGCCACATCGGATTATTTTCACGCCATTGCCAGGACTGGCGGAAGAGCTCTACCAACATACTGTTATGGGTCGCTTCGGCAATGGCCAGATGAAACTGCATATCGCCGCTTTCTGAGCCGCCCGGCGCGCTGGAGGCGAGCTCTCGCTCTTCCAGTTGTAACGCCTGGCGCATTTTAATGATGTCCTCGCGGGTGGCCTGCAGAGCGGCAAATTCAGCGATATTGCTTTCCAGCAACTGACGCGCCTGTAACAGTTCAAACGGCCCGGCGTCATTACAGTGATTGACGTCAGCGCCTTCCATCTCGTTATTATCCGCGCTGTCGAGCACGTAGATCCCGGCGCCGCGGCGGACTTCAACCAGACCTTTAATTTCCAACATGATCAGCGCTTCACGCACGACGGTACGCGTCACATTGAGCCTCTCAGCGATCTCTCTTTCCGGCGGCAAGCGCTCCCCAGGGCGGTACGGCGTCTGAACAATCAGATCCCGTATCATTGCGCCCACTTCCTGGTAAGGTCTTTGCTGAGAAGTGTTTGATTTCATATTGGTCGTGCCCGTCCGATGCGATTTCCCGGTATCAGACTATAGCATTTGTAAAGAGGGATAGCACGCGTAGCACACCAAAAACGCGAAACTGGTCAACCAACAAAATAATAATGCGCCCCGTTTCGCTAGTGAGGCCAGATAAAAGGAAAGGCAATAGACAATACACGACTGATGTTCCACCTTTAGCCCTGATGCCTGAATATGAACAGCATATTGGTTTACCAATATAAAATTTATCAACCAAAAATCAGGCCATAAAATGTGTCTGTACATTGACAGGAACAACGCCTCTGACATAGCGTGATCGGCGAAAATCCAGCCGCTCTCTTTGTATCAAGAACGCGTTATGATAAAAGACACCGTGTTTTTCGCCCCAGGCGTATCCGGGGGAAGCAACGCCTCCAGTCTGTCGAGCCGCCATCGCCGGGCAGCGATTATTCTGCATGAAATTTATGGTATTAACGCTCATATCCAACGCGCAGGCCATGAATGGATGACGCGCGGATTCGACATCTATATTCCCGCGCTGTTTCCTCACCATACCCCCTTTCGCTATGAACAGCAGGAGGAGGCTTACCGTCACTTTTCAGCAAATGTCGGCTTTGATCCCGCCGTCGTTACCACATTACTCCACGAGCTCAGAACGCAGTATGAGACGTTAATCGTCGTAGGATATAGTGTCGGCGCAACGCTCGCATGGCTAAGTGCAGCCAGTGGGTTATGCGATGGCGTCATTTGCTATTACGGTTCCCGTATACGCCAGTACCTTCATCTTGCGCCTCGCTGTCCGACACTGGTTATTATCGCGCGTTATGAGCCGGCGTTTGATCCCCTCGCCATGCGACAGACGCTGGAAAAGCGCCCCCGGGTGCAGTGTAAAATGTACGATGCGCGGCACGGGTTCTGTGATGCTGATAGCGCCACCTTCGATGCCGCCTTATCGCATCAGGTAATGGACGATGTGACCGCATTTATTCGCGACATCACTCGTGCAAACACATCGCCCGATTGAAGCCAGATTTTCCGCTTCAGTGGAGACTTTTTTCAACGAGCTGTTCCAGTTTTTTCAAAGCCTGTATGTCTGCGGCATCAAGACCATAACGTTGCAGCGTTTCAGCGGGATGATAACTGACTAACGTTCGCCCATCGGCTTGCTGGCTAATGAGCACCCGAAACGGTAAATCCAGCGCCAGTTCGGGATGCGCCAGCATGAGAGGCGTTCCGCCTTTAGGATTGCCAAAGACCAGAACCGTTGTCGGCGGCATTTTCAGGTTAACATTCTGTGCCGCTCTGGCATGGTCAAATTCCCCAAATAACACCAGACCGTGATCGGCGACAGCGTGCATCAACCGCGCTCGAGTCTGCAAATAGTCATAAGCGCTGTAGGTTTTAACCATGGTTATCGCTCCATCCTCCGTTGCAAAGCCAGGCCTTATTAAGATTAACATCAGGGTTACCGCCAATAAAAAAGGCTTTAAAATAGTACTCATTCTTCTCTCTCCCTGACCCAATACCCATGAGTAAATGCGACACAGATGATATTCAGTTTAAAAATCAGTCATCGTACTGTACCCCTTATTATTGCACTGAACAGCTCATCACTAAAAAAACAGACGGCAGAACAAAAAATTCCGACGTCTGAACAAATTTAAATAACGATAATCCAGTCTGACTGAGCGACAGCGCGATCATTATTATGGCGCGACACCATCTTCTTCAGCCCGCTGGGTAAGAAAGAATATACTCCGCTCAGTAAGATAATAAATACTACAGGCCAATTCTTCAGAGATACGGAGCATCATTGTGTAGTGATGATGCGATTTTTCTGGCGTCATTGGCAGAAATATTTCTGACTCCAGCACGTTACTTAAAAAATGAAATTTATGTACATATTCAGCAGATATAACGCCTCTCGCCATCAGATTAGCCATTAGTGTATTTAAACTATCTTGTTCATGATATACGATACCTTTTCTCTCATGAATTCTGAGAAGAACGCTTCTGAAGGCTGCATGACATTCCTTTACAACACAGGCAAAATCATTAAGTATCAGGCGATTATACGCTTCCATAAGATCATATTCGACAAAGCCATACTCTCCAGGAGAGTACAAATAATAACATATGTTTTTAAGCCGTTTTATTCTGCGCAACCTTACAATTCTACCATTTTCATAGCGATATTTTAAACTATGCTCATGAAATATATTGTTTAATTCACTAATCGCCTTATCCGGTTCTAACCCAAGCGTAACTTCATAGGTTCGAAGGTAGGTATCTATATAGTTAAAAGCAAGCTCAATGGTATCAATATGCTTTCTTTTATCATCTGTTTTTAATAACAGATTACTCATTTCATCCAGATATGACGTTGAATGCGCATATAAGGTGAATAAGCCATACTCTTTGCGCAACGTTTTACATATTCTTCGATAAACTTCGTCAGAATGACTATTATGATAGCAGTATAATGTCATATCATAAAAAGAGGAGCAATTTCCTAGCGTATTGATAATCAATAAGATTATTTGCTCGCGTATTTCTAACGGAATATCGTCATATAACAGATCGCTATGCCTTAGTGAGTATGGTCTAAAGGTGTGCATTCCTCCCCCTGTAACCGCAACAGAAAAAATTACGCTATGAATAGCGCTACATTACTCTAATTCAGTGGTTCAGGTATTAATATCAGCTCAACAGTGAGCCATTTTTTCTTATTTTTTAATGGTGTTGCGTGAATATTTATTTACTCTACAGATAATTGTAATCCATCGCCCTTTGTCATTCTGCTGATCATCACTGGTGCGAAAATCTGGATTATCCATGGCATTCAGTCTTCACTGAATGCCACAGACAAGGGTTATTCAACTAAAGCTCACCTGTCCCTTAGTCCTTCTTTCATTCCGTTGCGTCGTTGCCATACCAGCACACTTAAACGTAAGGTGAGCTTATTGTTTTTATCGACGGGTCAGAACAATCCTTCGCCGGTCATACAGTGTTTCAACTGAGAGCTGCAAATCATATTTCGCATTCTTCAGTTTTCGCGATTTAAGCATTTTCATCGTGACGCCACTTATTTGCCCTGTTTCAATCCGTCTCTTGATTTCGGCTGCGCTTAACAGGAGTTGTTTCTTCAAAATCGACAGCAGGCTGACCTGAAAAGAACGGGAAATCCTGACGCTAACACTGACCTGCTTGTGGGAGGCGATACTGACCAGCCACCGTTCCTGAATGTGAAAATCAGGCTGCCCCGATAATTCAGCATTGTTTCGCTTCAGGATCGCGTTGTCATAAGCAAAATATTGCACCGTGGCGGCATCATTCGCCATCAGTCGGCCATAAAGACCGCGGTTAATTTTGCTGACTGGCAGGCGCGAGAACAGGGAGATATTCCAGGTGTAATCGCAGTGTGTGCATTTATAGATACTCCAGACATCGAGTACCTTCTTTTGCGAATTAACCCGAAATGCCCCAGAAGGCGTGAAGTCCCGTTTTACGCTGCATGAAGGGCAACGTTTCGCTATGCGCTGATACCCCACAGGAGTGACAGTCCATATGACTTTCATAACGTACCTTTTTTAACCCATACAAAACCGGATCCGAACTCAGCGGACCATAAATGTTTATGTATGAAAAATATTTAAGTGATATTTTTCAGTGGGTTAAAAAAAGATTTCCAACGCAACAACCCTGTCAATGGCTAAAAAGATACGCCGAGATTATCAAAGCGGCCATTATCGGGTATATGAGTTTAATCAATATTCATTATGGTAGCGGCGGGATCTATTCAACTGACTTACTAAACGCATGATCCTCCCTTTGAGATCACACTTTTCACTCCCGGTTATTCACTTACAGAAATCAGGTGTTATCATTCACGACGTAAATACCTTTCAACTCAACCCGAGGCTTTGATGCTGGAGAATGTCATCATCTGATAATCAGTTCTCCGACCTTTTCAGGCCGGACTGATTATCAATGTGCCGAAATCGAATGCGGACACCGCAGTGTGTTTGCACGTTTTGCCTATGATGATTAAACAGGTTCTTCAGCATGAATTTATCCCGTCAGGAACAACGTACCTTACACGTTCTCGCCAAAGGCGGACGCATTACGCACATCCGCGATGCGTCAGGCCGTGTCACCGCCGTTGAGTGCTATAGCCGCGAAGGGCTGTTGCTCGCCGATTGCACGCTCGCTGTATTCAAAAAACTCAAAACCAAAAAGCTGATCAAATCCGTTAACGGTCAGCCCTACCGCATTAATACAACCGGGCTGAACAACGTCCGCGCCCAGCCTGATAATCGCTAAGGAGATGATGATGGATATCAGCGCCGTTATTTTTGCAACGCATCGCATTCGGCTATTACCCGATGAAGGCAAAATCCCCTGGGACGAGCCAGCCTTCAGCCAACGCATGCTGGAAAATCATCTGTCGCAGGACCACGACTGGGCCAGCCGCCGGCTAACCGTGATTGAGCAACAGGTAACATGGATTACCCGTCAGTTACCCGGTGGCGCCCGCATTCTGGATCTCGGCTGTGGACCCGGTTTTTATACCCGCCTGTTAGCGGAGCGTGGGTTTCACTGCACAGGCGTAGATTTCTCTCCGGCATCCATCACATGGGCTCGCCAGCAGGCGCAAGCCGCAAACCTGAATATTGACTACATTCAGCAGGATATTCGTACATACCACCCCACGGAACCTTTCGATTTCATTATGATGACGTTTGGGGAACTGAATGTCTTTAGCGCTGCGGATGCGCAAAGCCTCATCAGTCATTGCGCGCAGTGGTTGAAACCGGACGGCAAACTGCTTGTTGAAGTGCATACCTTTGATGAAGTTAAACGCCAGGGCATGGCGCAGCCAGGCTGGCAGCGTTGTCCGCACGGCCTGTTTCTTGCCATGCCTCATCTGCTGTTAACGGAAAATGCCTGGGATGAAGAGGCCCAAACCAGCTCAACGCAGTTCTGGGCGATAGCGGAAAACGGCTGTACCACCCGTTTCGGCAGTCAAATGAAGGCCTGGCGCGATGATGAATATATCAGCCTGCTTGGTGATGCTGGCTTCACTGTGTTGCAGCGCCCGGACAGTCACACCTGGCCGGTCGGCGAGACTTTTGCAGGCAAGCTGTTTGCGCTGCTGGCTGAAAAAGCCCCTCCCGCTGAGGGAATAGCCCTCAGTAAAAGGAATAACCCAATGGATATCCCACGTATTTTTACCATTAGCGAAAGCGAACACCGTATCCATAATCCGTTTACAGCGGAAAAGTACGCCACGCTGGGCCATGCGTTACGCATGAAACCAGGCACACGGATTCTCGATCTCGGTAGCGGTTCGGGTGAGATGCTCTGCACCTGGGCTCGCGATTACGGTGTTACAGGTACTGGCATTGACATAAGCCCGCTCTTCACCACACAGGCAAAACAACGTGCAGAAGAGCTCGGCGTCAGTGAATACGTACATTTTATTCATAACGACGCGGCCGGTTATATCGACGAGGAAAAATATGACGTGGCGGCCTGCGTAGGCGCGACCTGGATTGCGGGCGGTGTCGCGGGGACAATAGATCTGCTGGCCAAAAGCCTCAAACCTGGCGGGATCATTCTCATCGGTGAACCGTACTGGCGTCAGATTCCCGCAACGGAAGAGATCGCCCACGCCTGTGGCGTCTCATCCGTCGCCGATTTTCGTCCCCTGCCCGAGCTGGTCGCCTTTTTCGACCAACTCGGCTATGACGTAGTGGAAATGGTGCTGGCGGACCCGCAAGGCTGGGACAGATATGAAGCCGCGAAGTGGATGACCATGCGCCGCTGGCTGGAGGAAAACCCTGACGATGAGTTTGCGCAAGAGGTTCGAACAGAACTGACGGTAGCCCCCAAACGTCACGTCACCTGGACGCGAGAATACTTTGGCTGGGGCGTATTTGCGTTAATCGCGCGATAACGTGAAGCAGGAGGTATAGCCTACAAGAGGTATACCTCCGTTTAAAAGTATGCAACAAATTAACACGGCTCAAGGCGGGAATATATCGTCTTAGAGACTATCCCACCAGGCGTTATTGGCGCAGCCAGTTTGGACACGGACAGCGCGCAAAAACCGGAGCGTACACGTAGTACGTGAGGATTTTGAGCACTGCCCAGGTCCAAAATGGCAAGTAAAATAGCCCTAATGGGATAGGCTCTTAATTTCGCCATTAAGTTTCTGCCACAATATGTCGCAAGACGTGCAAGCATTCCACCTCACCTGATGAGCGAAATCACCATCAATAAGACGTTATTGCTGCGATTCAATTATTAAAAATAAAAAAAGAACCGGAAGAAAATCAGAAAAGGACTTATCCACCATATTAGCTATTGTTAAAATCAAAGTAATCCCTCGTAAAAGCTGGATGTTTTTATTTCTCATAGACGAGAATTTATATATTATGATATAATACGATAGAAAAATATGCAGGTTATTAACCTGCCATTAATGTAAATAATTTTTTGAGGAGATGTTTCCAGTGGGACGTAAATGGGCAAATATTGTTGCTAAAAAAACGGCTAAAGACGGTGCAACGTCTAAAGTATATGCAAAATTTGGTGTAGAAATCTATGCTGCGGCTAAACAAGGTGAACCAGACCCGGAATCAAACTCAGCTTTAAAATTCGTTATTGAACGTGCGAAACAGGCACAGGTTCCAAAACATGTTATTGATAAAGCCATTGATAAAGCCAAAGGTGGCGGAGATGAAACGTTCGTGCAAGGGCGTTATGAAGGCTTTGGACCAAATGGTTCAATGGTTATCGCTGAAACGTTGACGTCTAATGTTAACCGTACGATTGCTAATATCCGCACAATTTTTAATAAAAAAGGCGGGAATATCGGAGCGGCAGGTGCTGTCAGCTATATGTTTGACAATACTGGAGTAATTGTATTTAAAGGAACAGACCCTGACCATATTTTTGAAATTTTGCTTGATGCTGAAGTTGATGTTCGTGATGTAACCGAAGAAGAAGGAAACATCGTTATTTATACTGAAGCTACAGACCTGCATAAAGGAATCGCAGCGCTAAAAGCAGCTGGAATTACTGAATTTTCAACAACAGAATTAGAAATGATTGCTCAATCAGAAGTTGAACTTTCACCAGAAGATTTAGAAATCTTTGAAGGACTTGTTGATGCCCTTGAAGATGATGATGATGTGCAAAAAGTATATCATAACGTTGCAAACCTCTAATTATAAATTAAACAAATCTGTCTCTATGGCAGATTTGTTTAATTTATAAAGCTGTTATAAAAAAGTCTATTTGGCCAGATATAGATTTTTAAATTTACGTGTATTATCACGACCTGATCTGACACATAGCTTTGAAAGATTGAGAGTTACCGGTTTTGATATAGTGTCGAATCCTTATATAAAACATGAGGTAATTTTCATGTTTCATACGACGAATCCCGTCAGCAAGCTAAGCAAAAGCCAACAATATCGGGCTACTTACAATCTCCCCGTGCTCTTTAAGATGCCGCGCCTCATAAATTCCGCTTGCGCTCATGATGGCTCATCTGGCGCTCTACGCGCCGCTTGACCACAGGTGTGACTCCACCAGCGCGCTACAGACCATAGTGCGAGAACCGTGGCCGATTACTTCGATGCTTTTGATGTGGAGCTATTTTTAACAGATAACGTATACCACACTCAAAATACTCCCCCAGATCAATGCCCTCCTCTGAACACCTCCCTCTTGTGCCATTCCACAAACCGTTCACCCGGATAATTTTCTTTCATCTGCGGCAACGCGATCTCTTTCCCCGCAAAATCCCAGAACAGCCGCTGTACCACTCCGCCACCATTCACCGCGTCGGAAACCACCACACGCATATTTTCATCCAAGCCAATCGAACCACGATCGAACGCTTTATGATGAATTGCGCACAACGCCAGGCCATTAGGTACTTCACAAGGACCATGATGCTGCTTCCATCTGATATGGGCTGCTTCAAGGGCTATAGGGGCGTTGTCGTGGCGCATATTGAAGCCGCAGACCGCACATTGATAATTGTAAGCTCGTAGCACCGCCTGGCGGAACTTCGGATCGCGTTGACGGAGAGAGGTGCAAATATCAAAACCCATCTCGTCAGCGATGTCTTCCTGAATACTGGTCGGAAAATGCGCCTCAAGGATCTGCTGCGCCAGCGCGTCGATTAGCTTACGTTTTTTTGTTACCAGCGCGAAATTGACGGCATCAAACCCACCAGCAACATTATATTCAATGAGTTCACGTTTAGGTGGCTGGCGGCTACCGCTGGTTGAGCAGAATTCCGCGTTTTGCAATTCCCAGAAACCATCGCCCTTCAAACGCCAGAACGGCATATCCGGGCGCTGTTCACGGCGCTGTGGCCCATAGCGCTCCAACAAATCCAGCAATTGCTCATGAATTTCAGAACCATAATCAAATAGACGATCGTGACTCTGCCGATAGTGCGAGAGGACATATAACAGCAATAACGGCTTATGCGGCGCTCGCTGTTCGCCTTTGCGCCAAATAGTAATATTTGATATCGCTTGCTTTAGGGTTTTGTCAGAGGTCATTACATTGAAGAATTCATGAGCACATAGTTGCGATGATGCTCGCAACTATATGTACATTCAAGACATTATTGCAGACATACTTTTTGTCTATCGGCTCTGTCCTGACGGTTAGCATGCTGATAACAACGGAAAAAACACAGCGCTCAACCGAGAAAGGTAGGTAACTTCTGGATTTTAGACATAAAAAAGATCTCAGTTGAGGTCCATTTACATGCTCCTGGTGCGAAGGCCGGACTCGCCTTTTCATTTAATCTATTGAAAATTAATGGGTTGTGAGGTTTTAGTTTGGGGATTTGCCCCCAAAATGGGACATAAAATTGAATACTGCGTGGAAGATCACAAAGTTGCGTGATTATTTTCCAGGCCCGAAACGCATTCCAGAGTAAGGCTTCTCCCGGCACTGCGTCAGTCGGGATGCTAAATCTCCCACATGCAGCTCCAGCTTGTGGCCATCCGGATCAAGAAAATAGAAAGATTGCCCTTCGCTTTTATTGTCTTTCCAGACCGTCACTCCCGCCTGTTTCAGCTTACACGAGAACGGCTCAAAATCTTCTGGCGCAATGCTGAATGCGTAGTGGGTGTAGTCACTTTCCTGCGGGGCCACGTAGTTACGGGATACGTCGTAAGAAAGGCAGACCCAAAGGTCGCCACAGGTAAGGTAAGCGCCAGTATCCCACTCAGCATGTAGCTGCAACCCCAGCAAATCGCGCCAGAAGGTCAGGCTAGTTTGCAAATTACTGACAGCAAGCGTTAAGTGGTTCAGAGATTGAAGCATAGGGATACCTATAAATTATCATGTCTTCACAGGGAACGTTCTATCTCAAAAAAAGGAAAATTGAGATAGTTTTAAGTGGCGGTCTGTATAACTCAAATTCATCAAATTTTGAGATAGCAACATGTCAATCAAAAGATCACCGGTACTTATTGCATTGTCCCAACTTAACGGAGTGGATCTGAAACTCAACCAACACTACAGCCGCGTGACGGACGATAAAGGCCGCTATCTTCCGTTTGACGAATTCTGCCGCCGTACGTCCAGCGGAGAAAATGTCTCTATCGCCTGGACGCTTACGCGGCGCGCGCGTGGCTCAGCTATGCAACGGATCCATTATCGCAACGAAACAGGCGATCAGGCTGGCTTTGTCCTTACACCTAACATCATGTCAGTGTGTGAACAGGTGGACAAGCACGCCACAAGGCTGACGCTCAAAGAACTCACCGCCAGACTCAGGGGCAGGGAAAGAGTTAACAGCACTAAGCATGGAAGAGCCCATCACCTCATCACAGCTGGAAGGCGCTAACACAACTACGCTTGTCGCGCGCGACATGTTTGAAAGTAGCAGAGCCCCCCGTACCGAAGATGAACACATGATCGCTGGTAATGCGCGGTTGATGGCCGAAATACCAGATCTGCTCCAGGAACCATTAACACCAGACTTAATCCGCCGTTTCCATGCCGTTGGAATGGGTGGAATAAATGACGAAAAATACCGTCCTGGAGAATTCCGCGACACCGATGATGTGGTGATTGCAGATTATGACGGTAACATTGTTCATCAACCGCCAGCCGCCACCGACCTGCAGGTGCGTCTGCAAATGGTGTGTGACTTCGTAAATGACACAGGATCCTACGTTCACTCCTTGGTAAAAGCCTGCGTTCTTCACTTCATGATCGCTCACGAGCCCCCTTTCAGAGACGGTAACGAGCGTACAAGCCGTGGGCTATTTTACTGGTACATGCTGAAATCAGAATACGACGTGTTTAAATATATCTCGATCAGCCAGTTACTACATGCCGCCCCGGCCAAATATGCCCACAGCTACCAGTACACTGAAACCGATGATATGGATCTGACGTACTACCTTGAATATCAGGCCAGTATTATCCATCGGGCTATGACAAGACTCTTACAGTATGTAGACGACCTGGTTGCCCGCGCGGCCCGAATTGACCATTTTTTGTATAAATCTGGGAGTTTATCGCGGCTGAGCGGAAGACAAGTCACACTACTCAATATCATTTTGGCGGAGCCTGGTAAGAAATATTCCGCAGCAGGTGTAGCGGAGGCACTGGGCGTATCGGATAACACAGCGCGTAATGACCTCCGTACCCTGGCGCGTGAAAATCTCTTAACCGAGATATCAGAAAACGACCAGAAAACGGTTTTTAAAGTATCTCGGGATCTTAGCTAATATACTGGAAGGATATCGGGAGGAAATAACCTCCTCCCGACCTTCAAATACAATGGCCACGACATTAAGAAAAAATCAGTAATGCTCCTCGATATACCCGTAAGCCTTCTGGAATAACTCTTTATCTTTACCTAATCCAAATTGAGCCAGAGTGAGCAAAAGCGCCTTTTGAATTTCGCGTGGACCGCTGTGGGAACTTTGCCAGCCATCAAAGCGAGTTGCTTTGACGATTTTATCGATTTGCTCAACAACGTCGCCGATTAACTTAGGGGTAGTTTCTGGGCGTGTTTCGAGGAAAAGTTTGGTCAAAGCCTGTTTATTATCAGCTTCAGTTACTGGGCGCTCGCCCGTTTCGCGCTCGGCTTGTACGGTATCTTTCGCAGCATCCAACAGGCCTTTCAACCAGTCGATGGCCTTGATAACACCAGCTTCATAGTCCTGACGCAGTTTTTCCAGACGCTCACCCAATGCCACAAATTTAGGATCATGGCTACCGCGTAAACGCCCCATAAGATCAATCTCCAGGCGTTTTGCGCGTTGTTCCTGTTCTTTAACCGTCAGGGTAAAAATTGCGTGCTCATCCATGATCAACTCGTCAATATCATCGCGAATACGATTGATATCAGTATGCTCATGGATCATCTTAATTGTTTCGGGGCCAAGGGCTGCCCAAACAAGCGCACCTGTCTGCCCCACCGGACGCACCGATTCATAAATTTGCGCTAGCCATTTATAGTCCTGACGATAAGGAGTCAAAAAAGGATCTGGGTTGATAGCTGACCATAACTTGGATAACACACCAAAGCTGGCAGCGAATTCATCGCGTTTCTCGTTGGTTGGCAGGCATTCCTGCGCAGCCATAATGCCTTCAAAACCTTCTATAGAACGATCTATACCAGGGAAGAAGGCCAGACATTTATTCAGTTGTAACGGCAATAGCTCTTTAAATGCCTCGATCCCCTCTACAACCCCTTCAATTTCTTCAGGGTTATAGGCCAGAGCAGTACGCAGATTTTCGAAAACGCCGAGGTAGTCGACAATTAATCCCATGTCCTTGCGCACATCATCGGTTTCGTACAACCGGTTGGTTCGGCACATGGCCTGAAGAAGAGTATGATCGCGTAGAGGCTTATCGAGGTACATGCAATAGCAAATTGGCGCATCAAAGCCCGTAAGCAGCTTGGCGGTAACGATGATAAGCTGTAACGGATGCACAGGATCTTTAAAGCATTCAATCAGATCCTTTTGCACTTGCTCTTCCGCATCAATGTGCTGCCAGCGTTCGAAATCGGCTTGTTTAATAGGTAGCTCCAATTCGTCATGCCATTTGAGCCAGTCCTTATTAAGCTTATCTTTTTTGCCACCCTCTTCAACTTTAACCGGAGCCTGGTCAACGTTCATAACCACTTCAACCGCATCAAAACCGAGCTTTTCACCGAGCAAATAATACATCTGCACACAGGCTTCACGATCGTATACCACAACCATGCCTTTCATCTTTTTCGGCATAACATGGCTGGTAAAATGCTCAACAATATCATTACTCACCGCAGCCATGCGTCTGGGGGATTTCAGCATAATAGCCAGCTTGCCAGCGCGTCTGGACAATGCTGCTTTTTCTTCTTCATCCAGGTTGTTTTCGGTGGCCAGTTGCTCGAACTCTTCGTTGATAGCATCACGATCCACTCGGAGTTCAGCCAACCGAGGTTCGAACTTCACTGGGTTAGTCGCTCCGTCACGGATCGACTGCTTATAGCTATAGCGGCTCATATAGCGACCAGGATCTTCTTCAGCACCGAACAACTTGAATGTATTACGATCAATGCCAGAAATCGGTGTGCCAGTCAGGCCATAGAAGTGCGCATTAGGCAACGCCCAACGCATTTTCTCACCTAACCCACCTTCCTGGGTACGGTGGGCTTCATCAACCAACACAATGATGTTGTCACGGTTGTTCAGGCCATTAGGGTTGCTATCGTCAATTTCGATATCTTTAAATTTAAAGATGGTGGTGATTAAAATGCCACGGCTGTCTTGCTCAATGTATTCACCCAACTTTTTGCAGCTTTGCACTTTAATCAGATTCTTAACGTCGGCCCCACCAAAAGTTTCATTAATTTGGCTGTCCAGATCTCGCCGGTCCACAACGATAAGTACCGTCGGGTTTTTTAACGCATTATCGGCACGCAGCATTTTAGCGGCGTAAAGCATCAACAAGGATTTACCCGATCCCTGGAAATGCCAAATCAGACCTTTTTTTGGATAACCTCTGCGAACACGCTCAACGATTTGTTTTGCTGCTTCAAATTGCGGATAACGCGGCAGGATTTTAACGCGTTTAGGTGGAGTATTTTTGCCTGTTTTGACGGTTGAAAATAATGCAAAAGATTCCAGTAGTTGCAATAAGGTCTGCGGATTTAATAAACCCTCGCAGCTGTTGAGTACCGATGCCAGGCCCGGCAGAATCTCATCACGAAGCTCAGTATTATGCCATGGTCCCCAATCTTTAACTCGGGCATTAATGGCACCATAGGCAAAGGTTTTACCTTCGCTGGCAAAACACAGCAAGTTAGGTACAAAGAAAGATTCAACATTTTTCCAGTAGTACTTTTTGCCGCCCATAAAGTCGGCGGCACCGTCTTGCCAGGTTACGCTAGGACGTGTTGCGGTTTTAACTTCGCCTACAACTAGTGGTATACCGTTCACATAAAGGACAATATCAAAATAGACTTCAGTGGCCGCGATATAGTGAACCTGCTGTGCCACCACGAAATGGTTGTTCTCTATGTTCTCAAAATCAATCAGATTGATGGTGATATGGTCGCCATTTTCGCCAAAGGGCAAGGTTTTGTCTGCCATCAACCATTCCTGGAAGTTTTCATTGGCCTTTACTAAACCGGTATGTCTGGCTTCTAAAACCACTCCCCGAAGTTTGTAAATGACCTCATCGGCATAGTCAGGCTGTCTGCCGATATCAGGGTTTAACGAACAAAGCGCGTCTTTTAGCCACTCATCAACGAAGATATCCTGCGCTTTTTTAGGCAGTTTTTCACCGTGGCAGTAAGACCACTTGACCCCACTCAACCCTTTTAAGCGATCGATAATTCCATTTTCTGTGACGGTTTGTTCGTTAAACATAATTAATCACTATCCTGAACAAAGAGAGATTTTGTTAAATTTGTAAGAATTACACCTTTTTTTTTCAATTTATGTCTCAAGCTATCCATTTCTCTAACTACCATCACAAGCTTTAACTGTTCTTCGAGAAAAGGAACATCGACATCAATATTTGCTAACGTGGATTTATTAATAATAGGGACGGCCTGAATGCCTGTGTATTTTTTAATAACTTCCAAATTATTCTGAATCCAAACAATAAGGTATTCTGGCAATATTTTTTCACTACAAATTAATGAATTTATCTGCTGGTTAGTAGATAAATCACACGATGCAATTGCTGCTTTTCCTATTGTTGAACCTATACAAGTCAGTAAAACCGATCCTTTAGGCACAGATGGAGTTTTTTCTAGCCCTTTATGAGTAATATTACGCTCGCCGCTATTAATATATAATGAATCAGAGCTAATATCACCCGGAGTTATAAACGGAATATCCCCCTCCCAGTATTCACGTTCATTAGGAGGAGGCGTCTTCCCTGTACTGATTCGACAAACATCACCTAGTTTTTCTCTAGAAACATTATGACGGATTATTAGCTTAGATATATGTTCCCTAAAAATAACCTTCCTAAAAAAGAGTAATGATTCTAAGGCTGCATCGTTTTTTAAACTTGCCAAATTACATGATGATAATATTGGCAACATTTTCAGCTGTCGATTTTTTGACGGGAATAGGAAAACTTGTTCGGCTAAAACTTTCCACTTTATCGTTGGTGATAATGACCCTTCCGATATAGCTACAGCTCGATTCATAAATATATCGGATTGCATAAAGAAAGGAAGAAACCCGGGAATAACCATTTTAGAATTTTCTTCAAGAACCATTGCGTGCGCTGAGCAGATACAATCCCAATCAGCCACAGCTACCTTACGTTGATACGCACGACGCTTGCCAAAAATGATCTGCCCTTTCTTTACCAACAGCTTTTGCCCTTCAACATCCGCCGGTACGCCATGTCGCTTAATCTTCAGACTATCAGGATCTAAGTGTTCCAAGCCAACATAGATTTTAAGGTCTGTCTCGCTCGGTTCTACACGTTTAGAGATATGTTTCGCAATATCGCCAAACTTCACCATTTGCCAGCCTTCCGGTAATTGCTGTTCCGTCATTTACTGCCCCACCTTGCTTTGAACATTATACCCAAGCTCCGCAAGGCTTTGGAATAATTTATTAGTTTGTTTTTTCAACTGTATACGGCTTACTTTCCACGCTTCAATCGCATGTTCAATATTATGTACTTTACCGTTTTGTTGCGCTTGCACATACAGCGGGATCGACAGGTTGTAGAGATTCCCTTTAATAGCGTCGATATCCACCAGTGCAGTGATATTATTTTGGTTTTCAGGGCTAAAATAAGCCTCGCATAACACAGCCAAATCATCTTTGGATAAGCGACTATGGGCGCGCTCACGAGTAACGTGTTCCACCCCATTAATAAATAACACCTTGTTTTTACGCTCAGCAGGTTTATTGCAGTTAAGCACTACCACGCAAGACTCCATCGGAGAGTTGTAGAACAAATTCGGGCCTAACCCAATCACCGCTTCAATGATGTCCGATTCAACCACCTGTTTACGAATGGTTTGCTCTGAATCACGGAACAGCACGCCATGTGGCCAGAGCATGGCGGCGCGACCAGTATCTGGTTTTAAACTTTTGATTATATGGGTATAAAAAGCATAATCAGCGCAGCCCTGCGGTGGTACACCATAAAGATTACGACCATATGGATCGGCAGCAAACTTGTCACGATTCCATTTTTTTATGGAGTATGGCGGGTTGGCAAAAATCACATCAAACTGCTTGAGCCGATCGTTTTCAATAAACTTTGGCTCAGCCAAAGTATCACCGCGCAGCACATCAAATTCTTCGATATCGTGCAGGAACATATTCATACGGGCGATAGCGGAGGTCAACAGGTTCACCTCCTGACCATAAAGATGCACTGAGCGCCACTCTTCACCTCTTGCACGGAGATCCATCACTGCATTTAGCAACATCCCGCCAGTGCCGCACGTCGGATCATAGGCGGTTTCACCCGGTTTTAATCCCATAATGCGCGTCATTAAATGCACGACTGTTCGGTTGGTGTAGAACTCTGCAGCCGTGTGACCGGAATCATCAGCGAACTTTTTAATCAGGTATTCGTAGGCTTCACCAAGATCATCCTGGGCGACAGATTTAATACCGAGCGGAATTTTACTGAAATGTTCAATCAGATCAGCCAGCAGATGATCGGGCAGGCGCTCTTTATTGGTCCACTGCGCATCACCGAAGACGCCATGTAAACGCGGGTTATTGACTTCAATTAGTCGAAGCGCATTCTGGATCGCTTCGCCAATGTTTTTACTGGTATTGCGGACCTTTTCCCAAGCTGCCTCAGAGGGAATGTTAAAACGGTGAAACATCGGCATGGCGGCATATTCGGCATCGCCTTCATGGAGCTCCATCGCCTCATTATATTCTTCCAGATAGACATCTGACAGGCGTTTGTAAAACAGCAACGGGAAGATATACTGCTTGTAGTCTGATGCGTCAATTTGGCCACGAAGAAATTCGGCGGCCCCCCAGAGCAGCTCTTCCAGCTTTTTATTACTCATAGTACTCATACCTCGAACCCTTCTTTGATAAGCAGGGTTTCCAGCTCCTCTTCTGCTTTTTCCAGTTCAGCCAACTTCCGTTGAAAATCTTTGAGCGCCTCTTCCACAGTGATGGTTTCTTCTTCGAGTGGCTTTTGCACATAACGAGCAATATTTAGATTGAAGTCATTTTCTTCAATCTCCTTCAGAGGTACCCAGCGTGCAACTCCTTCGATTTCTTTTGCATCCGGCCCCTGTTGCGCTTGGTCATGATAGATTTGGTATATGTCATCAGCCTGCTTGTTGGACAGTGTATTCTGCGCACGCCCCTTGGTATAGATTTCTTCAGCATTGATAATCAATACATGATCTTTATGCGTTGCCGGGCGTGATTTGCGCAGCACCAAAATACACGCAGGAATCCCAGTCCCATAGAACAGGTTGGAAGCGACACCAATAATCGCTACGATGCGATTTTCTTTCAGCAATTTGGTTCGTATTACTCCCTCTGCGCCGCCACGAAACAGCACACCATGAGGTAACACGACAGCCATACGTCCATTGTCGTTAAGTGAAGCAAACATATGCTGCACCCAGGCAAAATCACCATTTGTTTTAGGCGCCAGACCATATTGCTTACGGCCATAGGGATCGTTCGACCACAGATCGTATCCCCATTCCTTCAAGCTAAATGGTGGGTTGGCAACCACGCAGTCGAAGGTTTCTAAACGATCGCTTTGTAAAAACTTAGGTTCACGCAGCGTATCCCCGCGAACAATATCAAAATCCTCCTGACCGTGCAGGAACAGGTTCATTCGCGCGATGGCTTCGGTAGTCAGGTTTTTTTCCTGACCTTTAATTTTTAGCAAGCGCGGATCACCGCCGTTTTCTTTTACATGGTGGATAGTTTCAAGCAGCATACCACCAGTACCACAGGCGGGATCGTAGACACTCTCACCAGCTTTTGGATCAAGAATGTTAACCATCAAGCGAACAATAGTACGTGGGGTGTAGAACTCACCAGCTTTCTTGTTAGCTTTATCAGCAAAACGTTTGATCAGGTACTCGTATGCGCGCCCCATATCATCATCACGGACACTGGCAACGCCGAGATTCACTTTGTTGAAGTGATTAAGTAACGTAGCCAGTAACTCATCAGAAAGGCGTTCTTTATTGGTCCAACTGGCATCGCCAAAAATGCCATGCAGTTTAGGGTTTGCCAGCTCTATACCACGGAAAGAGTCTTTTAAGGCCTGACCAATGTCTTTGGTCTCAGCGAATACATCACGCCAGTGACAATTCTCTGGTATCTGAATACGGTGAAACATCTTCCCTTTAGCAAGCTCTGCATCCCCAACGCTCTCCATCGCATCGGCAAATTCTTCGTCATATACATCACAAATGCGTTTGAAGAACAGGATGGGAAAAATGTACGTTTTGTAATCTGACGCATCAATAGGCCCAGTGATGATATGGGCTGCATGCCAAAGATGGGCCTCGAGATCTTTTAGGTTAATCAGTGTCATTGTTGTCTCTTATCGATCCTGCGAAGCTGGAACTCTCAGCAACTCATGGATTTCACAGTAAAAAAGCAAGCAAAGCGATTCCACAACCACCTGAGCGTTCAATGAGTATGACGCCTTTACCCAAGTTGCTTAAATCAAGGAAATCGCCAGAGATCATACTCTGGCACCAGAATGATACCAAGATGAAGGACTGATTTCCGCATCAATACCTTGTAGCCAAGGGGGATTACTCTTTTACACTTATTGGCGCAATAATAGCGGTATTCCTCATTTCTCTACCGGAGCATCTTACGCGCTATGACCACTCTCGTTTTTTCCTATTCCCATGCAGATGAAGCACTACGCAACGAACTTGAGAAGCATCTCTCCCCGCTGAAGCGAACCGGGAAGATCACAACATGGCACGATCGCCGCATCGTCCCTGGCCAGGAGTTTGAACGTCAGATTGACCACTATTTTTCGCAAGCAGATATCATCCTGCTCCTGATCAGCAGTGACTTTATCGCTTCAGATTACTGCTATCAGGTAGAGATGAAAAATGCACTGGAACGGCATAACCGGGGCGAGGCGGTGGTCATTCCGGTAATTTTAAGAGACTGTGCCTGGCATCAGTTAGAATTTGGCAGCATTATGGCGGCGACTACCGACGGTAAACCCATCACTAAGTTTGCCAGCCACGATGAAGGCTATGTTCAGGTCGTCGAGGCCATCTCGCGTGCCATAGCCCAGATGGAAGCCAAAAAACCACAGCAAACCACACATATCCCTTCACCGGCTCCGGCGAATCCGATGTTTCAGGGAGTGGATACCGTTTTTACACCGCGTTCAAGCAACCTTTCTCTACCCAAGAATTTTACCGATCTGGATAAAGATCGCGCCAGACGTGAAGGCTTTGAATATGTTGCCCACTATTTTGAGAACTCGTTAGATGAACTCAAAAATCGCCACTCCGGATTAGACATCGATTTTAATCGGCTTGATACAGATTCATTCACCTGTGCTGTTTATATCAATGGCAGTAAGGTCGGTCAATGTGGCATCTGGCGTGGAAATCAACACCATGGAATGGGGGATATTTGTTACAGCCAGGATAATGTTGTTCGAAACAGTATTAACGAAAGTCTAAGCCTTGCTGATAATGGTCAGACTCTTGGTTTTCGTGCTCTGATGGGAGGCTTCAGTCGTGGCACCTCACGAGACGAACTATTGACGAATGAAGGGATGTCGGAACATTTCTGGGAAATGTTCTTCGGGCTAATCAAGCAAAGAATGTCCCGATAATTTGCCGTATCACAATCGGGCATACTGCCCGATTTTTGTGCTGTCATTATTAGCAAATCTCAATAGGGGTTGAGATTTGCTGCAACTGAACCTTATCAGAGTACTTTTACTTTGTAACGAAAATAACGGGTATAGGGTATCATTGAACAATCAATGATTTTTTCTTGTGCGTGGAGAAATTAACTCTATGAACTCACTAACTTTCATCAACTCCATTAAGAGTAAATAAAAGCGTATCATAAATACGCTTTTATAATTACAGCGCATATTATTTAATTTTGCCATCGAGTTTTTCTGATAGCCGTTTTTTAGTGTTAAGGTTTTTTAAATCGATAATGAAATTTACGCTAGATGCTATTACCGCATATATGCAAAATAATTGTGCATAAATTAAAGAGAGTAAAAACCATAAACCAATAACTGTAAATGCTGATTGGTACTGCATAAATAGATAAGTCTTTATCACAAACGTTTTTACGACAACCCCAACCAATAACAATAACAAAATTAATGCTGAGGAAATAACTACCCCCACCAGCAACTTAACTCTCTTTAAGTCATCGTCAGAAAATATCACTGTCACCTTTGAGGGTTGAACAATTTTTAATACAGCGTTCGGATAAACATAAGCAATCCAGATCCCCATTATTGTAAAAATCATTGCTGATGTATTTTGCAAGATAGAAATTATAGGTTCAACATCTTTAAAATCTATATCTAGCCTAAAGCTGTAGCTTAAATAAGTTACAACCAAAACTACCAGTATATGCCAAACAATAACTTTAGATTTATTCATGGTAATTCCTGAATAGCTTGGGGGGCAGTGGCTTCCTCCGCGCCAACGCCAAATGGTGCAAGCAAACCATCGCGTTTAAATTGTAGGGCTGTGAAAAGGCGCTGCGCTGTATAATGGCCCGTTTCATCCACACCACCGCCTGTTGTATCATCAATCGGCAGAACATTTTTTACCACAAAACTATTCAACCAACAAATACCACCCACTCCCTCTTTTCTAAACCCAAGGTTACGCCAACCATCTAAACCACCGTTGTAATCCTCGGCATATTGTTCGAAAATTTGCTGCAATTCTTCTGCCGTTGGTTTAGCTTCAATATTCACCTCAACTTTACGAGTATCTTTTGTAACCTCAGCAGAGACAAAAGGGAGCCTTCCGAAAAACCTTGTCCAATCGGATTGATTTACATCTCTTGCTGCAATCACTTCACGCTTAACAAAATGAGTTATGTCACGGGCGATAGCGCCCAGATCAGCTCGTGTAGTGAGTTTTGTGTATTGCTTTGAGCTGATACGAAACCACAAATTTCCAGTTTCACCTGCTTGCTGCGCAGGGAACGTTATTTTTGTGTAAGAACCTGTGCTCCCTTCTTTAATTTCTCGGCGTTTTTCTCTAAAATCAGCGTGTAAGCAGACAAAATCTCTGAAAAATAAATTCATTAGATTGGTATCTGCAATTGAATTAGAGAATCGGATTGATGCAAACAAATTTTTAGATGGAATAAACCAATAATAGGATGCTTCACCCCAAATGACTCGATCTCCAGCGGCTGCATTATTAGCATCATATAAAGTGTTGTCATCGAGCCGCGCATCAGCTTTTATTCCATAAACACCATCACCACTTCCTACGGCTCTCCAAAGAACAAGGATATATTCACCCGTTTCTTCATCTTTTTCGATTGCTTTTAGATAAACCTTTTTACGATGAGAATAGCCAGGAGTTTCGTCATCCCAAAGAAGTGTATCTTCTAGTGAAATTCTATCCTGAAACCACACATGGAGGGATGAAAGAAGGGTATCCATTTCAAGTGGCTCGCAATAATCATCATTGCCATAACGATAAAAACCAAGCTGTGTATACTTGAAAAATGTAACAATACCGACGCTCATACACTCATCTCTCAAATGTGATTTTCCCAAGTATTTCATGAAAATATTGAAAGATGAAGAAAAAAGTACGAAGGCATGCATAGGGCAAGCCAGCAACACAGTAGTGCAGAATGGCTGTGTTTTATAGCTTGTTCTGCATGTAGGCCACCATTTGTATGGTAGCCCAATACGTTATGTACTCTCGCCCCACCGCAGATAGACAACTTTTATCGCGTTTAAGCATACAATTTTGTCATACTGAGCCTGAATTAATAGTAATCATAGGTTATTCATGCAGGCAAGTACGTTTTCTTAAGCGGAACCAACAGCTTAGTTTCAATATCCACCTGCTCATAGTTTTCCACTAACGCGCGTACCAAATCGTCCAGCGTCCATAGCGTCAACGGGATTGTAGAACGATCGGCCTCATAACGCGCATCTTTGCTGAACCCACCGGTACTGACATACAGCCCGCGATCGTCTTTATGACGGCCACCGATAAAGCTACGAATTTGCTGGCTGCTCATCTGTTCCCGCCGGTGCTTCACCTCAACAATAATGCGCGGATTTTCGAAGCCAAAACCGTCAGGGGAAGCAATGATATCTTTCCCACGGTCAGCACCAGCAGGCGATACCTGAGTTTTATATCCCATGCTGCGTAACACGCCAGCGACCAGATTTTGCATCTCATCCCAGTCGAGACGGTTGATACGATCTTTGATGCCTTCAAAAGCGATCATTTCCATGTCACGCAGAGGATTAGAAACAACCTCATCCTCTCCACCTGAAACAGGTACTTCCGGCACGACATCTGAGACAGGTTTTTTGCCCTGCACTAATTCATTCACGGCAAAATCAGGCACCTGAAAAACCGTCAGCGTAGAGCCAAGGGTGTTTCTGGTTGCATCGCTCAGACTATCACGCTTGATCTCTTCCGCGTTCCACTTCACCTTACGGGCGATGCCCATGCCGTCTTCAAGCCACTCGGCATGAAACTCAAAATCTGAGGCGATTTTCCCTATCAAATAAGTCCGATTAGAAGGTGAATAAGTGATAGCCCAGTCACCTTTCTGCATCTCATTCACAAAGCGCCAGACCTGGGAAGCACCGGAACGAACTGTGCCTGGCTTAGTCTGTGGCTCAAGCTCCTGATACCGGGTAAACAACTGCTCTCTTGAGCATCCCGGTTTCACATAGGGAGCGAGCTGCGACCAGCCGATTGCAACAACCTGCTTGTCCCTGAAGTCATCGTACAATTTTCCGCCATCACCGCGGATCATCCACATTTTAGTCGCCACAATAATTCCTTCTGAAAATGCCTCACCGTGAAGACAGAAACTGTCTACCGGGATATGGTCATTCCATTTTTTTTCGCAATTCATTACGCAGTGTAAATCTCACCCCTAGCCAAACGGCAGTCAGCGTCGCAACAGGTGTGATAATTTCTTTCCATTCGAAAGCCATTCCTTTTTTCTCCTTTAGGCTCTAGAAAAGAAACAAACAAATATCACATCAAGCGATATCCCTGTAAGCACAATGAGCTATCCGTAGTGCACTTCAATTTAAAGGCTCCTGAAATTCCTCTTATGCGTTATTCCCTTCCAGCCAAACGCCTACACTGCTGCCGCATACCTTCAAAAATACACTCAGCAAGCTCAGATGGAAACGACTCTGGAAGCAACGCAGATACACGCTCAATGACTTCAGGTGTGCTGGATATAATGTCATCCATCATGGACTCAACTTGTCGTCTTCCCAATCCGTTTAATTCACCTTGATTAATCCAATGCCGTCGTTGAACTCTATAAATGTGGTAATAATTACTGCTACCGCGAACAGCCATTGCCAGTTTGCATCTTTGCCAGGAAATCTGATTATTACCATGACCAATTACCGGCCATGCTGATAAAATATCGTAAAGAGGCGTAAGGTGGTAACGACTTTGTGGCTCAATAGCGATACTGAAATTTTTGGCATGGCCGTCAGTAGCAGCCATCAACCAGAAAATAATTTGAGCCCTGAAGAACTGCTCTTTGTCCTGCTCAGCCTGATCTGAATGACTCAGTATTTCCATAATATCGGAAATACCCGGCCCACCATCAGACTGGTATTTTCGTAACGGAGAAACACCTAAAGCCTGACACATATCCTCTTGTGGCAAACGAATGATCCATTGCCGATCGCCTGACCATCTTCTGTCGAAACGCTCAACTACTAATGCCTTCTGATCCTCAAACTGCGCAATCTGTGTTTTTGCTACAGGGATCCCGTAGTGCTCAACAAGCAAAGAACACAGCCATTCATTTTCAACCGATGTACTCATATCCGCTTGCATGTTCCCAACCAACCCAAGCGGTAGTTTGAAGATATGCGTTGTTGGGGTATTACCTTCAGGTAAACACCATCGTTCTTCATGCCACAATAAAGCCGTTTTTTCCTGCGCACCGGCAATTGATAATCGCAAATCGTCAGTTTCGTCCTGCCGACCAGGCAACGATATCGCCGTAGTATTACGCAATGTAGTTGCGATATCAGCTTCAGAAAGTGGGCGATAATTTACGGAAAATAAATCTGTGGGCTCTTCATCAACATTCAGTAACTGTATTGCACCAACGCAGTCTCTTCCCAGCTCAGCCAATAGATCAAAAGGCTCAAGGCTTTCAGCCTGGTAACGCACGGCTAAACGTCTGCGTATACTTTCGCTGTCAGGCAATAAATTATCAAAATAGTCACGAACAACATTACCACGCCAAAGCTGATTACCTGGAGTGAAAGGCAAAGAAAGCGATAAAGGTCTTCCCTGTTCATCAATTATCCATTCTGGAAGGTATTGTAATAAATCCTCGCCTCTGGCCTTCTCCCAGAATCCGACCCGGATTCCATTCATCCATATTGATAAACGCTGCTGTGTTCGACGCATATCGTCACCATTTTTCCCGTCTGGCAGGTGAATCTATTTGCTGTTCTGACTCTTCCATTGTTGAAGATGACATCGAAGAAAGTATCTGTGGCCCAGAAGAGAGTACCATTTCTACACCCAGCACGGTAAATACCCTGAATAGTCGCTCCATACTGGCACTGGCTGGATTCGCTTCCAGTCGGGCATAAGTTTGCTGAGTTACTCCTAACCTTTCAGAAACTTCCTTTTGTGTCAGTCCATTAGCCTTGCGAAAGCCAATCAGCAATGGACGAATTTGATTCAAAGTTTTCAACGGATAAACAGTATTCATAAGGCATTTACCATTGTTAGAAGCGCTGATACAGTCTATAAGCTGTTTTTAAACAATACACCCTATAAGCTGTAAATGCAAAATACAGTCTATAAGCTGTTAAGTTAATAAAACACCCTATAAGCTGTAAAAAGAGGTCTCTTTATCTGATGAGTTCTCATCAGCAGCATTCTGAAACAGGAAAAGATAAAGCCAACATAGTTACCCAATCCTTAATTCAAGTTTTTCGCGCGAAAAACCTGAAGAAAAGATGTGAATTAATTCTAACGCCAGGTGCTTAGGCTAAGAGCAACAAATAAAGGAATTTATTTATCTCTACACAAAAGGCACTTTTATGTGTCCTTTGTGTAGAGATAAACAGCAAAATACGCTGTGATGCCAGTGACATCACATCAACATTTATCAATCCGACACCAATCAATAGGTAAAAGGGTGATGCCAATGGCATCACATAAACGCCTATCAATCTGCTGCCAATCAATAGGCAATAGAGTGATGCCACTGACATCAATGCTGCACCGAATTTCGCTAAAACTACCTCAGCTCATATACAAGACGACCTGTTAACCCGTTTGTCCATGCTGCGTCGAGTTCAACTGCTGCGATTTGGGCTGTACCGGTACTGGCCAATGCAGAGATTCAAGAATGGCGGAAAGCACAAGAGGTAGGCTATAAGCAGTCATGAGTCCATATACTAGCGCTAAAAATCAAGATAATTGAAAGTGCTGAATGGAGTTGTTTTTTATATGCGTATTCGATATTACAGCCGCGTCCCGTTTATCTTTCCTGCACTAGGCTTGGTCGCTGCGCTGATTTATGGTTGGGTATCACAACTGACATCCCCCTCTAGAGAAGATGATGCGGGACTAACCGAGCAGGCAAAGATTGACTGTTATACCCCATCTGTAAGCTCAACTGATTTTGCCGCATGCGCTAGTAATGTCTTGGTGAATGGTAACGCACCCAGTGCAAAAAAGGATATTCAGCAGTTGATGGCGTGGCACAATCAGCAAATCAAAGGCTATTACATGAAGGAGTGCCAAAAACAGAACCTGCAAAATATAGCTAATGGTTATGGAGATGGTGTGTGCGATGGAACCTCTCCTTTACCGCAAATGCTGGATGAGGATTTCAAGCCCGCGAAAGAAGTTAAAGATCCCAAGTTGCTGGAACAACTCAACTCAAAAAATGTGCAAAGTGACGTTGAAAAACCCTGATATGTGTAAATTTGCCTAACACTGCGCGTAATGACCTGCGGACCCTGGCCCGCGAAAATCTCTTAACCGAGATATAAGAAAACGGTTTATAGGGTATCCCAGGATCTGAGCTAAACCCCGCAACAAAAGCTGCCTCTGATAAATCAGCACAATGTTATGGGGATTAATGCCACTGAAACCACGCTAGCGCCTATCAATACCTAGCAAACAATAGGCTAAAGGGTAATGCCAGTGGCATCAAAATTTCCGCCAAACAATCTTCCCGCCTGCGTTTTCGTTTTCCTATTGCTCACACCCCCTCGCCATCACTCTGCGCGAACACCCACCCGCAACAGGAAACACATATTGTAAATAGACCCGTTTTAGTTCCATACATTTTTTGAGTTCCCGGCCAAATAATGGTGCTGTCGGTATTCCTCCGGTGTCATATTGTTCAGCGATTCATGCGGGCGTTCACAGTTATATTCTGATAACCATTTTTCCGTGATTTCACGTACTTCATTCAGCGTTCTGAACAGATAAAAATCGAGTATTTCTGTGCGATATGTCCTGTTAAAACGCTCAATGAAAGCATTTTGTGTCGGCTTACCCGGCTGGATAAACACCAGTTTTACGGCATGTTTCTCTGCCCATTCAGTCAGTGCCAGAGAGATAAATTCTGGGCCGTTATCCATGCGAAGCATGGCCGGATAGCCACGGTTTGCCGCGATCCTGTCAAGCACCCGGACCACTCGTGGGGCTGGCAGATTCAGATCTATTTCAATCGACAACGCCTCACGGTTAAAGTCATCAACGACATTGAACGTGCGAAAACGACGCCCACAGACCAGGGCATCATGCATAAAATCAACAGACCAGCTCTGGTTCAGCGCTTCCGGCGTGGCCAGTGGCGAAGGGTTACGCACCGGCAGCCGTTGTTTGCCCTTACGGCGAAAATTCAGCTTCAGCAGACAATAAATACGGTGGATCCTTTTGTGATTCCACATGTATCCCTGCCGCCGCAGAACCTGAAAAAGCTTCGGAAAACCGTATCGTGGATACCGTTCAGCTGCCGCCTGCAGTGCGGTAATAACGGGTTCGTCACGTGTGTTATCCGGACGGTAATGATAAACCGTTCTGCTCAGGTTCAGGCTCCGGCAGGCCTGACGGATACTGAGTCCGAATGCCGTTATCAGATGAGTGTCCAGCTCACGCTTAAAGGCTGGTTTTAAAGCTTTTTTTCGATAACGTCTTTCAGCGCCCGGTTCTCAAGGCTCAGGTCGGCAAACATCTGTTTGAGGCGTCGGTTCTCGTCCTCAAGATCTTTTATCTTTTTAATATCAGAAGGTTCCATGCCGCCGTATCTGGACTTCCAGTTATAGTAGGTGGCCTCAGAGATACCGGCCTCCCGGCAGACATCTTTAACGGTTCGTCCAGCTTCAACCGACTTAATCACAGTGATGATCTGATGCTCAGTAAAACGGGCTTTACGCATAGCGATCTCCTTCGCTGGCAGATTGATTATGCCGGATGATCTCTAAATGTGAATGGCACGATTATGCGGGATACTTACACCCACAGTAGCTGGAATCTGGCCGGGCTTCAGAACTCGCAGGATGATGTGATTATCAATCTGGTGATGGGATCGATGTTTCTGGTGCTGCCGACATTTTGGCTGGGGGCGATGACGTGGGCTGGAGTGAGGGTTGGGGTGGCGGTGAATGGGGCGCTGGGGGCGGAGCTAAGGTGGCGCAGGATAGTGGGGGGAAGGCTGTGGGGAGATTATTGTGAATAAACAATAGTTATAATAAATATACCTATAATCTATAGAAAAAATCATATGCACTTAGTTATTTTAACAGAGAATAAAGGTGAACATTAATTCACCTTCATACCTAAGGTTTTGTGCACTTATTCATTCATTGATTGAATAGCAAATTTTTCTAACATATTAGAAGATGGGTGATTTGCAAGAGATACTAGCTGATTAACTAACGCGATAGGGACAATAGCATTCTCATACATGTCACACTTCAGATGTTCAACAACATTAAGAATTTCATCTAAATTAGAAAATGAAGCTCTATTTAACTTTTTTATTTCCTCACTGGTTTTAATAGGTATAGTTAAAACCCAAACCCTATCCGATTTGCTACGATAAATCAATTTTCCACTGTAATAGGAAGTTGAGGCATATGGAGGAACCTTATCTAATTCCTCTTCAGTAGAAGGGCCAGGAAGTATATGTTTATAAATATAATTATTAAAAAGTGGCAGCGCTTGACCTTTTAGCAAACAAGCGCTATCTCCAGAAGAGATTTGCTCTGCGTGTTCAACAAAAGAACCTGATTTTTCTAAGCCGACTAATTTTAGCGAATGTTCATCAATATATAAATTACATAACTCCCTCATATCTTTATGCAACTTTGCCGTTTGTCCAAAAAAACCTAAAGGACCATCTTTAATGAAAAGAAATCGTTTTAAAAATGAAGGCTTCCGAGTTACAATTTCTTTTATACAATGAACAATAATTATATGCTCAATCACATTCGTCAAGTATCCTAAAATACCGCTAGCCCCTAACTCCTCATCTACAACCTCATGAAATCTTAAAATATCAATAAGATTAAATATCTCCCCACCATAAACAAAATACCCTTGACCATCTATATCAGATTTATTGACAACAACATCTTTAAATATCTCACCATTCCGTTTAGGCAAACTCCCAAATGTTATTTGATGAAGAGATGAATCACAGTCAATGCTTTTCCTTTTAAACTCATGAAATACCAACCACTTAAGTGTATCTATATATTTTTTACCGTCCCTATTCTCATTAAAAAACTCAATTATAGGTATTCTGACAGAATCAACCATTGAAAGAGAATCTAAAGACGTTGCCTTTGTAGGGATGGCAAGTTTAAATCTTGCTAGTTTTTTAAATTTTTCCATTTTTTCTGGATGGATAAAGGGATAATCTCCCAACTGTTTTAAGTCATCCAAACTAAATTCCAGTCCACCAAATTGAAAAAATGCAACCTTCGAGCTCGGATAATTTTTCCTTACAGTAACCTCAGTATAACCGCCATCAACAGCTATGATGGTCGTTACGTCTCTAGATGCACCTGTATTTATTTCAATAGAATGCTCAAGGACATCATTTTTCGACTCTTCATTGGTAGAGGGGAATTTACATCTTTTCATCAAATTTTGAACAGAAGGATCATTGATCACATGAGTATGCTGTGATTTACTAGCCCACTCAAATGGGCGGTTGCCTTTTGCATTATAGCTCATCACATACCCTTATTTGCTAAAAAACGATCAATTTGGACTGGAACAATAAAAGGATTTGTATAAGTTTTCATCCTAACAAAACCTTTATCATTGGTTGCAGAAAAATTAACTAATGAATGTGTGAAATCTTTAAAATCATAATATTTCTCAAGCTCTTTTGTTTCATCAATATTATTTAGATGTGCAATAAACCAGTTTTGTGTATTCTTTAATATATTCGAGCTAATAGAACTAACCTCTTGAGTAGCATATATCATCCCTAAATGTAGCTTAGCTCCTTCTTTAGCAATTCTGTTATATATCTGACTAAGATCTTTATCATCTTTTTTAGGAAATAAGTTATGTGCCTCTTCAAAATAAAATTGGATAAAATTATTTGGAAGGTTATTGATAAAGCGATCCATAGAGATGTTAAATGTGGAACGACAAATTTTCTCAGAGAATAATCGCTGAACTACCGGTTCCCCCTGTGACAAGTCAACAATAACAATTTTTCCTTGTTGTAGCAGACGAGGAATTTCTATTTCAAACGATTCATCCATACTCGTAGTGTGTAAATTATGCAATTGTTTTACACGAATCTTCTTATAACCACTTACTTGATTTTTTTTACCCGGTAATTTGTAAGTCGTTAAAAATACCATCATTGATTTTAAATCATCATTTGCCCATTCATATCCTTTCTTATTTATATAATCTTTGAAAAACTTCAGCTCATCATACTGTTCCCATACTCTTTCAAACCATGTACAAGCCTCTTCAAGGGTTAATCCTTGTTTAGGATCCAAAACTCTACCCTCTAGGATTTCACCATTAATTTCTGCCGCCCCAGTAAATCTAATTTTTTCACCATTTGGCGCTTTGAAACCAGCTCTGTACAAACAACATTTATAGGCAGCAATTAATCTATTATATCTTGTCCATTCTGAACCATTCAGATTTGTGCTTTCAGGTTTTTCAAAACTAACAGCAATAAAGTTGTTAACATAGTCGCCCCCTAAAGACTGCTCTTGAAAGTAACTAGATATAAGACTAAAACCACTTTCAATGTCTTTAAAGAAATTAACTTTCATCACTTTAAAATCATCTTTCTCTAATACACTATATCTATAAACTTTTTCTTTATATAGATCATATATAGCCGTTCCAGAATCCTGTCTATTTGCATTTGCATACTCACCATTCACATCAAATATAATCTGCCCTACGGGGAATGTTGGACTTCCAGAAGATGTAAACTCAGATGTTTCAGGAGAAGCTGAATCCAATAGTATTAAAGCTTTTCTTGAAATTTCCTCTGTTGCTTCTATCACTTTCTTTACAGTATTCGACTTACCAGTACGGGTCATCCCAAACATAGCAGACCTTTTTCCTAAAAAATCTTTAGGATTTACCCATACATTAACATTTTCCTCTTGAGATTGATGTCTACGGCTAGATGAATATCTTACACTACCAATTTTAAATTCAGAGTCCTGACCAACTAAACCGCCATCATCTCGTTGATTTACTATAAATTCAAGAACATCTCTATTGGCTTTGTATACAGTGTAATTATTAGCTGCATAAAAGTTCTCAAGGTCAGCACCAAATTCTATATTCCCTTTCTGTGTTCTATAAAATACTCCAAGAACCCTACATTCTAAACCTGAAAAACTAAATTCGTAACGTGTAAATTCATCTAACTTCCCGCCTTTCAAACTACCAGCTCGCCCTGATATATCTAAGTTATCCTTGTAATACTCTATCATTGATGATATTACATCATTATCAGTAGGGAGTTTTGTCTGAGAAAGTGCTCTAAGCAATACAGCCTCTTCAACACCGTCTTCACCATCGTAAAATGCAAGTAGAAAACAACCGGCTGGTATCCCTTTAACCTGTGCTTTCCAGGCATCACAAACTAACAGCCTAGCAATATCATAAGATAAATAGAACGGTCGACCAACAAACTGTTCCTTATTTCTACCTTCTTTTAATAAATCTGTTGATAAAGCCGCATTTAAATTCATATTATTTCCTTTTTCAATTCAGGGTCTTCAAATCTGACTTTTGATTGTTCTGCGTATTTCTCATCCGCTTCTATTGCTAACCATCTTCTTTTTTTTAATTCTGCACAAAATCCTGTTGTATTACTACCACCGAAAGGATCAAATATAAGATCATTTTCATCTGTTAGAAAATCGATAAAGAAATTAACTATACCTTTATTCATTCGTGCTGGATGAGGTTTAATACCCATTTCCTTGCATTTTCTAATAAAAAAATCATTAGATGATACATTTGAAAAAGACATTACATTATGCGGCAATCGAACATCTCGATATTCATCTATAGGCTCAAGTTCAAAAAAATTGTGGGATATGCTTCCACCATGATCCTTTAGGAAACCTTTTTCACTAATTTTGTGTTCAGATGGCCGCATTCCAGCATTGTAAGTTTGGCGCTCTAATAGTTTTCGCATACTTTTACTATAAGGCCGTAAGACTTTTTTATTGTCTGCTTTCGGATAATCAGTCTTAGCAAGCCACCAAACATGGGTATAGCTATCAACAGTACGCAACCTATTAACTGTGACCCATTGAGCAGGAGATGGCAATTTTGCGGGGTTATAGCAAATAAACTCCTGAATTAATCTGAGTTCAGAATTCTTCTGTTTTGTCATTTCAAACAAACATTCTAAGTGCAAAGTTGATTGCACAGGCCTCTCCGGTTCCCAAGCGTTACCTATCTCAATGACAAGTGAACCATCATCAGCAAGGAGTTGATTAAATATAGGTGTCAGTTTTTTAAACCATTCGCGGTATGCTTCGCCTATCTCATTTCCATATTTTTTCTTATTATTCAATGGGAAAGGTGGTGATGTAACGATAAGGTTTACTTTCCCTACGTATTTACTGATGTCCTCGTCATTAAGGACATCAAGAGAGTCCCCAAGATAAAGCTTTCCAAGTTCTGTTTTATAGTAGAGATTCATATGGTATTGAATACCTTGTAAATTTATCAAGTTTTCTAAAATCCAAATCTGTGTTTCCTCAGCTGCTTTCAGCCCAGGTAACACAGAGTCTCAAAGGGACAGAGATTCTTAAGTTCGCACGAGAAATCTATCCCTTACAAAATTCTTTTGCTGTTAAATGTTTCAGGTTTTCAGCGTATTTGAGCATTTGTAGACACAATTCTACCGTATAGCGCATCTGAGTGTACATTCTAAGACGTCAATCATAATCTGTTACAGTAGTAACAATATATTCAACAAAACCAGATAGTTCACTTTACTCACGAGCAAATTACCCTATTGCTCAATAACCAAAGTTGTGCATAATTCAAACTGATTTGTCCGCAACCAGAGCCTTCAGGTTGCCACCTTCCCGGTGAGGCTCGCCTTTTCGTCCGCTCCGTATCATCCTCGCGGACAGCGCTCAGCGCCTGATACATCCTCTACCCCACCATGCAGGGAATCCCTCCCTGCCGGGCGGTGTTTCTCTGCTTTCATCACTGGAGAAATACTATGCCTACTTCATCTTGCCCCGAAGCAAAATCCTTATCGTTGTCTGTCTCACCTGAAGCATGGGAAAAGGTAGTCAGTTTTCCCCCCGATCCCTCTCAGGAGGATGACCGTCTCGAAAACCTGATTGTCGCCACCATGCTGACATTCAAAAGCGCAGGCCCGGACCGTAAGAGCATTAATTTCGGTCTGTACTGTTTGCCTTCTGACGGCAGCAGCAATGTACCGCTGATGACGCCGCTGCGCTTAACCCTTGAAGATAACCACCTGTTGGTTACTGCCCTTCATACCTGCTGATTGCCTCAGCATCCTTCACTCCCCGTGCCGGGCGACTCCCGACCGGGAGCGCTGTACCCGGCTTCTTTATCATGAGGTTACGCTTATGAACAGAAGCAACGATCTTTACCAGAAAGTCACCGATGAAATTATCGCCGCGCTGGAGAAAGGCGTGATCCCCTGGGTTCGCCCATGGCGGGAAGGGGAACCGGTGGTGCCGATGAATGCCTTATCCGGGCGGTTGTATCACGGCATCAATATTCCTCTGCTCTGGAACAGCGCTGAGCGACAGGGATATGAGAGCGATCGCTGGCTGACCTTCACTCAGATTCGCAATGCGGGCGGTAACATTCGTAAAGGCAAAAAATCCACACTGCCGTGTTCTATCTGCCCCAGCAGCGCGAGGTAGTGGACAGCAACGGGAACACGGTTCTTGATGCCGACGGCAACCCTAATGTGACGTCTTACGCTGTAGTACGCGAATTCCGGCTGTTCAATACTCAGCAATGTGAAGGACTGCTGGAAGCGTTTTCACAGCCTGTCGTGATGGTCGATGATCCCATCGCCGCCGCTGAGCAGGTTGCCCGGCAAAGCGCGGTGACGATCACTCACCGACGACAGAACCGGGCGTATTACTCGCCAGGACGCGACTGCATCATCATGCCGCATCCTGAGCAGTTCACTTCGCGTGAGGATTATTACGGCACACTACTACATGAACTGACGCACGCGACCGGACACGCTTCGCGGTTGAACCGGGACGGCATCACTGCTGGAAACCATACCTTTGGCGATCCGACGTACAGTTTTGAGGAACTCATCGCCGAAATGGGATCTGCATTTCTCTGCGCCCATGTCGGCATTCAGGCGAAACTACAGCATGACAGCTACATCGCATCGTGGCTGAAGGTATTGCAGCAGGACAAAAAAGCGATTTTCCGCGCCAGCGGGTTAGCGCGTAATGCCTGCGAGTATCTGCTTGAACGGGCGCAGCAACCGTTAGCGCTGAGCGCATAACTTCATCATGCCGACAGCATGTTCACTCTGTCTGTCGGCACTTTCCTGGCTGTTAAATGCTAACATCTCAACCCTATTTTATTGATAACGATAGCGAGACCTTCAGTGAGAACACGCCCTTCATCACGATTACTGATTATTGATCCTTTAAACCGGATCCTGCTTTTCCGGTTCACTCACAATTCTGACGCACTGGCTGGCAGATCTTACTGGGCCACACCCGGAGGCGGTGTCGAAGATGGTGAATCCTTTGAACAAGCAGCGATAAGAGAACTTCGTGAGGAAACAGGAATTATGCGCCAGGATATCGGCCCCTCTGTCGCAGAACGTACATTTCAGATGCTGTTACCCAGCGGCGAAACAGTTCTGGCTCAGGAACGCTTTTTTATTGTGCATATTAACGATGAAGAGATCAGCACCGAAGCATGGAGCGATCATGAACGGCTCGTCATCAATGACTATCACTGGTGGACGCCTGACGATCTGGAAAAAACAACTGACGTTATTTTTCCTGAAAATATATCCGCGCTCCTCTCCGAGTCTGAAAAGACCCACCGCTAACTGATATTCACCAACAGGTACCTGAACTACACACAAAATAAATTTGCGCGATCCAATAAACAATTTCGCCCCAAATCTGACGGCACCAAAAGGCAAAATCCAAAGGGTTAAGGGGAAGAGAGTGAAGGGGGAACGGGCTTACCCGAAAAAGGGGCTTCCCTTCGTCTTTCGAGTTGCAGGTGCGTTGGCTTTCCTCGCTCACCCCAGTCACTTACTTATGTAAGCTCCTGGGGATTCACTGCGTCGCCGCCTTCCTGCGCCTCAAAATCCATTGGGAATAAAGGGCCATTATGCGGATATGGCTGACGCGCAAAAAGCAAAACACCACACCATCCACTGGCGAACCAGATGCCACGGAGGGATGGCTGCATCCTGAATCCGTACAAACATTACTGGCAGTCCCGTCGCGCCAGCAGCTTATCCAGTTTATTCGCCAGAGCACCGCGCTTCCCGCCTCACTGTTTGAACGCTTCTGGCTGATACCAATCCACCGCTTCGCAGAACTGGCGCAGTTGTTCCCGGCCTCGGAAAACCATCACCACGCCCACGCAGGCGGTTTGCTCGACCACAGCCTCGAAGCTGCCTGTTATGCCGCACGGCTGCGGCAGAATTATCTTTTTCCGTCTGATGCAGCACCGGAAGATCAGGCTGCTCAGTCCGAACGCTGGACGACGGTCATCATTTACGCTGCGTTGCTGCACGATCTGGGCAAACTCATCACCGATATCGAAGTGGAAAATATTAGCGGGAAACACTGGTTTCCATGGCATGGCCCGCTAACCCAGCCTTATCGGTTCCGCTATCTGCCGCAACGTGATTACCTGCGCCATCCGGCTGCGGCAGCTCTTCTGCTTATCCAACTTCTCCCCCCGGAAAGCCTCGACTGGCTCGCCGCCGACGCTGCTGCGTTATCCACCCTGCTGCACTGCCTTAACGGACAATATCAGTATGCCGGGCTTGCCGGGGAGCTGGTACAGAAAGCCGACCGGGCGTCGGTGGCATTTAATCTCGGCGGCGATCCGGTTAAAGCTATTCATCGCCCGCAAACCTCGCTGCCGCAGCAAATTATCACCGCCCTGCACGACCTGCTGGCGCATGAGTTCCGGCTCAACAACCCAGACGGCGGCTCTGACGGCTGGCTGACGGAAGAGGCGCTATGGCTGGTCAGTAAGAACGCTGCCGATGCCGTGCGTGGCTGGCTACTGCGCCAGGGCATTGATGCCATACCGCAACATAACGTGCGGCTGTTCGACGAGATGCAGGCTCACCAGCTACTTATCCCCTGCGAGGATAAAGCCATCTGGTATTGCCGGATTGAGGCTAACGGCGGCTGGAGTAGTGAACTGACGTTGCTGCGCTTTTCCCCTTTGCTAATTTGGGAAGATCCACAACAGCGGCCCGCAACCTTTAGTGGAACCGTCACACCGATAGCGGAGGTCCAGAATGCGACAAAAACAGTGATTGCACCGAACTGCGTAGTTGAACAACCATCCCCGAACATGACGATACCCTACTTTCAGGCGAAGCTTTCTGGCAGTGGCTGGTTCGTAATGTTCAGGCTCAACATCTGGAAGTCAATGAACCTAACGCCCGGATCCATACCGTAGCCGGGTCGGTGTTTCTGGTGACACCCGGTATTTTCAAACTCTGGCTTAGCGCCTGCGGTCAGAATGTCCCTGAAGAATACTGGCGGGAGGTACAGAAGAAGTTCCAGAACCTGAATCTTCACCGAAAACAAAAAAACGGCCTCAACATCTGGCACTGCGCCGTTGTCGGCCCACGCCGTTGTTCATGTCTGAAGGGATATCTACTTGACGATCCCACGCCGCTTTTTGGAGATGACGTTCCCTTTAATAGCCCTCATCTCTTGCTCAATGAAGGAAGTCACTCAAATGACCTTTGAACAGATCCTGGAAGAGTATTTTTTTGCCCGCTTATTGCGACCTGACACCCAGAGCTGTTATCGCACGGCAGTAAACCAGTTCACTCACTGGCGCAACGTGTTACCCGCCGAAGTGACGTCGCATATGGTGCTGGAGTGGCGTCATTACCTTCTAAATGTGCGCTGTATCAAGCCGGTGAGCTGGAATCACTATATGCGCCATATGCGGGCCTTATATAACTTCGCGATTGAACAAGGGCTGCTGGAGCAGTTTATCAATCCGTTCCAGAAAACATCACTGCGGGAATCTCGTAGGAAAAAGAAAACCCTGACCCGCGAGCAAATCCTCGCATCCCGCAAAGTGCTGAACCAATTTATCGAACGGGAGAAAATGCAGCGCGGCTATCGTTCGCCTTTATATCCGGCATGGTTTTGGCTGACCGTGGTTGAAACCTTCAACTATACCGCGATCCGGCTGAATCAGCTTATTCACCTGCGGGTCAGGGATATCGATCTGGTCCATGACACGCTATTTATTCAGAGCGAAGGCAGCAAAAGCCATGATGAACATATCGTTCCCATCGCCTCCCGGCTGCGGCCCTATCTGGAACATCTGCTTGAAGAAGCGAAAACAAAGGGAATGCGGGCTGACGATCAGTTGTTCAACATCAATCGTTTCAGTCGGCGGACGCTGCGCCAGGGTAAACCAATGACGGAAAATCAGGTCAGTTATTTCTTTGCCAAACTCAGCGATGCCTGCCACAGCCGTTTTTCATCACATCGCTACCGTCATACCGTTGCCACAGAATTGATGCAGAAACCGGAGCAAAATCTGTATGTCACGCAGAAACTACTCGGCCACCGCGATATTAAGGTGACGCTCAGCTATATTGAGCACAATGTCGAGATGCTCAGAAGTTGCGTGGAGAGAGATTGACAAAACAGGGAGTGAGTGAAAAGATCCGGCACGAGGCTTTATTGACTAGTCCTGATATAGGTTGACAGTTTTTTGTCTGTAAAACGCCTGATGAACATCATCGGGCGTTTTGTATTTCAGGGCCAGGTGTGGCCGTTCATGGTTATAAATTGCCACGGACTCTTTTAC